>NZ_CP011503.1:1954965-2280792 GCF_001028665.1 Burkholderia pyrrocinia
TCGGCGGTTCCCTTAAAAAGGCAGATGATGAAATTAATCGGTTCGCTCAGCAGCCCGTACGTCCGAAAGGCGCGGATCGTGCTCGCTGAAAAGAAGATCGACTACAAGCTGGAGCTCGAGAACGTGTGGGCGCCGGACACGGATATTCATGCATCGAATCCGCTCGGCAAGGTCCCGTGCCTCGTGATGGAAGATGGTGCCGCGGTGTTCGATTCCCGCGTGATCTGCGAATACGTCGATACGCTGTCGCCGGTCGGCAAGCTGATTCCGCAGTCGGGCCGCGAGCGCGTCGAAGTGCGCTGCTGGGAAGCGCTGGGCGACGGCGTGCTCGACGCGGCGGTCGCGATTCGTCTCGAACACACGATGCGCGACGAGGTGCAGCGCAGCGCGAGCTGGATCGCGCGCCAGCAGCGCAAGATCGACGATGCGCTCGTTGCGATGTCGCAGGGTCTCGGCGGCAAGACGTGGTGCGTCGGTAATCATTACTCGCTCGCCGACATCGCACTCGGCTGCGCGCTCGGCTATCTCGACTTCCGGATGCCCGAGGTCAACTGGCGCGATCGCCACCCGAACCTCGACAAGCACTTCGTGAAGCTGCTGCAGCGGCAATCGTTCGCCGACACGCTGCCGCAGAACTGAGCCACTGCCGGATACGCATTCACGCATTCGGCAGACGAAAGAAAAGCGCCCCGCGGGGCGCTTTTCTTTTTGCGGGGCCGCCCGGGAGCGGGGCGGTCGCGAGCGTTACTCGATCGACGCGTACACGGCCTCGCCGAGCGTGAACGAATCGCTGCGCGCGATCGGCCACCACTTGTCGTACAGCGTGAAGCCGCACGTGTGGCCGTCGAGCAGCGCGCCGGGCTTCAGGTACTTCAGCAACTGCGACATCAGCCGGACCTCGTGCGGCGCGATGCGCTGCACGATGTGATGCGCGCGCAGCTCGGACGGATGCGCGAGGCCGGCCGCCTGCACGAGTTCCTGCAGCGCGTGCAGCGTATTGCGGTGGAAGTTGTACACGCGGTCGGCCTTGTCGGGCACGACGAGCGCGCGCTGGCGCACCGGGTCCTGCGTCGCGACGCCGGTCGGGCAACGGCCCGTATGGCAGGTCTGCGCCTGGATGCAGCCGACCGCGAACATGAAGCCGCGCGCCGAGTTCACCCAGTCCGCGCCGATCGCGAGCGTGCGCGCGACGTCGAACGCGGTGATGATCTTGCCGCTCGCGCCGAGCTTCACGCGATCGCGCACGCCGATCCCGACGAGCGTGTTGTGCACGAGCAGCAGCCCTTCCTGCAGCGGCACGCCGACGTGGTCGGTGAATTCGAGCGGCGCCGCGCCCGTGCCGCCTTCCGCACCGTCGACGACGATGAAGTCCGGCACGATGCCCGTCTCGATCATCGCCTTCGCGATCCCGAAGAATTCCCACGGATGGCCGACGCACAGCTTGAAGCCGGTCGGCTTGCCGCCCGACAGCGTGCGCAGCCGCTCGACGAATTCGAGCAGCCCGCGCGGTGTCGAGAATTCCGAGTGCGTCGCGGGCGAGATGCAGTCCTTGCCCATCGGCACGCCGCGCGTCTCGGCGATCTCCGGCGTGATCTTCGCGGCCGGCAGCACGCCACCGTGGCCGGGCTTCGCGCCCTGCGACAGCTTCACCTCGATCATCTTGACCTGCGGATCGGCGGCCTGCTTCGCAAACTTGTCGGGGTTGAACGTGCCGTCGTCGTTGCGGCAGCCGAAGTAGCCCGACGCGATTTCCCAGATGATGTCGCCGCCGTTCTCGCGATGGTACTTCGACAGCGAGCCTTCGCCGGTGTCGTGCGCGAAACCGCCTTTCTTCGCGCCGAGGTTCAGCGAGCGGATCGCGTTCGCGGACAGCGAGCCGAAGCTCATCGCCGAGATGTTGAAGATCGAAATGTCATACGGTTGCGCGCGATTCGCGCCGACGCGGATGCGGAAATCGTGGTTCGGCAGCTTGGTCGGCGCGAGCGAATGGCTGATCCATTCGTGCGCGACGGCCTTCACGTTCAGCTCGGTGCCGTACGGGCGATTGTCGGCGACGTTCTTCGCGCGCTGGTAGACGAGGCTGCGCTGCGCGCGCGAGAACGGTTTCTCGTCGGTGTCGTCCTCGACGAAGTACTGGCGGATCTCGGGGCGGATGAACTCGAACAGGAAGCGGAAGTGACCCCAGAGCGGATAGTTGCGCAGGATCGCGTGACGGTCCTG
The DNA here is from genome assembly GCF_001028665.1 of Burkholderia pyrrocinia. Taxonomy (NCBI): domain Bacteria; kingdom Pseudomonadati; phylum Pseudomonadota; class Betaproteobacteria; order Burkholderiales; family Burkholderiaceae; genus Burkholderia; species Burkholderia pyrrocinia. Next base: position 1,957,186 of record NZ_CP011503.1, read on the forward strand.
CTTCAGGTCGTACAGGCCGAGCGCGACGAGGGCGGCGGGGATCAGGATCCATAGCCAGGAAAGCGTGTGGATCGACGCGAGCGCGGCCGTCGCGGCGAGCAGCAGGACGGCACACCACATCGCCAGATAGCGTCGTGAAAGCATGGGGACTCCGTAAGAATCTTGAAATACCGCCATGCGTGCGCTGCGCGGCGGTCTGCCGGCCTCGGCTGAATCGTGTTCCGCCGGGCGCGGCGTGCCGCAAGTCTAAACCGAATATGTGTCAACGTGCTTCGGCGAGCGCCGGCGCGTGGCCTTCCGCGGGCGCTGCCTGGCCGGTCGTCGCGCTTTCGATGATGCCGCCGCCGAGACAGATCTCGCCGTCGTACAGCACGGCCGACTGGCCCGGCGTGACGGCCCACTGCGCAGCGTCGAACGCGAGCGAGAAGCGCGCTTCGCGTTCCGGGCCGGGCGTGGCCGTGCCGAACACGCACGCGGCATCGGCCTGCCGGTAGCGCGTCTTCGCGCCGCACGCGAAGCCTTCGGCCGGCGGCTCGCCGGCGACCCAGCTCACGTTGCCGGCGACGAGCTGGCGCGACAGCAGCCACGGATGATCGTGGCCCTGCACGACGTACAGCGTGTTCGACGCGATGTCCTTCGCGGCGACGAACCACGGCTCGCCGCTGCCGCTCTTGCTGCCGCCGAGACCGATGCCCTTGCGCTGGCCGAACGTGTAGAACGCGAGGCCGATGTGCTCGCCGACGACCTTGCCGTCGGGCGTCTTCATCGGGCCGGGCTTCGTCGGCAGGTAGCGGTTCAGGAAATCGCGGAACGGCCGTTCGCCGATGAAGCAGATGCCGGTCGAATCCTTCTTCTTCGCGTTGGGCAGCCCGATCTGCGCGGCGATCTCGCGCACCTTCGTCTTCGGAATCTCGCCGAGCGGGAACATCGTCTTCGACAGTTGCGCCTGGTTCAGCCGGTGCAGGAAGTACGACTGGTCTTTCGTATGATCGAAGGCCTTCAGCAGTTCGAAACGCCCGTCGCGCTCGCGCACGCGCGCGTAGTGGCCGGTCGCGATCATTTCCGCGTCGAGCGACATCGCGTGATCGAGGAACGCCTTGAACTTGATTTCGGCGTTGCACAGCACGTCGGGGTTCGGCGTGCGGCCGGCCGAGTATTCGCGCAGGAACTCGGCGAACACGCGGTCCTTGTATTCCGCCGCGAAGTTGACGGCCTCCACGTCGATGCCGATCAGGTCGGCCACCGACACGACGTCGATCCAGTCCTGGCGCGTCGAGCAGTATTCGCCGTCGTCGTCGTCTTCCCAGTTCTTCATGAACAGGCCGACCACGTCGTAGCCCTGTTCCTTCAGCAGCCACGCGGTCACCGACGAATCGACGCCGCCCGACATGCCTACCACTACCCGGCGCTTGCTCATTTGTTGACCGCCTGACGTTCGAATGCCTCGGGGCGCGGCGCGACCGAATGCGTGTGCACGAAATCGAGCGGAATGCGCCGCCCGGCGAGATAGTCGTCGACGCAGCGCATCACAGCGGGCGAGCGATGGCGCTCGCTGCAGGCGCGCAGTTCGTCGGCCGTCATCCACAGCGTGCGGACGATGCCGTCGTCGAGCGCGTGGCCCGCGACCGGCTCGCCGGCCGTGCCGCAGAACGTGAAGCGCAGGTAGGTCGCACCGGCGGTGCCGGGGCGGTCGTAGTGCGCGAGATAGACGCCGACGAGCGCGTCGGGCGTGAACGGGTGCGCGGTTTCCTCGAGCGTCTCGCGGATCACGGCGTCGGCCAGCGTTTCGCCGGCTTCGAGATGACCGGCCGGCTGGTTGATGCGCAGGCCCGTCGAGGTTTCTTCCTCGATCACGAGAAAACGGCCGGCGTGCTCGACGAGCGCGGCGACCGTCACATGCGGGGTCCAGATTTCGGGTTTCATGGTTCGGCATTTTACCGGTTGCGCCCGAACGCTGCCCGGCGTCTGGTTAGACGAATCCGACCCTCGCAAATCATCCGTCCCGCCGATGCGCGGCGACACGAGCCCGGCTAATGTCGCATTCGCGCACGATCGTGCGGAATGTGCTGGCGTGACCATCGCTTTCGGTTAAAGTGCAGCGTGAACGCCGTTGCCCGTGAGCCGGTAAGTCAGCCTGTCCGGCTCGTTGTGCAGTAAAAATCGCAAGAAAAGAAATACTGACAATGACTGGAGGAACTGACGATGCATATTGGAGTGCCTGCTGAAACGCGGGCGAACGAGGCGCGTGTGGCTGCGACGCCGGAAACCGTGAAGAAATACGCGGCTGCCGGACATCGCGTCAGTATCGCGAAAGGGGCGGGCAGCGCAGCCAGTTATCCCGACGAAGCCTATGCGGCCGCCGGTGCCGAATTGACCGACCAGTCGGCTGCTTTTGATGCCGACGTCGTGCTCAAGGTCCAGGCGCCTACCGACACTGAACTGCCATTGCTCAAGCGCGGCTCCGTGCTGGTCGGCATGCTCGAGCCGTTCAACGGCGAGCAGGCGGCGAAGCTCGCCGCGGCCGGCGTGACGGGCTTCGCGCTCGAAGCCGCGCCGCGCACGACGCGTGCGCAGAGTCTCGACGTGCTGTCGTCGCAGGCGAACATCGCGGGCTACAAGGCCGTGCTCGTCGCCGCGGCGCTGTATCCGCGCTTCTTCCCGATGCTGATGACGGCCGCGGGCACGGTGAAGGCCGCGCGCGTGCTGATTCTCGGCGCAGGCGTCGCGGGCCTGCAGGCGATCGCGACCGCGAAGCGGCTGGGCGCGGTGATCGAGGCATCCGACGTGCGGCCGGCCGTGAAGGAGCAGATCGAGTCGCTCGGCGCGAAATTCCTCGACGTCCCGTTCGAAACCGATGAGGAGCGCGAAGCCGCGCAGGGTGTCGGCGGTTATGCGCGCCCGATGCCGCCGTCGTGGCTCGGCCGCCAGGCCGCGCTCGTGCACGAGCGTGCGAAGCAGGCCGACATCGTGATCACCACCGCGCTGATTCCCGGGCGCCCGGCGCCGACGCTGATCTCGGTCGAAACCGCGCAGTCGATGAAGCCGGGCTCGGTGCTCGTCGATCTCGCGGCCGGCCGCGGCCCGGAATTCGACGGGAGGAAGAGCGGCAACTGCCCGCTGACGGTCGCTGACCAGGTGATCGTGCACAACGGCGTGACGATCGCCGGCTACACGAACCTCGCGTCGATGGTCGCGTCGGACGCGTCGGCGCTGTACGCGCGCAACCTGCTCGACTTCATGAAGCTGATCGTCGCGAAGGAAGGCACGCTGAACATCGACCTGACCGACGACATCGTCGCCGCGACGCTGCTGTGCCGCGACGGCGAAGTCACGCGCAAATAACGGAGGAGACCATGGAAGTCATCAATCACACGGTGATCAACGTGATCATCTTCGTGCTGGCGGTGTACGTCGGCTACCACGTCGTCTGGAACGTCACGCCGGCGCTGCATACGCCGCTGATGGCCGTGACCAACGCGATCTCGGCGATCGTGATCGTCGGCGCGATGCTCGCGGCGGCGCTCACCGTCGGCGTGACCGGCAAGTTCTTCGGCACGCTCGCGGTCGCGCTCGCGGCCGTCAACGTGTTCGGCGGCTTTCTCGTGACGAGGCGAATGCTGGAGATGTTCCGCAAGAAGGAGCCCAAGCGTGTCGAGGGCGGCAAGGAGGGCGCGCGATGAGCATGAACGTCGTTACGCTGCTGTACCTCGTCGCATCGGTGTGCTTCATCCAGGCGCTGAAGGGGCTGTCGAACCCGAAGAGCGCGCGCCGCGGCAACCTGTTCGGGATGGTCGGCATGGCCATCGCGATCCTCACGACGGTCGCGCTGATCGTCAAGCAGGCGGCCTGGCTCGGCGCGAACCTGCCGCTCGGCCTCGCGCTGGTGCTCGGCGCGCTGATCGTCGGTGGCGGCGTCGGTGCGTTCGTCGCCGCGCGCGTCGAGATGACGAAGATGCCGGAACTCGTCGCGGCGATGCACTCGCTGATCGGTCTCGCGGCCGTGTGCATCGCGTATGCGGTGGTGTCCGAGCCGGAAGCGTTCGGGCTCGTGCCGCAGGACGCCGTCGCGTCGAACTTCATCCCGTACGGCAATCGCGTCGAGCTGTTCATCGGCACGTTCGTCGGCGCGATCACGTTCTCCGGTTCGGTGATCGCGTTCGGCAAGCTGTCGGGCAAGTACAAGTTCCGGCTGTTCCAGGGCGCGCCGGTCGTGTACGCGGGCCAGCACCTGATCAACCTGATGCTCGCGATCGCGATGCTCGGCTTCGGCATCCTGTTCGTCATCACGCAGGCGTGGCTGCCGTTCATCATCATGACGGCGATCGCGTTCGTGCTCGGCGTGCTGATCATCATCCCGATCGGCGGCGCGGACATGCCGGTGGTCGTGTCGATGCTGAACTCGTACTCGGGGTGGGCCGCGGCCGGCATCGGCTTCTCGCTGAACAACGCGATGCTGATCATTGCCGGCTCGCTGGTCGGCTCGTCGGGCGCGATCCTGTCGTACATCATGTGCCACGCGATGAACCGCTCGTTCTTCAACGTGATCCTCGGCGGCTTCGGCGGCGAGGCGTCGGCCGGTGGCGCGGCGGGCGCGCAGGAGCAGCGGCCGGTGAAGTCGGGCTCGGCCGAGGATGCGTCGTTCATGCTCGGCAATGCGGAATCGATCGTGATCGTGCCGGGCTACGGGCTGGCCGTCGCCCGCGCGCAGCACGCGCTGAAGGAGCTGACCGACAAGCTGATCGAGAAGGGTGTCGACGTGCGCTATGCGATCCATCCGGTTGCCGGGCGGATGCCGGGGCACATGAACGTGCTGCTCGCGGAAGCGGAAGTGCCGTACGACATCGTGTTCGAGATGGAGGACATCAACGGTGAGCTGGGCCAGGCCGACGTCGTGCTCGTGCTCGGCGCGAACGACGTCGTGAACCCGGCCGCGAAGAACGATCCGAAATCGCCGATCGCGGGGATGCCGATCATCGAGGCGTACAAGGCGCGCACGGTGATCGTCAACAAGCGTTCGATGGCGGCCGGCTACGCGGGCCTCGACAACGACCTGTTCTACATGGACAAGACGATGATGGTCTTCGGCGACGCGAAGAAGGTCATCGAGGACATGGTGAAGGCCGTCGATTAACGCACGCACCGGCAACCCGGGCGCCTGCTTCAATGCAGGGCGGCCCGACCGGACGGGCCCGACCGGCGCAAGCCGGCCGGGCCATTTTCATGGCGCGACGAGGTTCGCGATGCACGCGGCGATCGTGTCCCGCACGCGCACGATCGCCGGGTCGCGCTGCGTGCTCGTGCGCCAGCCGATCTCCACCGGATAGCGCGGCAGGTCGACCGGGCACGCGAGTGCACGCAGGGGCGACGATTGCGCGATCGCGCGCGCCGCGTGCGCGGGAATCGTCGCCACCGCGTCGGAGCCGGCGAGCAGGTACGGCAACGCGGCGAAATGCGTGGTCGACGCCGCGACGCGCCGCTTGTGGCCGAGCGCGGCCAGCGCCTCGTCGACGATTCCGATCACGCCGCCCGACGACACGAGCAGGTGATCGCGCCGCAGGAAATCGGCGAGCGTAAGTGTGTGCGGCGGCCGCGCGCGGGCGGCCGGATCGATCAGGCACGCGTAGCCGCCCGTCGCGACCGCGCGCCGGCTGAGCCCGTTTGCCGAGAACCCGCCCGACGCGATCGCGAGATCGACGCCGTGCCGCAGCAGTGCGTCGCCGGCGATGCCGCTGTGCGTCTGCCGGAAGATCAGCCGGATGCCCGCGGCATCCCGTGCGACCGCGTCGATCAGCGCGCGGCCGAGCGCGATCTCGAAGTCGTCCGACAGCCCGATCGAGATCGTGCGGCCGACGCGCTCGCCGCCGTCGGCCGCGATCGCGAGGCTTTCGCGGCAGCGGTCGAGCGCGTCGGACAGGATCGGCTTCAGCTCGTCCGCGCGCGGCGTCGGCGCGAGCCCGCGGCCGGTACGCACGAACAGCGGATCGGCGTAGATCACGCGCAGCCGCGCGAGCGCCGCGCTGACGGCCGACTGCGTGAGGCCGAGCCGCAGTGCCGCGCGGCTCGCGCCGCCTTCCTCGTACAGTGCCTCGAACACCTTCAGCAGGTTCAGGTCGAGGCTGGCGATATCATCCTGGTTCATGATACATATCGTTGTATCGATTTGATCGATGAGATTTTATCGATAAAGATGGCGTCACCCCATTCATCGGAGACGCCTTCATGTCCACTTCCGTCATCGCCGCGCTGCAGGTCGGCGCATCGCCCGCCGGCACACGCGCCACGCTCGATACGATCCTCGGCTACGAAACCGCGATCCGCGACAGCGGCGCGTCGCTCGTCGTACTGCCCGAGGCCGTGCTCGGCGGCTATCCGAAAGGCGAGATCTTCGGCACGCGGCTCGGTTACCGGCTGCCCGAGGGCCGCGACGCGTATGCGCGCTACGCGGCGCAGGCGATCGACGTGCCGGGCCCCGAAACCGACGAGCTGGCCGCGCTGTCGCAGCGTACCGGCGCGAGTCTCGTCATCGGCGTGATCGAGCGCGGCGGCAGCACGCTGTACTGCACGGCGCTGTTCTTCGATCCGCGCGACGGGCTGGTCGCGAAGCACCGCAAGCTGATGCCGACCGGCACCGAGCGGCTGATCTGGGGGCAGGGCGACGGCTCGACGCTGCCCGTCGTCGCCACGGCCGCGGGACGCGCGGGCGCCGCGATCTGCTGGGAGAACCACATGCCGCTGCTGCGCTGCGCGATGTACGCGAAAGGCGTGCAGATCTGGTGTGCGCCGACCGTCGACGAGCGCGACCTGTGGCAAAGCTCGATGCGGCACATCGCGCACGAGGGGCGCTGTTTCGTCGTCAGCGCGTGCCAGGTGCAGCCGTCGCCGCGCGCGCTCGGCATCGACGTGCCGGGCTGGGATCCCGAACGGCCGCTGATCCGCGGCGGCAGCGTGATCGTCGGGCCGCTCGGCGACCTGCTGACGGAACCGTTGATCGGCGAGGCCGGGCTCGTGACCGCGCGCATCGATACCGATGAACTCGTGCGCGCACGCTACGACTTCGACGTCGTCGGCCACTATGCGCGTGCCGACGTGTTTTCGCTGCATGTCGACGAGCGGCCGAAGCGGCCGGTGGTGTTCGACGCGTAGGGAAAGGCGGGCCAGGTACCGCGCGGCGGCCCGGGGAATGAACGGCGGCGGCGCGCAGCCGCGCGGTGCGCGCCCGCCGTCGTGCCGCATCAACGCGTCAGCGCATCGGCGCTTCCGCGATCCGCATGTAGTCGGCGATCCGCCGCCCCTCCATGTCAGGAAACTGCTCGTGCACGGTGATGTCGCCCATCCGCGCGATGTCGAAGGTGCGGAAATCGTCGCGCAGCTCGCACCACGCGCCGATCGTCCAGCGCCCGCCCCAGTAGACGAGCCCGAGCGGCCACACGCGGCGTTGCGAATGCGCGCCGAGCCGGTCGCGGTAGCCGAAGCTGACGATGTGGCGCGTGTCGATGGCCTGGTGGATCGCATCGACCTTAGCGCAAAACGTCTCGTCGATGTGGAACGACGGCGCGAACACGGGCAGGCGGTCGAGCGCCGTGCGCTTGTCGGCCGGCATCGCCGACGCGATCTTCGCGAGCGCCGAACGGGCGCCGCTCGCGAAGCGCGCACCGCCCCAGGTCTCGAGCATGCGCGCGCCGGTGGCGAGCGCTGCGAGCTCCTCGGCCGTGAACGTGAGCGGCGGCAGGCTCGCGTTGCGGTTCAGCCGGTAGCCGATCCCGGCTTCGCCTTCGATCGGCACCCCTGACAGTTGCAGGTCGCGCACGTCGCGATAGACCGTGCGCGGCGACACCGACAGCCAGTCGGCCAGCTGCTGCGCGGTCGTGAGACGGCGCCCGCGCAACAGCTCGGCGATCTGGAACAGGCGGTCGGCACGGCGCGTCATGACAGCACCTCGACTCCAACGGCTAAGGGGACTTCGCGATGATAGCGCCGCGCCGGCCCGATGGCCGACGTGCTCAGTGGCATTTCGGCGCGTGCAGGCCGACGCGGTTGCCTTCGGTATCGATCAGGTAGCCGATGTAGCCGTAGTTGTTCGGCAACTCGACGACCGAGCCCTGCACGACGCCGCCCGCGCGCTTCGCGCGTTCGAGCGCCGAGACGACCGAGTCGCCGGCGTTCAGGTAGACGAGCACGCCGTTCGCGCTCGGCTTCATCTGCTGCGGATCGAACACGATGCTGCCGCCCGTGCTCGACGCCTCGTGATCGAACATGGCCATCGGCACGCCGCCGATCACTTCGCGCTGCAGCGTGGTTTGCAGCACGGTTTCGTAAAAGCGGATCGCGCGGTCGAAATCGAGGGACGGAATGTCGAACCAGGCGATTGCGCGGTCCAGGGTTGCGGTGGCAGTTGCGGACGTCATGACGAGCTCCTTGTTGCGTTGTTGTTCGGGTTCGGTGCGGAAACCAGCCTTGCATTGCGCCGGGATTGCAGTGTGATCGCCGCCTGCTGACACCGTATTGTCAGTAGAGTTGTCGCCCTTTACATGCAACTGTTTGGTTGCATAATAAAGCCATCGACCCGGGAGCGGCATGGATCTCGTTTTCAAGGCGCTGGCCGATGCCACGCGCCGTCAGTTGCTCGACCTGCTGCATGCGAAAAGCGGCCAGACCCTGTCCGGGCTGTGCGACGGGCTCGCGATGAGCCGGCAGGCCGTGAGCAAGCATCTCGCGCTGCTCGAGGCCGCGAACCTCGTCGCGACGACGTGGCGCGGCCGGGAGAAGCTGCATTACCTGAATCCGGTGCCGATCCACGACATCGCGGAACGCTGGATCGGCAAATTCGAGCGTCAGCGCCTGCAGGCGCTGGCGGATCTCAAGCGCGGGCTGGAAGCGGCCCGCGGCACAGGAGACGACGATGGGTAATCCCGCCTTTGTGTACGTGACCTTCATCGCAGCGACGCCCGAGCGCGTGTTCGACGCGCTGACCAATGCCGAGCTGACGAAAGACTACTGGGTACGGCATCGCAACGCGTCACCCGACTGGCGGCCGGGCTCGCGATGGGAACATCAGGATTACGACGATCCGTCGCGGGTCGACATCGTCGGCGAAGTGGTCGAGAACGATCCTCCGCGCCGGCTGGTCGTCACGTGGCGTACGCCGTCGGGAGAGGGCGAGGAATCGCGCGTGACCTATCTCGTCGAGCCGCACGAGGGCGTCGTGAAGCTGACCGTCACGCACGACGGGCTCGTGCCGGGTTCGGAGATGGATCGCGGGATTCGCGGCGGGTGGCCGGTCGTGCTGTCGAGCCTGAAGACGCTGCTCGAGACCGGGCACGCACTGCCGTTCACGATGGGGCGCTGGTCGAAGTCGAAGCACTGACCCGCGCCGGGGAGGGAGCGCGCGGGCGCCGCGATGGCGGCCCCGCGCGATTGCGTTGCTTACGCGTCGCCTTCCGGCGCGGCCGGGCGCGCCTTCACGCTGCCGGCGATCAGGTCGAAACGGAACAGCCGGCATTCGAGCGCGCCGTTGAACAGCGGCGTCTTCGCCGATTCGCGCAGCCGCAGCTGGCCCGGCAGCGAACGGTCGGAAGTCAGCAGGAACGCCTGCCAGCCCGTGAAGCGCTGCTTCAGCGCATCGCCGAGCGCGTTGAAGAACTCGCTGTCCGGCGCGTCGGTGTGCGTGCGGCGGAATGCGTCGTCATTGCCGCGGTTGCGGCCGGTTTCGCGCACCTCGCCGCGCGCGCTGCGGCCGCGCACTTCGATCCGCTCGCCGTAAGGCGGGTTCGCGAGGATGATGCCCGGCCCGTCGCACGGCGGCGTCATCCCGCGTGCGTCGACCTGCTTGAGCCACACCGACGGCACGCCCGCGCGCTCGAGGTTCGCGCGCGCCTTCTCGAGCATGTCGCCGGAAATGTCGCTGCCGTACACGCCGAGCGCGTCGCCGCGCTTGCCGCGCGCCGCGCGCTTCGCGTCCAGCGCCGGGACCTTCAGCCCCTGCCACGCGGTAATGTCGTACTGCTTGAGCTTTTCGAAGCCGAACCGGCGTTCGACGCCGGGCGCCACGCCGAGCGCGATCTGCGCGGCTTCCGCGAGGAACGTGCCGCTGCCGCACATCGGGTCGTACAGCGCCGTGCCGGGCGTCCAGCCCGTCAGGCGCAGGATGCCGGCCGCGAGGTTCTCGCGCAGCGGCGCCGCGCCCTTGTCGAGACGCCAGCCGCGCTTGAACAGCGGCTCGCCCGACGTGTCGAGGTACAGCGTGCACTCGTTGGCCGTCAGGAACGCGAATACGCGCACGTCCGGCGCACCGGTGTCGATGCTCGGGCGCGCGCCGGTCTTGTCGCGCATTCGGTCGCAGATCGCGTCCTTCACGCGCAACGTCGCGAATTCGAGGCTTTTGAGCGGCGACTTGATCGCGGTGATGTCGACGCGCAGCGTCTGCGTTGCCGCGAACCAGCGCTCCCACGGCTGCTCGAGCGCGAGCGCATAGACGTCCTGCTCGTTGCGGTACGCGCGGTGCGCGATCTTCAGCAGGATCCGGCTCGCGATCCGCGAATGGAGGTTCGCGGCCATGCCGGCGGCCCAGCCGCCGCTGAAATGGACGCCGCCCGGCACCTGCGCGCCCGCGGTGAACGGCGCGCCGTTCAGGTGGCGGCCGGCGATTTCGGCCAGCTCGGCGGCAAGCGCCGCTTCGAGGCCGCGCGGGCAGGGGGCGAAGAATTCGTACAGGGTGGGCGAGGACATAAGGCGGGAGAGGACGTGCAAAAGTCCTCCATTGTACGCGGCGCGCGCGACCGGGGCCGGCGTTTCGGCGGGCAGGCGCCGGCGTGACGGCCGCGCTCGCGCGGGGAGGCGGGCGCAGCGGCGCCCGGCCGGGCACCGTCACGCCGCCTCAGGCTCAGTGCGCGCCCGGCTGGCCGGTGCGCGCGGCCTGGCCGCCGGCCGGCCAGAACAGCGCGAGCGGATTGGACAGCACCGTGCGGACGATCGCGCCGACGAGCGCGCGCACCTTGGTCGGGCGCAGGCTGCGCGAGCGCACGGCCATCGTGAACGCGAGCGCGAAGCTCACGAGCACGTTGAGGATCGCCATGCTGAGCACGCCGGCGCCGGCCCACCACAACTCGGGCGTCCCGAGCGCACCCTTGCCCAGCACGCCGAGCGCGATCCCGATCGAGCCGGCCGACAGCGTCACGTGCCGCACCTCGAACGGGAACATGAACACGGTGACGATCGCCGGAACGAGGCCGAGCATCAGGCCGAGACCGACGTTCGCGACCACGCCCGCGACGTTCGACCGGCAGAAGTGCGCGAGCTTGGCGGCGCCGGCCGCGCCGAGCGTCAGGCGCAGCCGGCGGTTGTACGTGAGCGCGTCGCCGACCCGGTGCAGCACGAACCAGTTGTCGGCCCAGCCCGCGAGCAGGCTCGACGCCCACAGCAGCACGCCGGTCAGTGCCGCGTAGAGCGGCGTCGGGCCGAGCAGCGAGAACGAGTGCAGCGTCGTGTGCGCCTTCTCCGGCGAGATCAGGTTCGCGTGCAGCACGTTGCCTGCGAACAGTTGCACGAGCAGGCACACGGGCAGCACGACGAGCACGTTGCCGGAAATCGCGGCCGCCTGCGTGCGGATCAACGCGATCACCGACGCCACGAACGCCTTCACGCCTTCGTCGTGGCCGGTGTCGTCGAGCTCGCGCGCGAGCGTCGGCGCGGTCATCGCGGGCTGCTTGGTCGCGAGCGTGAAGTGCAGGAAGTGCATCAGCATGAAGCTGGCCGCGTAGTTGATGCCTGCGAGCAGCCCTTCGAGCATCGACTGCAGGTGCGCGCCCGTGATCGCGAACTTCACGCACACGGTCACGACCGTGACGAGGCCGCCGCCCGCGGCCATCCGCAGCATCTTCAGGTACTCGGCGCGGCCGCGCGAGATGTAGTGCTCGCCGGTGTCCGCATTGGTCTCGACGAGCTTGCGCGCGAACAGCGAGAAGTTGCTGCGCACGAGGTGCGTGACGCTCTGGCTGTTCTGGTTCGCGTCGACCAGTTCGGCCGTCAGGCGTGCCATCCCGTGCAGGTCGTCGCGTGCCATCCATGCGTTCAGCAGCATTTCGGCGCGCAGGATGCGCATGCGCATCCGTTCGACCTGGAACACGATGTCGACCGACACGCCGTTCTGGTACAGGTGCGAGAACACGTTGTCGACCGCGATCCGGCATTCGTCGAGCAGCACGCGCAGGTAGTTCACCTCGTGCAGCAGCTTGCTCGGGTCGCCGCCGTCCTCGACGGCCGCATGCGCGGTCTCGACCGCGAGCATCGCGCGCGTGAGGCGGTAGAACGGCTGTGTTTCGAGCGGCTTGCGCGCATCGTCGTCGGACAGCCGGCTGCGCACCGTCTGCGACAAGCCGGTCGAGCTGATCTGGCAGGTCAGGTTGTGCAGCGCGGCCAGCAGGTCGCGCGAGAACGAACCCGGTTCGTGGCGCTCTTCGTCGGTGACGTCGAACGAGAACAGGTCGGCGAGGCGCGCGAGCAGGTCGTCGGGCAGCGCGTCGATCCATTGCGCGTCCCCGGGTGCCGGGAACATCAGCGTGAACAGCGCCGACAGCTCGCGGCGGTTCGGCGCGGGCGGGATCAGCGACGAGTCGATCCGCTCGAACAGCGCGCCGAAGAAGCCCGAGTGCACGGGCATGCCGGCGTCGCACAGCAGCGAGATGCCGTCGCACTCGCGCAGGATGCCGCGCAGGATCCGCGCGGCGTGCGCTTTCCATGCGGGGTTGCGATCGAGCACGTGGAACAGGTAGCGCAGCCGCGCATGGGCCGGATACGCGCGGGTGTCGGCGTCGTGCTCGGCCGGCGTGTCCTGCGCGGCCTGCATCGTGCCGTTGCGGCGCAGCCAGTGCGCGAGCTCGATCAGCCATTCGCTGCGCTCGGCGTACGACGCATCGGCGTCGGCGTGCGCGAGCAGCGCATCGAGCTGGTGACCGGCATTGCGCGACGCGCGCCACTTCTTGATCAGGGTCGTCAGGGAACGAAACATAAACGGAATAGCGAAAGCCCTGGACGGGCGGGTTCGGGATGCCTGCCGGGAAATCGGCGCGGCGCCGGGGAGAACGGGTGAGACGGGGCCGGTTGCCGGACGATGCGCAGCGACCCGCGATGCGGCTGCCCCGCTGCGGTGCACGCCGATCGCGTGCGGGCGCCGGGAGGCACGGCGGTCGGGCCGAACGCGGCCCGGCGCCGCCGGCTCGCGCGCACGACGAGCGGCGCGCGCGTGAAAGTGCGTAGGATCGTCAATCGGGCCGGAAAACGCAAGCCGACCGCGTTGCATGGTGCCGGTTCCGGCCGACTTTGACAAACAATGCAAAGTTGCCGTTCGGCCGATGAAGCCGCTGTGCGATCGGCTGCGGCAGCGTCATGCAAGCGGCTGCCGGCGGACCCGCCGCACCGGACGAAGCCGCACCGGCGAACGCTGCTTCAGACGTTCGCCTGCGCGCTGCCCGCTTATGCGCCGGGCTTGCCCGTCGCGCCGGCGCCGCCGCCGGACGTCGGGTTGGCCGGGCACGGCACGACCGGCGCGGCGGCCGTCTTGCTGCCGGCCGCGGGTGCCGCCGCGGGCGTCGTGCCGCGGCGTGCGGCCATCGCGCGCACGCCGGCTGCGGCTTGCGTGGCGATCACGTCGAGCGCGCGCCGGTGGCCGGCGACGAGCGCATCGTAGCCGTCGGCGACCGGTTCCGCGACGCTCGTGCGGCACGTCATCACGGCCTGCGTGCCGACCGAGCGCACGCTCCACACCGCGTCGACCGCCGCGCGTTTGCCGGGCCACGACTCGAAGCGCTGAACGTTCACGCTGACGCGATACACGGGCACGCCCGGCGGGTACGCGGAATTCGCGACGTCGATCGTGCCGAGCTGCGCGGCGAGATCGTCGGACAGCGCGCGGCGGATCTCGTCGGCGGGCGGCGCCGCCCAGCGTTCCTGCTCGAGCACGTCGACCTGCGCGGCGTTCTTCTGCACGACCAGCTGGTTCTTCGCGACCTGCTCGGGCACGCCGACGGACGGCACCTCGATCAGGAACGCCGGGTTGGCCGGCGCGGTGCGCACCGGGGTGGCGGCGTCGGCCGGGCTGAGCGTGTAGAACCGCGCGGGCGGCGAGCTGCACGCGGCGAGCGCGAGTGCGGCGAAGGCCGCCGCCGCGCCGCTCGCGAAACCGTTCACGCGTGTCGTCATTGTTGATCTCCTGGCTTGCCCTTGAGCAGCGATTCGGGGTGACGCTCCAGATAATCGGCGAGCGCGTTCAGCGACTGCAGCGTGCGCGTGAGCTCCTTCAGCGCGCCGCGCACGTCGGACTGCAGCGGCGAATCCTGCTGCAGCGTCGCTTCGGCGGTCGAGAAGGTCTGCTTCGCGGCCGACAGCGTGTCGCGTGCTTCCGGCGCGACCTGCGTGTCGAGCTGCTTGAACAGCTTGTCGGCGTTCGACAGCGCGCTGTTCAGGTTCGCACCGATCTGGTCGAACGGCACCTTGTCGAGCTTCTTCGCGATGTCGGCGACCTGCAGCTGCAGTTCGTCGAGCGTGTTCGGCACGGTCGGCAGCTCGAGCGGCTGGCGCGACGTGTCGATCTTCACGACCGGTGCCTTCGGGAAGAAGTCGAGCGCGACGTACAGCTGGCTCGTCAGCAGGTTGCCGGTGCGCAGCTGGCCGCGCAGCCCGTGCTGGACGAGCCGCTCGACGATCTCGCGGCGGGCCGGTTCGCCCTTGCTCTCGATCGTCTCGCGGAAGCGGCGGCCGAGGCGCTCCGGATACACGTTCATCGTCACCGGCATCGTGAAGTTCTTCGACTTCGGATCGTAGTCGATGCCGATGTTCGTCACTTCGCCGAGCACGATGCCGCGGAAGTCGACCGTCGCGCCGACGGCGAGCCCGCGCAGCGACTGGTTGAAGTTCATCACGACCTGCAGCGGCAGGCCGTCCGGGTCGCGCATCGCGTCGCCTTCGTCGGAACCCAGGCGGAACGTCGTGTTGTTCGGCGCCGTCGTGCCGCTGCCCTGGTTCGGCGGCGTCTGGAACGCGATGCCGCCGAGGATCACCGTCGCGAGCGACTGCGTGTTCAGCTTCAGGCCGCTCGAATCGAGCCGCAGGTCGACGCCGCTCGCCTGCCACCAGCGCGAGTTCATGCCGACGTACTGGTCGTACGGCGCAGTGACGAACACGTTGAACGTGACGCCCGTGCCGTCCTTGTCGAGCGAGAAGCCGACCACCTGGCCGACCTGCACGCGGCGGTAGTAGACGGGCGAGCCGATGTCGACCGAGCCGAGCGAATCGCCGCGCAGCACGTATTGCGTGCCTTTCTGGTCGCCCGTGACGGCGGGCGGCGTCTCGAGGCCCGTGAAGTCGGTCTGCGTATCCTGCCCGCGGCCGGCGTCGACGCCGATATACGCGCCGGACAGCAACGTGCCGAGCCCCGACACGCCGGTCGCGCCGATGCGCGGCCGCACGATCCAGAAGCGCGAGCCCTTCACCGCGAAGTCCTCGGCTTCCTTCTTGAGCTGCACCTGGACGAGCACCCGCGACAGGTCTTTCGACAGCTTGATCGTCTTGACCATGCCGATCTCGACGTCCTTGTACTTGACCTGGGTCTTGCCGGGCTCGAGCCCTTCGGCGCTGTGGAAGCTGAGCGTGATTTCCGGGCCGCGCTCGCGCACGGACTTGATCACGAGGCCGATGCCGATCAGCGCGGCGATCAGCGGCACGAGCCAGACGAGCGACGGCAGCCAGCCGCTTTTCGTCGAGATCGTCGGATCGGGCGGCCGGGGCTGGTCGTGCTGCGGGCCTTGCGGACTATTCATGGTGATTCCCTGAGTTTTCGACTGGATCCCAGATCAGGCGGGGATCGAACTGCATCGACGCGAGCATCGTCAGGATCACGACCGAGCCGAACGCGAGCGCGCCGGGGCCGGCCGTGATGACGGCGAGCGAACGGAAATGGACGAGCGCGACGGTGAGCGTCACGACGAAGATGTCGAGCATCGACCAGCGGCCGATGCGCTCGACGATCCGGAACAGGCGCGTGCGCTGCATCGGCCGCCAGGCGGTGCGGCGCTGCGCGCTGATCACGAGGATCAGCAGCACGCCGAGCTTGAGCATCGGCACGAGGATGCTCGCGACGAACACGACGACGGCGAGCGGCCAGTCGCCCGACACCCAGAAATAGATGACGCCGCTCATGATCGTGTCTTCCTGCGAGCCGACGATCGACGCAGTGTGCAGGATCGGCAGCAGGTTCGCCGGAATGTAGAGGATCGCGGCCGCGAGCAGCAGTGCCCAAGTGCGCATGATGCTGTTCGGTATGCGGAAATGCAGTGCGCTGCCGCAGCGCGCGCAGTGCGCATGCGGCCGGTCGAGCGTCTGCACGAGTCCGCACGTGTGGCAGCTCGCGTAGCCCTCGCGGGCGGCGGTCGGCGTCGTCATCGGCGAGCTGCCTCGGGCAGCGGCGCGGCGTCGTCGGGCGGCTCCGGGTGTCCGGGCGGGCGCCCGGCGCGCAGGTCGTCGGCGATGTCCCACAGCGTGCGCGGATCGAACATCAGCACGACGGCGATCATCAGCGTGAGCGCGGCGAACGCGAACAGCGCGGCATCGGGAACGACACGTGCGAGGCTTACCATCTTCACGATCGTCACGATGATCCCGAGCATGAACACCTCGATCATGCCCCATGGCCGCACGAGCTCGATCGCGCGCAGCACCAGGTTGAAACCGGGCGGCACGACGCCGCGCCGGATCGGCAGCAGCAGGTACAGCAGCGCGGCCATCTCGACGAGCGGGAACAGCACGGTCGAGAAGAACACCATCACGCCGACGACCGCCATGTCCTGGCGCCACAGCGAGTCGATCGCGCCGATCAGCGTCGTCTGCACGCGGTTGCCGTTCATGTCCATTTCGAGGATCGGGAATGCCTGCGCGATCGTGAAGGTGATCAGCGCCGCGAGCGCGAGCGCGCAGATCCGCTCGATCTGCGTGGTGCTGTTGCGATAGAGCAGTGCGTCGCAGCGCGGACAGCGCGCGATTTCGCGGCCGCCGAGGCGCGGTTTGTGCAACAGTGCGTCGCACTCGTGACAGGCAATCAGGTCGTTTCGTTGCATGGAAAAAGCGGTTGTGCGACGGCCGGGGGAACGCGTCGACGGGGCCGGAACCCGCGCCAATCTTACCAAAAGGCCTTTTTCGGCGTGTCAACGATCGCGCGATCAGTGACCGATCGGTAACATGGCGGGAAGCGGGCAGCGGGCTGACAAGCCTGTCCTCGGAGTCCGCGCAGGTCAAAAGGTTGCGGTAGCATGGCGCCCTTGACAAGCGTCGGACTCATGGCCGGCGTAGCTGTTCGCTGAACTGAGGAATCCAAGATGGCATCGAATTCGCTGCCGGCCAAGCCGGTACGCTATACGCAGACCGCGATCGCGCTGCACTGGCTGATCGCGCTGCTGATCGTCTGCGCGTTCGCGCTGGGCTGGGTGATGACGGACATCCCCGGCTTCACGCCGACGAAGCTGAAGTACTTCTCGTGGCACAAGTGGATCGGCGTGACGGCGTTCGTGCTGGCCGTGGTGCGCGTGCTGTGGCGCGCGACGCACGCGTCGCCGCCGCTGCCGGGCGATACGCCGGCGTGGCAGCGTGCGGCGTCGCACGGCGTGCACATCCTGCTGTACGTGCTGATGCTGGTGATTCCGATCACGGGCTACCTGTACAGCTCGGCGTCGAACATCCCGGTCGTGTACCTCGGCATCGTGCCGCTGCCGCGCCTGATCGACCCCGATCCGGTGCTCAAGGAAACCTTCAAGACGCTCCACGTGTCTTTGAATTACATTCTGCTTGCGCTCGTGTCGCTGCACGTCGTTGCGGCGCTCAAGCACCAGTTGTTGGACCGCGACGGCCTGCTGTCGCGGATGCTTCCCTTTGCCAAATGAAGGATCCCATGAAAGTGTCTTTCTCCCGCTCCATGCTGACCGCGTTCGCCGCGGTGTCACTTGTCGCGTCGGGCGCGGCGCTCGCCGATGTCGATCTCGCGAAGAGCAAGGTGTCTGCCGTGTCGAAGCAGATGAACGTGCCGACCGAGGGCGCGTTCAAGAAGTTTTCCGCGCAGGTGAAGTTCGATCCGGCGAAGGCCGCGCAGGGCAGCGCGCAAATGACGATCGACGTCGCGAGCTATGACCTCGGCGACAAGATGTACAACGACCAGGTCGCGGGCAAGGACTGGTTCGACGCGAAGGCGTATCCGCAGGCGACGTTCGTGTCGTCGGCGATCGCGCCGGCCGGCGGAAACAAGTACAACGTGACCGGCAAGCTGACGATCAAGGGCAAGTCCGAGACCGTCACGGTGCCCGTCACGGTCGCGCAGAGCGGCGCGACGCAGACGTTCGACGGCGTGCTGCCGATCAAGCGTTCGGCGTTCAACGTCGGCACCGGCGAGTGGAAGGACACGTCGATCGTCGCCGACGAAGTGCAGATCAAGTTCCATCTCGTCGCCACGAAGTAAGCGGCGGGCTATCGCATCACCTGAATGCCGCGCGAGGGTGCGGCACCGTTCCAAGGAGAAAGAGTTGAAAAAGCATCTGATGATCGCCGCAGGCGCACTGGCAGCGTCGCTGTCGTTCTCGGCATTCGCCGAAAGCGCAACGTACCAGTTCGACCCGAGCCACACGTACCCGAGCTTCGAGGCCGACCACTTCGGCGGCCTGTCGGTCTGGCGCGGCAAGTTCGACAAGTCGAGCGGCACCGTGACGCTCGACCGCGCGGCGAAGACGGGCACCGTCGACGTGACGACCGACGTCGCGTCGATCCAGACGGGCAGCGCAAAGCTCGACGAGCACCTGCAGACGAACGAATTCTTCGATGTCGCGAAGTTCCCGCAGGCGAACTACAAGGGCACGATCAAGTTCGACGGCGACAAGCCGGTGTCGGTGGTCGGCAACCTGACGCTGCATGGCGTCACGAAGCCGATGACGCTGAAGATCGATTCGTTCAAGTGCATGCCGCACCCGATGCTCAAGCGTGAAGTGTGCGGCGTCGACGCGGTCGGCGAATTCAGCCGCGACGATTTCGGCCTCGACTACGGCAAGCAGTACGGCTTCAAGATGAAGACGAAGCTGCTGATCTCGGCCGAAGCCGTCAAGCAGCAGTAACGCCGCCGGCCGGGCCTGTCGCGCCGGCCCGCCGCGAGCCAACCGCCGCGCTCCCGTTACCGGGGCGCGGCGGTTTTTTTTGCGCGCCTATAATCGCCCGAGCGCCGCTCGCGGCGCCCGGCGGGCCGACGGCGCGAGCGCGGCCGCGGCCGCTTCGAACAGAACGTACAACGACAAGGAGATCGCCGATGCATGCCGTCACGCAGTCCCGTTCCATTGCCTCGTCGCCGCGCGTGTGGCGCGCGGTGGTCGCCGCGTCGATCGGCAATGCGCTCGAGTGGTTCGATCTCGTCGTCTATGGCTTCTTCGCGGTGACGATCTCGAAGCTGTTCTTTCCGGCCGGCAACGACACCGTGTCGCTGCTGCTCACGCTCGGCACGTTCGGCGTGTCGTTCTTCATGCGGCCGCTCGGCGCGATCGTGCTCGGCGCGTATGCCGACCGCGCGGGCCGCAAGGCCGCACTCACGCTGTCGATCCTGCTGATGATGGCCGGCACGCTGGTCATCGCGGTGCTGCCGACCTACGAGACGATCGGCGTCGCGGCGCCGGTGATCCTCGTCGCCGCGCGGCTGATGCAGGGCTTCTCCGCGGGCGGCGAGTTCGGCAGCGCGACCGCGTTCCTCGCCGAACACGTGCCGGGCCGGCGCGGTTTCTTCGCGAGCTGGCAGGTCGCGAGCCAGGGGCTCACGACGCTGCTCGCCGCCGGTTTCGGCACCGTGCTGAACGCGCAGCTGTCGGCCGCGCAGATGGCTGCGTGGGGTTGGCGCGTGCCGTTCTTCTTCGGCCTGCTGCTCGGGCCCGTCGCGTACTACATCCGCACCAAGGTCGACGAGACGCCCGAATTCCTCGCGGCCGAAGGCACCGCGAACCCGCTGCGCGACACGTTCGCATCGCACAAGGCGCGCCTGGTCGCGGCGATGGGCGTGGTCGTGCTCGGCACCGTCGCGACCTATCTCGTGCTGTTCATGCCGACCTACGGCGTGAAGCAGCTCGGCCTCGCACCGTCTGCCGCGTTCGCGGCGATCCTCGTCGTCGGCGTGATCCAGATGGCGTTCGCGCCGCTGGTCGGTCACTGGTCGGACCTTTACGGCCGCGTGCGCGTGATGGTCGCGCCGGCCATCGGCATCCTCGTGCTGATCTATCCGGCCTTCGCCTATCTCGTCGCGCATCCGGGCTTCGGCACGCTGATCGCGCTGCAGGTGCTGCTCGCATTCCTGATGACCGGCTACTTCGCGGCGCTGCCGGGCCTGTTGTCCGAGGTGTTTCCGGTGCAGACGCGCACGACCGGGATGTCGCTCGCGTATAACGTCGCGGTGACGATCTTCGGCGGCTTCGGGCCGTTCATCATCGCGTGGCTGATCCGCGCGACCGGGATGAAGACCGCGCCGAGCTTCTACCTGATGTTCGCGGCCGTGTTGAGCCTCGCGGCGCTGGTCGTGCTGCGCAGGCGGTTCGGCTTCCGGTAGAAGGGCGGGCGGCGGCGCGTCAGTTGCCGCCTTGTTCGCACACGGGCTGCGCCGGCATCAATTGCGCCGGCGCGTCGACGGTCCGCACGGGTCGCCCCGCGAGCGCGGCGAGCGCCTGCTGCAACTGCCAGTCGCCGGCCGTGCCGAACGCGCGCTGCGGCAGCGCCGCGCTCTTCGATATATCGACCTTCGCCCGCACGCGCTGCTCGCGCAGCTTTTGCCGCTCCTTGCGCGCGTGCTCGAACGGGTCGGGCGCGAGCCGGTCCGCATACGGCGCGCGCGCGAGATCGACTTCCCGGTACCACAGCAGCACGCCGTCGACGTCCGAGTCGCGGCGCGGCGGCACGAGCCAGTCCGGCACGACGCCATAGCCGTCCATCGGGCAGCCGTTCGGCCGCAGGTTGCGCGCGAACGTGAAATTCAGGCGCGTGCCGTCGATCAGGTCGACGCCGGTCTGCGCGAGCCCCTTCCCGTACGTCGGCATGCCGAGCAGTTTCGCGCGGCCGAGATCCTTCAACGCCGCCGCGGTCGCTTCGGCGGCCGACGCACTCTGTCCGTCGACGAGCACGACGAGCGGCACGGTGTGCCACCAGTCGTCGGCCTGCAGCGGCGCGAGCGGATCCTGCCCGTGCATCACCGGCAGTTCGTAGTCGGGCCAGTTGGTCGAGAAGCGGCGGCGGTGGGCGTCGCCGCGCTCGACCGTCACCATCGCGGTGCGGTCGCGTCCGGCGAACAGCGCGGCGATGCCGATCGCCGCATTGAGCGCGCCGCCGCCATTGATGCGCAGGTCGAGAATCATCCCTTTCACCGGCGGGCCTGCGCGGCGCGCGGCCTGCACCGCGTCGATGAAGTCGCCGACCGCCGGTTCCGGAAAGCTCGACAGCCGCGTGTACAGGATGTCGCCGTCGAGCCGCTTCGCGATCGCCGGATGCGGCTTGACGATCGCGCGTACGGGCGCAAAGCTCAGCACCGCATGCTGCGGGCCGCGCTGCACCGTGAGCTTCAGCGGGACGCCCGCGTCGCCCTTCGCGAGTTTCACGAGCTCGCTGCTGTCGATGCCGACGACGCTCCTGTCGTTCATCGCCACGACGAGATCGTCGGGACGCACGCCGGCCTTCTCGGCCGGTGCGTCGGGAATCACGTCGATGATGTGCAGCCCGTCGGGCCGCGTCTCGAAGACGATCCCGATGCCCGGCGTGCCGTCGCGGGCGCGCCGCTCGTCGTCGAGTTGCTCCTGGCGTTCCTTCGCGTTGAAGAAGCGTGCATACGGCAGCGTCTTCATGCCGTCGTGCACGGTGGCGTCGAGCAGCGCACCGATGTCGACGTCGGTCAGGTGCTGCTTCTTCAGCACTTCGACGGCGTTCTTCAGTTCGCAGATCTGCGGCTCCCAGTCGGACGGGCAGGGCGATGGCGGTTGGGCGGCGGGAGGCGACGCGGCGGGCGGGGCGGACGCCGGCTGCGCACCGACGGATGACGCACACGGCAGGAGCGCGGCCGCGACGGCTGCGCAGACGGCGAGGCGACGAACGACACACATCGGAAGCATCATCGGGACCGCACGTTCGGATGGGTGGCGAGGGTGATTGCCCGCCGGCACGCGGCCGGCATGCAACGGGGCAGGGCGGGCACGATTGTAGCCGACGCCCGTGACGGTGCCTGCGGGGCTGGCCGCACGGCGGCGGCCCGCGCATGAAAAAAGGCCGGCCCAACAGGACCGGCCTTCTTGCGTTTGCCGAAACGGCGCAGCGCTTAAACCTGCGCGCCCGCGTTCGGATCGTCCGGATCGTGCGCGGTCTTCTTGTCCTTGATCAGGTCTTCGCGCTTGATGCCGAGCCACATCGCGAGCGAGCCCGCGACGAACACCGACGAGTAGATGCCGAACATGATGCCGACCGTCAGTGCGAGCGCGAAGTAGTGCAGCGTCGGACCGCCGAAGAAGAACATCGACAGCACCATCATTTCCGTCGACGTGTGCGTGATGATCGTCCGCGACATCGTGGTCGTGATCGCGTGGTTGATCACTTCCTGCACGCTCATCTTGCGTTCGCGGCGGAACGTCTCACGGATCCGGTCGAAGATGACGACCGACTCGTTGACCGAGTAGCCGAGCACCGCGAGGATCGCCGCGAGCACCGCCAGCGAGAACTCCCACTGGAAGAACGCGAAGAAGCCGAGAATGATCACGACGTCGTGCAGGTTGGCGATGATGCCGGCGACCGCGTACTTCCATTCGAAGCGGAACGACAGGTAGATCACGATGCCGATCACGACGCACGCGAGCGCGAGCAGGCCGTCGGTCGCGAGTTCCCGGCCGACCTGCGGGCCGACGAACTCGACACGCTGCAGCGTGACGTCCGGGTTCTGCGCCTTCAGCGCGCCCATCACCTGGTCGCTCTGCTGCGCGGACGTGAGGCCTTCCTTCAGCTGCAGGCGGATCAGCACGTTGCGCGACGTGCCGAAGTTCTGCACCTGCGCGTCGGCGTAGCCGAGCTTGCCGAGCGTCGCGCGCACGGGTTCGAGTTCCGCGGCCTGCTGGTACTGCACCTCGATCACCGTACCGCCGGTGAATTCGACGGACAGGTGCAGCCCGCGGTGGAGCAGGAAGAACACGGCGGCGAGGAACGTGACCAGCGAGATCACGTTGAACACCAGCGCGTGCCGCATGAACGGAATGTCTTTACGGATGCGGAAAAATTCCATGGTCTCGTCTCCGGGGCCTTATTGGGTCGAGCCCGGTTTCTTCGGCGACACGCCTTGCTGCGCGCGGTTGCGCAGTTGCGGCTTGCCGGCGCGCGGCGCATTGCCCTTCTCGGGTGCGGCGAGCTTCGCGGCGCGTGCGGTGTCGGTCGATTCGTCCGCGTCGGTGAACGACGCGGGGGCAGCGGCGCCTTCCGGCCTCCACACCTGGCCGATCGCGAGCGACTTCAGCTTCTTGCGGCCGCCGTACCAGAGGTTGACGATCCCGCGCGAGAAGAACACCGCGGAGAACATCGACGTCAGGATACCGAGGCAGTGCACGATCGCGAACGCGCGTACCGGGCCCGAGCCGAACGCGAGCAGCGCGAGGCCGGCGATCAGCGTCGTGACGTTCGAGTCGAGAATCGTCGCCCACGCATGCGCGTAGCCGGCCTGGATCGCGAGCTGCGGCGGCTGGCCCGCGCGCAGTTCTTCACGCACGCGCTCGTTGATCAGCACGTTCGAGTCGATCGCCATGCCGAGCGCGAGTGCGATTGCGGCGATACCGGGCAGCGTCAGCGTCGCCTGCATCAGCGACAGCACGGCGACGAGCAGCAGCAGGTTCACCGACAGGCCGATCACCGAGACCACGCCGAACAGCATGTAGTACGCGATCATGAACACGGCGATTGCGCAGAAGCCCCAGATCACCGAGTGGACGCCCATCTTGATGTTGTCGGCGCCGAGGCTCGGGCCGATCGTGCGTTCCTCGATGATGTCCATCGGTGCGGCGAGCGAACCGGCGCGCAGCAGCAGCGCGAGGTCGGCCGCGGCCTGCGGCGTCGGCTGGCCCGTGATCTGGAAGCGGTCGCCGAGTTCGGACTGGATCGTCGCGACCGTCAGCACTTCGCCCTTGCCCTTCTCGAACAGCACCATCGCCATCGGCTTGCCGATGTTGTCGCGCGACACCGTGCGCACCGCGCGGCCGCCGGCCGAATCGAGGCGGATGTTGACCGACGGACGCTGGTGTTCGTCGAAGCCGGCCGATGCATCGATGATGCGGTCGCCGGTGAAGATCACGTCCTTCTTCAGCAGCACGGGCGCCTGGATGCCCTGCGTGAACAGCTCCTCGCCCGGCGGCACAGGGTCGTTCGGATTCGGGTGCGTGTTGATCGGGTCGGCGAGGCGTGCCTCGAGCGTCGCGGTGCGGCCGATGATGTCCTTCGCCTTCGCGGTGTCCTGCACGCCCGGCAGTTCGACGACGATGCGGTCGCTGCCTTGCTGCTGCAGGATCGGTTCCGACACGCCGAGTTCGTTCACGCGATTGTGGAGCGTCGTCAGGTTCTGCTTGAGCGCGGCGTCCTCGACGGACTTCTGCACGGCCGGCGTGAACGTGCCGACGACCTGCGTGCCGCCGCCGCCGGGCTGGGTCACCCATTGCAGTTCGGTGACCGACTGTGCGAGCACCTTGCGCGCGTCTTCCGCGGTCTGCGCATCGCTGAAGTTGACGACGACGGACTGGTCGACGCGGCTGACGCCGCCGTCGCGGATGTTCTTGTCACGCAGCAGCGAGCGCGCATCGGATGCGTCGGAGTCGAGCTTCTTCGTGAGCGCGCCCGTCATGTCGACCTGGAGCAGGAAGTGGACACCGCCGCGCAGGTCGAGGCCGAGATACATCGGCAGCGCGTGCAGCGCAGTCAGCCAGCGCGGCGACGCGCTCTGCAGGTTCAGTGCGACGACGTACTGCGGATCGTTCGGGTCGGCGTTCAGCGACTTCTGCAGCAGGTCCTTGACGCGCAGCTGCGTATCGGTGTCCTTCAGGCGCACGCGGATGTTCGCGTTGGTCGCCGTGTTCTCGAAGGTGACGTCGTCCGGCGTGATCTGCGCGGAGGCGAGCGCCGATTCGACCTGGGTCAGCGTGGTCGAGTCGAGCTTGACCGTGGCCTTGCCGCTCGACACCTGCACCGCCGGCGCTTCGCCGAAGAAGTTGGGCAATGTGTACAGAAGGCCGATGGCGAGCGCCACGACCATCACGACATATTTCCAGAGTGGATAACGATTCATGAGGGGGCCGAACGGGTGGTTGGCGTGAAAGCGTCGCGTCCGGCGCCGCGGCGGCCCGCTCTCTCAGGCGGGCACGGCGCGGGGAGCCGGACGCTCGGTGAAGGGCTTACAGCGACTTGATCGTGCCCTTCGGCAGAATGGTCGTGACCGCAGCCTTCTGCACCGTGATTTCGGTGCCTTCGGCGATCTCGACGCCGATGTAGCCTTCGGTGACCTTCGTCACCTTGCCGACGAGGCCGCCGCTCGTGACGACTTCGTCGCCCTTGGCCATGGCCGCGAGCATGTTGCGGTGTTCCTTCTGACGCTTCATCTGCGGACGGATCATGATGAAGTACAGCACGCCGAACATCAGGATGAGCGGCAGGAAGCTCATCAGGCTCGATTCGGCGCCACCGGCACCTTGAGCGAAGGCATTGGAAATGAACGGCACGTTGGTCTCTCCGTAGGGGAAGATCGAAAAATAAGCCGGTTATTCTACCACCGGCCCCATGCGCAAACGGCGCAGCAAATGCGCTTTCGGATCAAGCTGTTAAAGCGCGAACCGGCACCATTGCGACTTGTCTGGAAAGGCAATTGTAATGTTTGGCGGTCGCGACGGGCGATCGGGACGCGTTTTTAGTACACGTCCTATGTGACGGGCCGCCACGCGGCCCGCCGGCCCGTCAGTCGACGCCTCTCGCGCGATCCTCCGCGAAGCGCTGGCGGAACGCGTCGAACGTATGGGTCTCGATCGCGTCGCGGATCTCGCTCATCAGCTGCAGGTAGTAGTGCAGGTTGTGGATCGTGTTGAGCTGCGCGCCGAGGATTTCGCCGACGCGGTGCAGGTGATGCAGGTAGCCGCGCGAGAAGTTCTGGCACGTGTAGCACGTGCAGCTCGCATCGAGCGGCTTCAGCGAGTTCTTGTGCGTCGCGTTGCGGATCTTCACGTCGCCGAAGCGCGTGAACAGCCAGCCGTTGCGCGCGTTGCGGGTCGGCATCACGCAGTCGAACATGTCGATGCCGTTGGCGACGCCCTCGACCAGGTCTTCCGGCGTGCCGACGCCCATCAGGTAGTGCGGCTTGTTGGCCGGCAGCTTCGGGCCCACGTGCCGCAGCACGCGCATCATGTCTTCCTTCGGCTCGCCGACCGACAGCCCGCCGATCGCGAGGCCGTGGAAGCCGAGCTCCGACAGACCCGCGAGCGATTCGTCGCGCAGGTCCTCGAACATCCCGCCCTGGACGATCCCGAAGAGGGCATTCGGGTTGCCGAGCCGGTCGAATTCGTCGAGCGAGCGCTTCGCCCAGCGCAGCGACATGCGCATCGAGTCGGCCGCTTCCTTGTGCGTCGTCGGCACGCCGTCGGTCGCGTACGGCGTGCATTCGTCGAACTGCATCACGACGTCGGAGTTCAGCACCTTCTGGATCTGCATCGACACTTCCGGCGACAGGAACAGCTTGTCGCCGTTGATCGGCGACGCGAACGTGACGCCGTCCTCGGTGATCTTGCGCAGGTCGCCGAGCGAGAACACCTGGAAGCCGCCCGAATCGGTCAGGATCGGCTTGTTCCAGCCCATGAAGCCGTGCAGGCCGCCGTGCGCGTCGATCGTGTCGAGGCCCGGGCGCAGCCACAGGTGGAACGTGTTGCCGAGGATGATCTGGGCCTTGATCTCGTGCAGCTCGCGCGGCTGGATCGCCTTCACGGTGCCGTACGTGCCGACCGGCATGAAGATCGGCGTTTCGACCACGCCGTGGTTGAGCTTCACGCGGCCGCGGCGCGCATGGCCGTCGGTCGTCAGCAGTTCGAATTCGAGCCCGTTTGCCGGGCGGTCGTGCACGGGGGCGTGCGTATCGTGGGATGAACCTTCGGTCATCGCTTTATTCTCCTTGCCACCGGAAAACAGTCCGGCGCATGTTTGGAAACGCCGCCGGCAAGCCGGCGGCGGGGAAACAGGGGCGCGCCATCGTAGCGCCCGGCGGGCGAACGGCGGCCGCGCTGCGTGCGGGCCGTCGCGCCTGCCGTGCTTAAACGCGCGGCGCCTCCGGCGTGTCGCGCCGCGTGAGCAGCATCGCGTCGCCGTAGCTGAAGAAGCGGTAGCGTTCGTCGATCGCATGCCGGTACGCGGCGCGGATCGTCTCGACGCCCGCGAACGCCGACACAAGCATCAGCAGCGTCGACTTCGGCAGGTGGAAGTTCGTGACGAGCCGGTCGACCACGCGAAAACGATAGCCGGGCGTGATGAAGATGTCGGTCTCGGCCTGCGTCGCCGCGAGCGGGCGGCCCGCTTCGTCGGCCGCGCGCGCGGCGGCTTCGAGCGCGCGCATCGACGTCGTGCCGACCGCGATCACGTTGCCGCCGCGCGCGCGTGTCGCGGCGATCTTGTCGACGAGCGACTGCGGCAGGTCGTACCACTCGCTGTGCATCTTGTGCTCGGCGATGTTGTCGACGCGCACCGGCTGGAACGTGCCGGCGCCGACGTGCAGCGTCAGCGTCGCGCGTTCGACGCCCATCGCGTCGAGCTTGTCGAGCAGCGGCTGGTCGAAGTGCAGCCCGGCCGTCGGCGCGGCAACCGCGCCCGGATTGCTCGCGTAGACGGTCTGGTAGCGCGTCTCGTCGGTTGCGTCGGGATCGTGCTCGATATACGGCGGCAGCGGCAGGCGGCCGTACTGCTCGATCAGATCGAGGCACGGCGCGGGGAAGTGCAGCGTGAAGAACGGCTCGACGCGTTCGCCGACGGTCACGTCGAACGCATCGGCGAGACGCAGCGTCGTGCCGGCGCCCGGCGACTTGCTCGCGCGGATCTGCGCGAGCGCCGTGTGCGTGCCGGTCACGCGCTCGATCAGCACCTCGATCTTGCCGCCGCTGGCCTTCTGGCCGAAGAACCGCGCCTTCAGCACCTTGGTATCGTTGAAGACGAGCAGGTCGCCGGGCGCGATGCACGACGGCAGCTCGGCGAAACGGCGGTCGACGAGGCGCGCGGGCTCGACGGTGCGGTCGACCTCGAGCAGGCGGCTCGCGGTGCGGTCGGGCAGCGCGGTTTGCGCAATCAGCTCGGGCGGCAGATTGAAATCGAAATCGGAAAGCGTGAACATGCGGGCTGGTTCGAAGCGGCCGGCGGGCGTCGCCGGCAGGGCGGAAACGCGTAAATGGGGCGCGCGAGCCGCTATGATGACGGGATGCGCGGCCTGGCCGGCGTCGTTCGTTCGGACGACGTGAAAGCCGCTATTGTACTTGCCTTGCGAAGCACCCTGACGATCCGATGCCTGTGTCACCACGCCGTTCCACCGCCACCGTTGCCGATTCCGCCGATCCGTTCGACACGGAGGATGTCGCGTTGCCTGCGCATCGCGCGGGGGAGCGTGACGCGCAGGAGCCTGCCGAGCCGCAGCGCGACGCGCCGCGCCGCGCCGGCCCGAAGCGCGGCGCCGACGGGCGGCTCGCGCAGCCGGCCGCCGCCGCGCCCGATGCCGAAGGCGGCACGGGAACCGACGAAGCGGGCGCATCCGGCACGAAGCGCAAGAAGAAGGCGGCCGCCGACAAACCCGTGAAGACCGTCGACAAGCTCGCGAAACTCGGCCTCACGCGCTCGATCGATCTCGTGCTGCATCTGCCGATGCGCTATGAGGACGAAACCACGCTCACGCCGATCGGCGAACTGCTGCCGGGCGGCATCGCGCAGACCGAAGGCGTCGTGTTCGACAACGAGGTCGCGTACCGGCCGCGCCGCCAGCTCGTCGTGAAGATCCAGGACGACGACGGCGAGCACCTCGTGCTGCGCTTCCTGAATTTTTACGGCTCGCAGGTCAAGCAGATGGCCGTCGGCCAGCGGCTGCGCGTGCGCGGCGACGTGCGCGGCGGCTTCTTCGGGATGGAGATGGTGCATCCGGCGGTGCGCGTCGTCGAAGCGGATGCGCCGCTGCCGCAGGTGCTCACGCCCGTCTATCCGAGCACGGCCGGCGTGTCGCAGGCGTATCTGCGCAAGGCGATCGAGAACGCGGTCGAGCGCACGCCGCTGCCCGAGCTGCTGCCGCCCGAGATCGATCGCGCGTACCTGAAGCCGCTCGGCGTGCCGTCGCTCGAGCAGGCCGTGCGCATCCTGCACCACCCGCGCGTCGATTCCGACGAAGCCGCGCTGATGGACGGCTCGCATCCGGCGTGGACGCGCATCAAGTTCGAGGAGCTGCTCGCGCAGCAACTGTCGCTCAAGCGCGCGCACGAGGAGCGCCGCACGCGCGCGGCGCCCGCGATGCCGCGCCGCACCGCGAGCGATGCCGACGCGCTGACGACGCGCCTCTACGCGGCGCTGCCGTTCACGCTGACCGGCGCGCAGTCGCGCGTCGTCGACGAGATCGCGCGCGACCTCACGCTCGCGCACCCGATGCAGCGCCTGCTGCAGGGCGACGTCGGCAGCGGCAAGACGGTCGTCGCGGCGCTGGCCGCCACGCAGGCGATCGACGCCGGCTACCAGGCCGCGCTGATGGCGCCCACCGAAATCCTCGCGGAACAGCACGCGCGCAAGCTGCGCGCATGGCTCGAGCCGCTCGGCGTCACGGTTGCGTGGCTGGCAGGCAGCCTGAAGGCGAAGGAGAAGCGCGCGGCGATCGAGGCGGCCGCGCTCGGCACCGCGCAGCTCGTGATCGGCACGCACGCGATCATCCAGGACACGGTCGAATTCGCGCGGCTCGGCCTCGTGATCGTCGACGAGCAGCACCGCTTCGGCGTCGAGCAGCGTCTCGCGCTGCGCGCGAAGGCCGCGAACGCGGCCAACGGCGCGCGCGATTTCCAGCCGCACCAGCTGATGATGTCGGCCACGCCGATTCCGCGCACGCTCGCGATGACGTACTACGCGGATCTCGAGGTGTCGACG
This sequence comes from Burkholderia pyrrocinia, assembly GCF_001028665.1. Taxonomy (NCBI): domain Bacteria; kingdom Pseudomonadati; phylum Pseudomonadota; class Betaproteobacteria; order Burkholderiales; family Burkholderiaceae; genus Burkholderia; species Burkholderia pyrrocinia. The sequence goes on from NZ_CP011503.1 coordinate 1,987,372, forward strand.
ATCGACGAGCTGCCGCCGGGCCGCACGCCCGTGCTGACGCGCCTCGTCGGCGATGCGCGGCGCGAGGAGGTGATCGCCCGCGTGCGGGAGGCCGCGCTGACGGGGCGCCAGGTGTACTGGGTGTGCCCGCTGATCGAGGAGAGCGAGACGCTGCAGCTGCAGACGGCCGTCGAGACCTACGAGACGCTGGCCGCGACACTCCCCGAACTGAAGGTCGGGCTCGTGCACGGCCGGCTGTCGCCGGCCGACAAGGCGGCCGTGATGGAAGCGTTCACGCGCAACGACGTGCAGTTGCTCGTCGCGACGACCGTGATCGAAGTCGGCGTCGACGTGCCGAATGCATCGCTGATGGTGATCGAGCACGCGGAGCGCTTCGGCCTCGCGCAACTGCACCAGTTGCGCGGCCGCGTCGGGCGCGGCACCGCGGCGTCGGTGTGCGTGCTGCTGTATACGGGGCCGCTGTCGATCACCGGCCGCGAGCGGCTGAAGACGATGCGCGAGACGACCGACGGCTTCGAGATCGCGCGGCGCGACCTCGAAATTCGCGGCCCCGGCGAATTCCTCGGCGCGCGCCAGTCGGGCGCGGCGATGCTGCGTTTTGCGAACCTCGAGACCGACGGCTGGCTGATCGATCCGGCGCGCGAGGCCGCGACGCGGCTGATCGCCGCGTACCCCGACGTCGTCACGCAGCATCTCGCGCGCTGGCTCGGCGCGCGCGAGCAGTACCTGAAGGCCTGATCCACCGGTTTGGGGCCGGATCCTGAAGGGCCAAAACCGTCAATCGATGCATTGCGATGCAGAGAAACTTGGCGAACCGGTGCCAGAGGGTGTATAAATTAAACCTATCGCTTGTATATCTCTGATTGACCCACAATGACGCTGACTGAATTGAAATACATCGTCGCGGTCGCGCGCGAGCGGCATTTCGGCCGCGCGGCCGAAGCATGCTTCGTGAGCCAGCCGACGCTGTCGGTGGCGATCAAGAAGCTCGAAGACGAGCTCAACGTGCAGATTTTCGAGCGCGGCGCGAGCGAAGTGAGCGTGACGCCGATCGGTGACCAGATCGTCACGCAGGCGCAGCGCGTGCTCGAGCAGACCTTCGCGATCAAGGAGATCGCGAAGCAGGGCAAGGACCCGCTCGTCGGCCCGTTCCGTCTCGGCGTGATCTACACGATCGGGCCGTACCTGCTGCCGACGCTCGTCAAGCAGATGATCCAGCGTGTCCCGCAGATGCCGCTGATGCTGCAGGAGAACTACACGCTGAAGCTGCTCGAACTGCTGAAGCAGGGCGAGATCGACGCCGCGATCATGGCGCTGCCGTTCCCGGAAACCGGCCTGATGGTGCGCCCGCTGTACGACGAACCGTTCGTCGTCGCGCTGCCGGCCGGCCATCCGTGGGAGAAGCGCCACGAGATCGACGCGGAGGACCTGAAGCAGGAAACCATGCTGCTGCTCGGCAACGGCCACTGTTTCCGCGATCACGTGCTCGGCGTGTGCCCGGAATTGATGCGCTTCTCGCAGACGGCCGACGGCATCCAGAAGACCTTCGAGGGCTCGTCGCTCGAGACGATCCGCCACATGGTCGCGAGCGGCGTCGGCATCACCGTGCTGCCGCGGATGTCGGTCGCCGAGGTTGGCCCGCGGGCGAACGGCCCCGATGCCGAGCTGCTGTCGTACGTGCCGTTCAACGAACCGGTGCCCGATCGCCGCGTGGTGCTCGTGTGGCGCAAGAGCTTCACGCGGATGCCCGCGATCGACGCGATCAGCGACGCGATTTCCGCATGCGTGCTGCCGGGCGTTGCGAAGCTCGACATGCCGGCCACGATGAACTGAGCGGACTGCGGCATGCCCATGTGGCAGCACGATGAACGGGGCCTTGCGACCCCGTTTATTTTTGTCTATCTAATAGATAAAATTAATTAATTTCAATTAATCAATAGATGTGACTAGAATCTTCTACATGGATCGGCGTCGTGTCGACGTTCGATTTGCACGTGGAATGCAAGCGTCAAAGGAGGGTGTCATGATGCGATCGGTATTGCAGCACGCGCAGCGGAACATCCCGTCGCGCGACGAGGTCGTACATCGCGCCCGGGTGGCGATTCGCAACCTGCGTCCGATTGCGTTCGCGTACCTGGCGGACCGTGTGTATGGTGGATGAACGTCGCCGCATGCCGGTCCCGTGTGCCCACGCTTTACCCGCCGTCAAGCCATGAGGAAGCATCGCATGTCCGAAAGCTTCAACACCACGCGCCTCACCGGCGCGACGCCTGCCGGCAGCCGGTTGCCCGAGCGCCCCGCCTGCGGCGCCACGCTGCGGGAATGCGCGCCGAAGGCCCCGCACGACATCCCGTAGTACGACAGGAGGACCTACCTGTTCCGTTTCTTATCCCCGCAATGACACTCCACAGACCGTCCGGCACGCTGCCGGAGCGAGCAGGTGGAGGCATACGAGCAAGCCAAGGAGAAAACGCATGTCGAACGAAACGAAGTGCCCGTTCAACCACGCCACCGGCGCTGGCGCGACGAACAAGGACTGGTGGCCGAATCAACTGAACCTGAACGTCCTGCACCGGCACTCGGCGCTGTCCGATCCGATGGACAAGGATTTCGACTACGCCGAGGCATTCAAGAAGCTGGACCTCGCGGCAGTGAAGAAGGACCTGCACGCGCTGATGACGACGTCGCAGGACTGGTGGCCGGCCGACTTCGGCCACTACGGCGGCCTGTTCATCCGCATGGCCTGGCACAGCGCCGGCACGTACCGCACGGCCGACGGCCGCGGCGGCGCGGGCGGCGGGCAGCAGCGCTTCGCGCCGCTCAACAGCTGGCCGGACAACGTGAGCCTCGACAAGGCGCGCCGGCTGCTGTGGCCGATCAAGCAGAAGTACGGCCGCAACATCTCGTGGGCCGACCTGCTGATCCTGACCGGCAACGTCGCGCTCGAATCGATGGGCTTCAAGACCTTCGGTTTCGGCGGCGGTCGCGTCGATACGTGGGAACCGGACGACGTCTACTGGGGCTCGGAAAAGATCTGGCTGGAACTGAGCGGCGGCCCGAACAGCCGCTACTCGGGCAAGCGCGACCTCGAAAGCCCGCTCGCCGCGGTGCAGATGGGCCTCATCTACGTGAACCCGGAAGGCCCGGACGGCAACCCCGACCCGGTCGCCGCCGCGATTGACATCCGCGAGACGTTCGCGCGGATGGCGATGAACGACGAAGAGACGGTCGCGCTGATCGCCGGCGGCCACACGTTCGGCAAGACGCACGGCGCCGGCCCGGCATCGAACGTCGGCCCCGAGCCGGAAGCCGCGGGCCTCGAGCAGCAGGGTCTCGGCTGGAAGAGCTCGTTCGGCACCGGCAAGGGCGCGGACGCGATCACGAGCGGCCTCGAAGTCACGTGGACGTCGACGCCCACGCAGTGGAGCAACGACTTCCTCAAGCACCTGTTCAGCTATGAGTGGGAACTCACGAAGAGCCCGGCCGGCGCGCACCAGTGGGTCGCGAAGGATGCCGGCGACGTGATTCCGGATGCGTACGACGCGTCGAAGAAGCACCGCCCGACGATGCTGACGACCGACCTGTCGCTGCGTTTCGATCCGGCATACGAAAAGATCGCGCGCCGCTTCTACGAGAACCCGGCCGAGTTGGCCGACGCGTTTGCGCGCGCATGGTTCAAGCTCACGCACCGCGACATGGGCCCGCGCGCCCGCTATCTCGGCCCGGACGTGCCGGCGGAGCAACTGCTGTGGCAGGACCCGATCCCGGCTGTCGACCACAAGCTGATCGACGATGCCGACGTCGCGGCGCTGAAGGCGAAGGTGCTCGCATCGGGCCTGTCGGTGTCGCAACTCGTGTCGACTGCCTGGGCGTCGGCTGCGACGTTCCGCGGTTCGGACAAGCGCGGCGGCGCGAACGGTGCGCGCATCCGCCTCGCGCCGCAGAAGGACTGGGAAGTGAACCAGCCGGCTGAACTCGCGAAGGTGCTCGCGACGCTCGAAGGCGTGCAGAAGGCGTTCAACGACGCGCAGACGGGCGGCAAGAAGGTGTCGCTCGCCGACCTGATCGTGCTGGCCGGTGCGGCCGGCGTCGAGCAGGCCGCGAAGAATGCGGGCGTGGCGGTGACGGTGCCGTTCGCACCGGGCCGCGCGGATGCGTCGCCGGAGCAGACCGACATCGACGCGATGGCCGTGCTCGAGCCGCTGGCGGATGGTTTCCGCAACTTCCTGAAGCATGCGTACAAGACGCCGGCCGAGGCGCTGCTGGTCGACAAGGCGCAACTGCTGACGCTGAGCGCGCCCGAGATGACGGTGCTCGTCGGTGGCCTGCGCGTGCTCGGCACGAACGTCGGCGATGCGAAGCATGGCGTGTTCACCGACCGTCCGGAAGCGCTGACGAACGACTTCTTCGTGAACCTGCTCGACATGGGCACGGAATGGAAGCCGGTGTCGGCCGCGAACGACGTGTTCGAAGGGCGCGATCGCGCGACGGGCAAGGTCAAGTGGACGGGCACGCGCGTCGACCTGATCTTCGGCTCGCACGCGCAACTGCGCGCGCTGGCCGAGGTGTACGGCAGCGCGGATGCGAAGGAGAAGTTCGCACGCGACTTCGTCGCGGCCTGGAACAAGGTGATGAACCTCGACCGCTTCGACCTCGCATGAACCTGGCCGCATCCTGAAGTGGTGATGCAGTAACGCGAAACGGCCGGTCTAACGACCGGCCGTTTCTTCTGGAACCGAGGTCTTGTCGAAGGAGTGACGACCATGACGCAAATGATGCTGGACATGCGCGCCGCGTTCGCGGCGCCGGTGACACGGGCGCCGGCCGCGATCGTGCGGCGCTTCGTCGGCTTTGCGATCGCCGGCGGCGGCGCGGCCGTGCTGATCGCGCAGGCGCTGCACGCGCTCGCGCCGGTTGCGGGCAACTGAGCGCGCCGGTCTTCGCGCACCACGCGCCACGGGCGAACTGCCAACTGATGCCGCATCGACGCGGCATGCGGATGGCCTGCCGCGCCTGCTGGCCGATAGGTTCTCGCTGTACCTGAAGCCCCTTGCGGTACCCATGATTGCGCTACCGATGAGCGCTGCAAAACAACGTTCCGGCGGTAAGTTTGCGGTGCCGGAGGGCCATTCCTGACGATCCGGGCACAAGACGGCACCGTTTACCGCTCGTATTCCTGCGCGATCAACCCGGCTCCGTCGTCGATGCCATACACGCGTGATTCGGGGAGCGGAATTGCGTCATCCGGCTGCTCGTCGGTACGAGCGTCATGTCTCGGCGGCTTCGCGCGCCGTTGACCGGAGGCCGGCATGGTCTACGTTGAGCGGCCTGCCGATTTGTGCGAATCTGTATCGCAGACTTCGGCGTTCATCCTTCTCTGCCGGCCCGGTACGGGAGACAACCATGGCCCTCGATCGAAGCGCGCGTCCGGAACGGACCGCGTTCGTCTTTGCAGGCGGGGGCAGCCTCGGTGCGATCGAGGTGGGCATGCTGCGCGAACTGCTCAATCACGGTGAGCGGCCCGACTTCGTGGTCGGCGCGTCCGCCGGCGCGATCAACGCCGCGTATTTCGCCGGGCAGCCCGACGGCGACGGCGTCGCGAAGCTCGAAGCGCTGTGGTGCAACATCCGCCGGCGCGACATCATGCCGTTTTCGATGCTTGGCCTGTTGAGGACGGTTCTGCAGAACCGCGCACACCTCGTCGAGGCGACCGCGCTGCGCATGCTGCTGGAAAGGCATCTGCGGTATCGGTACGTGGAGCGCGCGTCGCTGCCGCTGCACGTCGTCGCGACCGACATGCTCAGCGGCAACGAAATCGTGCTTTCGTCGGGCCCCGTCGTCGACGCCGTGCTCGCCAGTGCGGCGATCCCGGGCGTGTTCCCGCCGGTGCGGATCGACGATCGGCTGATGGTCGATGGCGGCGTCGCGAACAATACGCCGATCTCGATTGCCGTCGCGCGGGGCGCGACGCGCATCGTCGTGCTGCCGGCCGGCTTCGCGTGCGCGCTGCGCAAGCCACCGGGAAGCGCCATCGCGCAGGCGATGCATGCGCTGACGCTCGTGATCGCGCGCCAGCTCGTGCGCGATCTGGAGTTCTACCAAAGTCGCGCCACGATTTGCGTGGTGCCGCCGCTATGTCCGCTCGACGTCTCGCCGTACGACTACACCCGGTGCAAGGACTTGATCGACCTCGCGGCCGAACGGACCCGAGCGTGGCTCGGCGATGGCGGGCTCGAACAGACGTTCATTCCGGGGGCGCTGCACGAGCACACGCACTCGGCTCAGCGGCCGTCCTGCGATGTCGGTGTGTAGAGCCCGCCCAACGCGGGCACGGGCCCTGGTCGATCCGCCCGTATCGGGCCAAACCGCGGCCGGTGTGCCGAACGGCTCGATTCGCGCTTGGGTTGAATCTGTCCCTTGATTGATGCGTTTTGCGGCGCGGCCGTGTGCAGCGGGCCCCGGCGCCCCGTGCGCGTCCTGCGGCGGCCAGCCGCGGCCCGCCCCGACATGACGCGAAGCGCCGCTCGGCTCTAAAATGCCGGGGTTATCTTCCCGGTGCTTCGCCATGCTTGCCCGCTTTCCCCTGTATCTGCGGCTCGTCCGGATGGACAAGCCGATCGGCAGCCTGCTGCTGCTCTGGCCGACGCTCAATGCGCTGTGGATCGCGTCGGACGGCCATCCGCGCTGGCCGCTGCTCGTGATCTTCACGCTCGGCACGCTGCTGATGCGCTCGGCCGGCTGCGCGATGAACGACTACGCAGACCGCGATTTCGACCGCCACGTGAAGCGCACGGCCGACCGGCCGCTGACGTCGGGCAAGATCCACGCATGGGAAGCCGTCGCGATCGCGGTCGGGCTGTCGTTCATCGCGTTCCTGCTGATCCTGCCGCTGAACACGCTGACGAAGGAGCTGTCCGTCGTCGCGCTGTTCGTCGCGGGCTCGTACCCGTTCATGAAGCGCTTCTTCGCGATTCCGCAGGCGTATCTCGGCATCGCGTTCGGCTTCGGCATTCCGATGGCGTTCGCGGCCGTGCAGGACACGGTGCCGACGATCGCGTGGGTGATGCTGGTCGCGAACATTTTCTGGTCGGTCGCGTACGACACCGAATACGCAATGGTCGATCGCGACGACGACATCAAGATCGGCATCCGCACGTCCGCGCTGACGTTCGGCCGCTTCGACGTCGCGGCCGTGATGGCGTGTTATGCGGCGACGCTCGGCATCTACGTGTGGATCGGCGTGACGCTCGGCTTCGGCCTCGCGTACTGGGCCGGCTGGGCGGCGGCGGTCGGCTGCGCGCTGTATCACTACACGCTGATCAAGGACCGCGAACGGATGCCGTGCTTCGCGGCGTTCCGGCACAACAACTGGCTCGGCGGCGTGCTGTTCGCGGGGATCGCCGTGCATTACCTGCTGGCCGGCAACTGAACGAAGCCGCGCGCCGGCGCGCATTGCGAATAAAAAAAGCGGCCCGATGGCCGCTTTTTTACGTCCGGTGCCAGGGCAGCCGGCACCACGGCCGCGCTTACGCGCGGCCGAGCTCGTCGCCCATTTCCTTCGCGCGCGCCTCGGCCGCGAGCGCGCCGCGCACGATCGCTTCCTTCACGCCCTGCACGTCGAACGACGCGAGCGCGGCGGCCGTCGTGCCGCCCTTCGACGTCACGCGCTCGCGCAGCACGCTCGCCGGTTCGCCCGATTGCGCGGCGAGTTGCGCGGCGCCCGCGAACGTTGCGACCGCGAGCGCGCGGCCCTGTTCGTCGTTCATGCCGAGGCGGCGCGCGGCTTCCTGCAGCGCTTCGATGAAATAGAACACGTACGCGGGGCCGCTGCCCGAAATGGCCGTGACGGCATCGAGTTGCGATTCGTCGTCGAACCACACGATCTCGCCGACCGCGCCGAGCACGTTCGAAGCGAGTTCGCGGCCCGCCGCGTCGACGCCCGGCAGCGCGGCGAGGCCCGTCACGCCCATGCCGACGAGCGCGGGCGTGTTCGGCATCGTGCGCACGACGCGGGCGTAGTTGCCGAGCCAGCGCGCGAGGTCCGTGCCGCGGATGCCGGCCGCGATGCTGATCACGAGCTGCGACTTCAGGTGCGGCGCGAGCGCCTGCGCGACGTCTTTCAGCACCTGCGGCTTCACCGCGAGCACGACCGCGTCGTAATCGGCGAGCGTCGCGTCGACGGCCGCGCCGGTGCGCACGCCGAATTGCTGCGCGGCGCGCGCGCGGACGTCCTCGTTGATGTCGATGGCATACAGGCCGTCAGCGGCGACGCCGCGCTTGATCAGGCCGCCGATCAGGGCCGCGGCCATGTTGCCGCCGCCGATGAATGCGATTTTCATGATGTCGGATTGAGCGAGTGAGTGAACTGAAAGCGGAAAGGGCGCGGTGTTCAGTGCGCGTAATCGCGCGCGCCGAAGATCGCGGTGCCGACGCGCACGATCGTCGCGCCTTCGAGCACGGCCGCGTCGAGATCGGCGGACATGCCCATCGACAACGTGTCGAGCGGCAGGCCGCCGTCGCGCAATGCGTCGAACAGCGCGCGCAGTGCGCGATGCGGTGCGCGTTGCGCTTCGGTGTCGCCGGCCGGTTCGGGAATCGCCATCAGGCCGCGCAGCCGCAGCGACGGCAGCGCGGCGACCGCGCGCGCGACGTCGGCCACGTCGGCCGGCGCGACGCCGCTCTTCGACGCCTCGCCGCTGATGTTCACCTGCACGCACACGTTGAGCGGCGGCAGGTGCGCGGGGCGTTGTTCCGACAGGCGCTGTGCGATCTTCAGCCGGTCGACCGAATGGACCCAGTCGAAACGCTCGGCGACCGGGCGCGTCTTGTTCGATTGCAGCGGCCCGATGAAATGCCATTCGAGCGACGCGCGCAGATCGGCGAGCGCGTCGATCTTGTCGATCGATTCCTGCACGTAGTTTTCGCCGAATGCACGTTGCCCGGCCGCATGCGCGGCGCGCACGTTGTCGGCGGGAAACGTCTTCGAGACGGCAAGCAGCGACACGGTGGCGGGATCGCGGCCGGCCGCGCGGGCGGCGTCGGCGATGCGGCGATGAACGGATTCGAGACGGGCGGCGAGATCGGACATGACGGGCACGAAGACAGGCACGGAAGCAGGCATGAAGCCGAAGCGCCGCGGCACGCGACGCTTCGATCCGCCCATTATACGGACGCCGCGCGCGCGGCTCGCCTCAGCCGTACAGCAGGTGCTCGACCAACTGGATCCAGTGCGTGACCGGAATCTGCGTGCCGCTCTGCAGGTGCGCGATGCAGCCGATGTTGCCGGACACGATCATCTGCGGTTCGAGCGCCTGCAGCTTCAGCAGCTTCTGCTTGCGCAAGCGGTACGACAGCGACGGCTGCGTCAGCGAATAGGTGCCGGCCGAGCCGCAGCACAGATGGCTGTCGGCCGGCAGCCGCACGTCGATGCCGAGCGTCTCGAGCAGGCGTTCGACCTTGCCGCGCGACTGCTGGCCGTGCTGCAGCGTGCACGGCGGGTGGTACGCGACGGTATGGATCGCGCGGCGCCGCGCGAGCGTCGCGAGTTCGGCTTCGAACGGGAGCAGCACGTCGGAAATGTCACGCGTCAGCGCGACGATGCGCTGCGCCTTCTCCGCGTAGGCCGGGTCGTCGCGCAGCAGGTGCGCGTATTCGAGCACCGTCACGCCGCAGCCCGACGCGTTCATCACGATCGCCTCGGCGCCTTGCTCGACATGGGGCCACCACGCGTCGATGTTGCGGCGCGCGTCGTCGAGCGCTTCGTCGTGATAGTTCAGGTGCAGGCGGATCGCTCCGCAACAGCCCGCGTCGGGCGCGACGACCGTCTCGATGCCGAGCGCGTCGAGCACGCGTGCGGTTGCGATGTTGATGTTCGGCAGCATCGACGGCTGCACGCAGCCGCCGAGCATCAGCATCTTGCGCGTATGCGTGCGGTCCGGCCATTCGAGCAGCCGCGTGCGCGGCGGCACCTTGTCGCGCAGCCGCTTCGGCAGCAGCGGCCGCACGTGCTGGCCGAGCCGCATCACCGGCGAGAACAGCGCGGCGTTCGGCACGAGGGTCGCGAGCACGCGGCGCACGAGACGCTGCTGCACGGGGCGCCGCACCTGCGCCTCGACGTGCTTGCGGCCGATCTCGACGAGCCGGCCGTACTGGACGCCGGACGGGCAGGTCGTCTCGCAACTGCGGCACGTCAGGCAGCGGTCGAGGTGCTGCTGCGTGCTGCGCGTGACGGTCGCGCCTTCGACCATCTGCTTGATCAGGTAGATGCGCCCGCGGGGGCCGTCGAGTTCGTCGCCGAGCAGTTGATAGGTCGGGCAGGTTGCCGTGCAGAACCCGCAATGCACGCAATTGCGCAGGATCGCGTCGGCCTCGTCGCCGTCGGGCGTGTTGCGGATGAAATCGGCGAGGTTCGTTTGCATCGTCAGAGATCGGGGTAGAGCCGGCCGCGGTTGAAGATGCGCGCGGGATCGAACGCGGCCTTCAGCCCGCGGTGGATTTTCATCATCGGGGCGGGCAGCGGCGTGAACACGCCCGCGCTGCGGTCGTACGCGTCGCCCGCGCGGAACAGCGTCGCGTGGCCGCCGGCCTGCTTCGCGCTCATGCGCACGGTCTGCGCATCGGCGTCGGTGATCCACCAGCGCTGCGCGCCGCCCCATTCCATCAACTGGGTGCCGGGCAGGTGCATCGGCTCGGTGATCGACGGCAGCGCGAGGCGCCACAGCGCATAACCGGGCGGGATGCCGTTGAAGAACGGGTCGGTATGCTCGCGCAGGCCGGCCCAGAAGCGTTCGGCTTCGACCGCGTCGACGACTTCGCCGCCGAGCAGCGTCTTCGCGGATTTCACGGCCGCTTCGGCGCCCGACAGGCGCAGCACGAGCGTGCCGTTGCGCCACGCGCTCGCGCTGACGGGCAGCGGATGGCCGCCCCATTCGTTGAGCTTGCGCACCGCGTCGGTCGCGGTCATCTCGAACTTCAGCGTGACTTCGGCGACGGGCATCGGCAGCACCTTGATCGACAGGTCGAGCATCAGCCCGAGCGTGCCGAGCGCACCGGCCATCAGCCGCGACACGTCGTAGCCGGCGACGTTCTTCACGACCTGCCCGCCGAAGCGCAGCATTTCGCCGCGGCCGTTCATCAGCGTGACGCCGAGCACGAAATCGCGCGGTGCACCGCAGGTGGCGCGGCGCGGGCCGGCCAGGCCCGCCGCGACGCAGCCGCCGACGGTGGCCGCGCGGCCGAAGTGCGGCGGCTCGAACGGCAGCATCTGGCCGCACTCGGCGAGGACGGTTTCAAGCTGCGCGAGCGGCGTGCCCGCGCGGACCGTGACGACGAGTTCGGCCGGGTCGTACGACACGATGCCCTGAAACGCGCGCGTGTCGAGTATTTCGCCCTCGAGCGCCTGGCCGTACCAGTCCTTGGTGCCGCCGCCGCGAATCCGCAGCGGCCGGCCGTCGGCACTGGCCGCGCGGATGCGCTCGCCCCATCCGGCGACGATGTCGTCCTCTTCCATGTTCTGTTGCTGCCTCGACTTGTTGTTCGGTCGATTGTACCGGGGTGGCGCGATTCCACATCGCGACTATCCCTAAGCCAGGTATTGCGGACCGCATGCCCGCACCGCCGCTCGGACGGGCCGAGCGGGCACGGCAGCACGGTGCGGACCGGCCGCCGGCACGCGCCGCGCCCCGCGCGACGCTCAGAAACGCGGCAGGTCGGGGTGCGGCAACAGCCCGCCGCGCACGTGCTGGCGACCGTACTCGGCGCAGCGCGCGCGGGTCGGGATGCCCTTGTCGGGATTCAGCAGCCCGGCCGGGTCGAACGCGCGCTTGACCGCGAAGAACGCGTCGCGCTCCTGCGGCGAGAACTGTACGCACATCGAATTGAGCTTTTCGATGCCGACGCCGTGCTCGCCCGTCACGCTGCCGCCGAATTCCACGCAGCATTCGAGGATTTCCGCGCCGAACTCCTCGGCGCGGTGCAGCTCGTCCGGATCGTTCGCGTTGTACAGGATCAGCGGATGCATGTTGCCGTCGCCCGCATGGAACACGTTGATGCAGCGCAGCCCGTAGCGCGTTTCGAGCTGTTCGATGCGCGCGAGCAGCGGGCCGATCGCGCGGCGCGGCACCGTGCCGTCCATGCAGTAATAGTCGGCGGAAATGCGGCCGGCGGCCGGGAACGCGTTCTTGCGGCCCGACCAGTAGCGCAGCCGCTCCTGTTCGTTGCGCGACACCTGGATGCGGGTTGCGCCGTGCTCGCGCAGCACGGCCGTCATCCGCACGATCTCTTCGGCGACTTCTTCCGGCGTGCCGTCCGATTCGCACAGCAGGATCGCCTTCGCGTCGAGGTCGTAGCCCGCATGCGTGAACGCCTCGACGGCCTGCGTGGCCGGCTTGTCCATCATCTCGAGCCCGGCCGGGATGATGCCCGACGCGATGATCGCCGCGACGGCCTCGCCGCCCTTGACGACGTCGTCGAAGCTCGCCATCACGAGTTGCGCGGTCTGCGGCTTCGGGATCAGCCGCACCGTGACTTCGGTGACGATCGCGAACATCCCCTCACTGCCGATCATCACGGCGAGCAGGTCGAGGCCCGGCATGTCGAGCGCGAGCGAGCCGAACTCGACGATCTCGCCGTCGATCGTCACCGCGCGCACGCGCATCACGTTGTGCACGGTCAGCCCGTATTTCAGGCAGTGGACCCCGCCGGAGTTTTCCGCGACGTTGCCGCCGATCGTGCAGGCGATCTGCGACGACGGATCGGGCGCGTAATACAGGCCGTACGGCGCGGCGGCTTCCGAGATCGCGAGGTTGCGCACGCCGGGCTGCACGGTTGCCGTGCGCGCGTACGGGTCGACTTCGACGATGCGCGTGAAGCGCGCGAGCGACAGCACGACGCCGAGTGCGATCGGTAGCGCGCCCCCTGACAGGCTCGTGCCCGCGCCGCGCGGCACGATCGGCACTTCCATGCGGCGGCAGATCTGCACGATCCGCTGCACCTGCGATTCCGTTTCGGGCAGCGCGACCGCGAGCGGCAGGCGGCGGTAGGCGGACAGGCCGTCGCATTCGTACGGCGCCGTGTCTTCGTCGCGGTACAGCAGGCAGTGCGTCGGCAGCACGGCCATCAGGGCCTGCACGACTTCGCGCTGGCGCTGCGCGCGTGCTGCGCTCGACAGTTCGACGGGAGCGTTCATGGGGTCTCCTGCAGGAGGCGCGACGTCGCGCCGCCGTCTCAGCACGTGAAAATCTTGCCGGGATTCATCAGGTTGCGCGGATCGAGCGCGAGCTTGATCGCGCGCATCGTGTCGATCGCGTTGTCGCCGTGCTCCTTCGGCAGGAAGCGCATCTTGTGCAGCCCGACGCCGTGCTCGCCCGTGCAAGTGCCGCCGAGGCGCAGCGCGCGCTCGACGATCCGGTCGTTGATGTGCTCGGCTTCAGCGAGTTCCTCGGGCTTGTCGGGATCGATCAGGATCGCGACGTGGAAATTGCCGTCGCCGACGTGGCCGACGATCGGGCAGGGCAGCGACGACGCGCGCAGGTCGACTTCGGTTTCCTCGACACACGCGGCGAGTTGCGAGATCGGCACGCAGACGTCGGTCGTCACCGCGCGGCAGCCCGGCTTCAATTGCAGCATCGCGAAGTACGCGTTGTGGCGCGCGGCCCAGAGCCGGCTGCGGTCTTCGGGGCGCGTCGCCCATTCGAAGCCCTGGCCGTTGTTCTGGCCGGCGAGCGCCTGCACGAGTTCGGCCTGTTCCTTCACGCCGGCCTCGGTGCCGTGGAATTCGAAGAAAAGCGTCGGCGCTTCGGTGAGCGTCAGGTTCGAGTGGCGGTTGATCGAGCGCACGGCGAGCGAATCGACGAATTCGACGCGCGCGATCGGCACGCCGATCTGGATCGTCTCGATCACGGTGCGCACCGCGTCGCCCATCGTCGGGAACGTGCAGATCGCGGCCGATACGGCTTCGGGCAGCGGGTGCAGGCGCAGCGTGATCTCGGTGATCACGCCGAGCGTGCCTTCGGAGCCGACGAACAGGCGCGTGAGGTCGTAGCCGGCCGACGACTTGCGGGCGCGCGTGCCCGTTTTCACGACACGGCCGTCGGCGAGCACCGCGGTCAGGCCGAGCACGTTCTCGCGCATCGTGCCGTAGCGCACGGCGTTGGTACCCGATGCGCGGGTCGCGGTCATTCCGCCGAGGCTGGCGTCGGCGCCGGGGTCGATCGGGAAGAACAGCCCGGTGTCGCGCAGCGCTTCGTTGAGCGCCTTGCGCGTGATGCCCGGTTCGACCGTCACGGTCAGGTCCTCGGGGTTGATCGACAGCACGCGGTTCATTTCCGACAGGTCGAGCGAGATGCCGCCGCGCACCGCGAGCAGGTGGCCTTCGAGCGACGAGCCGGCGCCGTACGGGATCAGCGGCACGCTGTAGAGCGAGCACAGCGACACCACTTCGCGCACGTCGTCCGCGCTGTGCGCGAACACGACGGCATCGGGCAGTTGCGGATCGAACGGCGATTCGTCGCGGCCATGATGGGCGCGGACCGCGTCGGCGGTCGACACGCGCTCGCCGAAGGCGGCGCGCAGCGCATCGAGCATGGCGGGGGGCAGCGGGCGGCGCGTGGCGGCTGGCGGGGCGGGGTGATTCACGAATGTCTCCTGACTGCTCGTCGAACTTTCGGTTCATTCTACGCTGTAACGCCCACTGCGCCCGCCGCCGCGGGCTGCGATAATCGTGTTCCAACCCAACCGGGCTGCATCGCGGCCGCGCACGAGAGGACATTCGCATGGGACACCGCTTGAGCAAGATCGCGACGCGCACGGGCGACGACGGTACCACCGGCCTCGGCGACGGACGGCGCATCGGCAAGGACGACGCGCGGATCGCGGCGATCGGCGACGTCGACGAACTGAACTCGAACCTCGGCGTGCTGCTCGCCGAGACGCTGCCGGACGACGTGCGCACGGCGCTCGTCACGATCCAGCACGACCTGTTCGATCTCGGCGGCGAGCTGTGCATCCCCGGCCATGCGGTGCTCGACGACACGCATCTCGCGCGCCTCGACCAGTGGCTCGCCGATTACAACGCGACGCTGCCGCCGCTGAAGGAATTCATCCTGCCGGCCGGCTCGCGCGCGGCGTCGCTCGCGCACGTGTGCCGGACCGTGTGCCGCCGTGCTGAGCGCTCGATCGTCGCGCTCGGCCGCAACGAAACGCTCAACAATGCGCCGCGGCGTTACGTGAACCGGCTGTCGGACCTGCTGTTCGTACTGGCGCGCGTGCTGAACCGCGCCGACGGCGGGGCGGACGTGCTGTGGGAGCGCGGGCGCGTCCGCTAGCGCGCCGCAGCGCTTTTGCGCACTGCGACAATTTGTCCGGTGAAGTCGGTTTTTTAAACATGTATCGTATGCGCATGTTTAACGGAGAACGAACATGACCCACATCACCGCTGACCAGATGGCTCGCGTGAAGGCCACTGCCCCTGTCCTCGCCGTGCACGGCGCGACGATCACGAAGCATTTCTACCAGCGCATGTTCGCGCGCCATCCGGAACTGAAAAACCTGTTCAACCAGACGCACCAGAAGACCGGCAGCCAGCCGGAAACGCTCGCGAAGGCGGTTTATGCGTATGCGGCGAACATCGACAACCTCGGCGCGCTCGGCGGTGCGGTGTCGCACATCGCGCACAAGCACGCGAGCCTGAACATCCGCCCCGAGCACTACCCGATCGTCGGCGAGAACCTGCTCGCGTCGATCGTCGAAGTGCTCGGCGACGCGGTCGATGCCGACACGCTCGAAGCGTGGCGGGTCGCGTACGGCCAGCTCGCGCAGATCCTGATCGGTGCCGAGGCCGACCTGTACGCGGGCGCCGCATGGAGCGGCTTCCGTCCGTTCAAGGTGGCGCGCAAGGTGCGCGAGAGCGACGAGATCACGTCGTTCTACCTGAGCCCTGCCGACGGCGGCGTGGCGCCGACCTTCGAGCCGGGCCAGTACGTCACGGTGAAGCGCTTCGTCGGCGACCTCGGCGTCGACCAGCCGCGCCAGTACAGCCTGTCCGACGCATCGCACGGCAAGTGGCTGCGCATCTCGGTGAAGCGCGAGGCCGGCCAGCCGGAAGCGATCCCGGCCGGCAAGGTGTCGACGTTGATGCATGACGGCGTGGAGGAGGGCGCGATCGTCGAAGTGACCGCGCCGATGGGCGAATTCTCGCTGAAGCGCGGCGTCGATACGCCGGTCGTGCTGATCTCCGGCGGCGTCGGCCTGACGCCGATGGTGTCGATGGCATCGACGCTGGTGTCGGAAGGCAGCAAGCGCGATGTGCGCTTCATTCATGCATGCCGTTCGGGCGCGGTGCACGCGTTCCGCGACTGGCTGAACGATACGGTGCGCGAGCACGCGAACGTCAGGCGCACGGTGGTGTACGAACTGGTCGGCCCGAACGATCGCGCCGGCGTCGACCATGACCTCGAAGGGCGCCTCACGCCGGAGCGCGTGAAGGACTTCGCGCTGGTGCCGGACGCCGACTACTACATCTGCGGCCCGATCGCGTTCATGAAGGCGCAGCGCGATGCGCTCGTCGCGCTCGGCGTCGCGCCGGAACGCATCAATACCGAAATCTTCGGCTCGGGCGCGCTCGAGTGATGCGCTGAATGATGATCTGCGGCCAATGAAAAAGCCCGGCGCGACTTCCGATTCGCGCCCCAATTCGAGCGCTTCGACAAGGCTTGCGAGCCGTGACCTGGCGTCGTGCATGTTGACGGTCGGCATGATCGACTCCCGGTTAGCTCGTCTGGCAGAACCGAACGCCGTGCCCGCCGGCAGGCGGGGGCCATGGCGATTCAGCCTGCTCGTGCTCGTCAGTTCCCGCTGCCGCGCGCCACGCGCCGCGCCTTGACCGATTCCGCGAGCCCTTCGAGCACTTTCACGCTGTCGTCCCACGCGATGCACGCATCGGTGATGCTCTGGCCGTAGGTCAGCGGGCAGCCTTCCTTCAGGTCCTGACGGCCTTCGACAAGGTGCGACTCGATCATCACGCCGACGATCCGCTCGTCGCCCGCCGCGATCTGGCGGCCGATGTCCGCGCACACCGGGATCTGGTTCTCGTGTTTCTTCGAGCTGTTCGCGTGGCTTGCGTCGATCATCAGGCGCGCGGCGAGGCCGGCCTTGCCGATGTCCGCGCACGCGGCGTTCACGCTGTCCGCGTCGTAGTTCGGCGTCTTGCCGCCGCGCAGGATCACGTGGCAATCCTCGTTGCCGGCCGTCGACACGATCGCCGAATGGCCGCCCTTCGTCACCGACAGGAAATGGTGCGGCTGCGACGCGGCCTTGATCGCGTCGACCGCGATCTTCACGTTGCCGTCGGTGCCGTTCTTGAAGCCGACCGGGCACGACAGCCCCGACGCGAGCTCGCGGTGCACCTGCGACTCGGTCGTGCGCGCGCCGATCGCGCCCCACGAGATCAGGTCGGCGATGTACTGCGGGCTGATCATGTCGAGGTATTCGGTCGCGGCCGGCAGCCCCATCTCGTTGATCTGCAGCAGCAGTTCGCGCGCGGTGCGCAGCCCTTCGTTGATCTTGAAGCTGTTGTCGAGGTACGGATCGTTGATGAGCCCCTTCCAGCCGACCGTCGTGCGCGGCTTCTCGAAGTACACGCGCATCACGATTTCCAGTTCGCCCTTGAAGCGCTCGCGCTCCTTCACGAGCCGGCCCGCGTATTCGATCGCCGCCTTCGTATCGTGGATCGAGCACGGCCCGACCACGACGATCAGCCGGTCGTCCATCCCGTGCAGGATGCGGTGCATCGACTGGCGCGAGTTGTAGATCAGCTCGGACGCGGCTTCGGAGCACGCGAATTCGCGGATCAGGTGGGCGGGCGGCGTCAGTTCCTTGAGTTCGCGAATGCGGACGTCGTCGGTATTGTGCGGGGGCATGCTGTTTCTCCTATGTCGACCGGAGTTGGCGCTTTAGCGGTTACTCCGGCCCCATGCAAAGCGGTTGAGGGCGCCGTTCGGTCAGTGCGCGTGCGGCAGATTCATCGATTCAAGCGATTCAGTGGTTTCGGTCGGGGCCGCGGGACCGCTGCGGCGGCGACCGGGTGGCGAAGGGCGAAAAAAAACCGCCGGGTTCGCCGGCGGTTTTTTCGGGAATTTCGGTTGCGCTTTACGCGCCATCAACCCTCTCGATCCGCCAGCGGTCTGAGATACCAAAAAAAGTAAAAATAAAACTTGGCGGACATGACGGGGATTCGGTTCGTCAAAAAAGTTGATTCGGAATTTATACCCGGTCGCCGTGCGGCTGGCAACCGGGAAACGTCAAAAATGCGGACAATCCGCGCGTTTTCTTCAAAATGCGCGGATTGTCTGCGCCGCGATGCGGTTATGCCGTACCGCCGACCGTCATCCTGTCGATCCGCAGGGTCGGCTGGCCGACGCCGACCGGCACGCTCTGGCCTTCCTTGCCGCACACGCCGACACCCGTGTCGAGCGACATGTCGTTGCCGATCATGCTCACGTACTTCAGCGATTCGGGGCCGCTGCCGATCAGCGTCGCGCCCTTCACCGGGTAGGTGATCTTGCCGTTCTCGATCATGTACGCCTCGGACGCCGAGAACACGAACTTGCCGTTCGTGATGTCGACCTGGCCGCCGCCGAAGTTCACCGCGTACAGGCCGTTCTTCACCGACGCGATGATTTCCTGCGGATCCTTGTCGCCGTTCAGCATGTACGTGTTCGTCATGCGCGGCATCGGCAGCGCCGCGTACGACTCGCGCCGCGCGTTGCCCGTGACCGGCATCTTCATCAGGCGCGCGTTCAGCGTGTCCTGGATGTAGCCCTTCAGGATGCCGTCCTCGATCAGCGTCGTGCACTGCGTCGGGTTGCCTTCGTCGTCGATGTTCAGCGACCCGCGGCGGTTCGGCAGCGTGCCGTCGTCGACGACGGTCACGCCCTTCGCGGCGACCTGTTCGCCGATCCGGCCTGCGAATGCCGACGAGCCCTTGCGGTTGAAGTCGCCTTCGAGGCCGTGGCCGATCGCTTCGTGCAGCAGCACGCCCGGCCAGCCCGGCCCGAGCACGACCGTCATCGCGCCGGCCGGCGCGGGGCGTGCGTCGAGGTTGACGAGTGCCGCGTGCACGGCGTCGTCGACGTAGCGCGACAGGACTTCATCGGTGAAGTAGCCGTAGTCGAAGCGGCCGCCGCCGCCGCCGGAGCCGATTTCGCGGCGGCCGTTCTGTTCGGCGATGACGGTAACCGACACGCGCACGAGCGGGCGGATGTCGGCCGCGAGCGCGCCGTCGCTGCGCGCGACCAGCACGACGTCGTATTCGCCTGCGAGGCCGGCCATCACCTGCGTGATGCGCGGGTCGCGCCCGCGCGCCATCTGCTCGATGCGCTCGAGCAGCTTGACCTTGGCCGTCGCGTCGAGCGACGCGAGCGGATCGGACGGCAGGTACAGGTCGCGGCCCGAGATGCCCTTCAGCGACGTCGCCGCCTTGATCTTCTGGCGGCCGCCGCCGGCTGCCGCGATCGCCTTGGTGGCCGCGGCCGCCTGCGCGATCGCTTCGGGCGACAGGTCGTCCGAGTATGCGAATGCGGTGCGGTCGCCCGCGACCGCGCGCACGCCGACGCCCTGGTCGATGCTGAAGCTGCCCGACTTGACGATGCCTTCCTCGAGGCTCCACGCTTCGCTGCGGGTGGCCTGGAAGTACAGGTCCGCGTAGTCGACGCGATGCGTGAAGATGTCGGCGATCGTGCGCGTGAGCAGGCTTTCGTCGAGGCCGTACGGCGTGAGCAGGATGTCCTTCGCCAGCGCGAGGTTGCGGATGCCGGGTTCGATGATGTTCATGCGGATATCGGGGTTTCTCAAAAAGTTGTCGGGTGCTTCTGGGCAGATGGGTTGGCCGCGCGGCGTTTCAAGCGGGGCACCGGATTCAGGTCAGCACGCGGTGCCGCCACGCGGGCAGGCTCTGGCGCACGTCGGCGATGCGCTGCGGATCGATTGCGCCGAGCACGACGCTTGCGCCCACGTCGCGGACCGCGACGATCTCGCCCCACGGGTCGATCAGCATGCTGTGGCCCCAGGTGCGCCGGCCGTTCTCGTGCTTGCCGCCCTGCGCGGCCGCGAGCACGTAGCACTGGTTCTCGACGGCCCGCGCGCGCAGCAGCGTTTCCCAGTGCGCGCGGCCCGTCGTATACGTAAACGCCGACGGTACGACGATCAGCGTGCAGTCGCCCAGCCTGCGATACAGCTCGGGAAAGCGCAGATCGTAACAGACCGACAGGCCGACCCGCCCGAACGGCGCGTCGAACGCGACGACCGTATCGCCCGCGCGGATGGTGCGCGCCTCGTCGAACGACTCGTCGCCTTTCTCGAAGTTGAACAGGTGGATCTTGTCGTAGCGCGCGGCCTCGTTGCCGGACGGATCGAACACGAGCGTCGTGTTCAGCACGCGATCGGGCTCCGGCGCTTTCAGCGGCAGCGTGCCGCCGATCACCCAGATCCCGTGGCGGCGCGCGGCGTCCGCGAGGAAGTGCTGGATCGGACCGTCCTGGTAGGGTTCGGCGAGCGCGAGCTTGTCGGTATCGCGGTGGCCCATGAAGCAGAAATACTCGGGCAGCAGCACGAGCTGCGCGCCTTCGCCGGCCGCTTCCGCGATCAGGCGGCGGGCTTCGGCGAGATTGCGCGCGACGTCCGGCGTGCTCACCATCTGCAGCGCGGCGACCCGGTAGGGCGTGGCGGAACGGGTGTGGTCGGTCATCGCGGGATCGGTTGCGTCATAAATGGGGTGCGGCCCGGCAGCGCGCGGCACTCAGTGGCTCGTCGCATCGGCCGGACCGTGATTCATCTTACCCTGATCGCCCCGCACCCGCTCGATGTGCGGGTGCGCCCACGAGCCCGTGATCGCGTAGTCGAGCGCGAACGCGTGCGACAGCGTTTCCGACAGCGCGTAGTTCGCGGCCAGCACCCCGACGCCGAGCAGCGGATTGATGATCGCGGCCGCGATCGCCGCCGTGCCGGCACCGATCTTCGGCGCGACGTGTGCGTGCAGGTCCTGCGTCTCGGTGCCGAGGTCGACCGCGCCGCGCACCGTCACGTTCGCGGGCGCCGTCGTCATCGAGAAGTCGTCGGTGCGCGCAATGCCGTTCGAGATCCGGCCGGTGCCCGTGATCTTGTCGAACGGCAGCCCCTTGCCGACCACGTCGCGGAAATTCAGCGTCAGGAAGCGCGCGAGGCTTTGCAGGCTCAGTACGCCGAGGAGTTTCGCCGCGCCCGGATCGACTTTCAGGATCTGCCCGTGTTCGAGATCGACTGCGACCTGGCCGCCGAGCGACGGGAAGTCGACCGCGGTCGGGCCGCCGCGCCAGCCGACCTTGCCCGTTACCGTGCCGTGTCCGTCCGCGAGCGTGCGCGGCAGGCCGACGCGGTCGAGCAGCGCACCCGCATTGTCGATGTCGAGCTTGAAGTCGAACACGGTGCGGCGCGGCGCGTCGCTTTCGTCGGCGCCGCGGGCGAGCGCGCGGCGCGACGTGCGCCAGTTGCCGGTCGCCGTCAGCTTCGCGGCCGGGTTCGACAGTTCCAGCTTGTCGAGCTGCCACACGGGCGTGCCGTCCTCGTCGATGTTGCGCGCGTTGACGACGAGGCGGCCGATGTCGTGGTTGCGCGCGACGACCTGGTCGACGATCAGGTCGACCGACGGTATCGGGCGGTCCGTCGGCGTCGGCAGGTTCATCGCGCGGCCGACGAGGTCGTGCTGCGCGCTGTCCGGAATCACGAGCTTCGCGAGCCGCGCGTTCAGTACGCCCGCGCCGTTGTGGCCGCCCGGCGCCCACGACAGGTAGCCCGACACCTGGTTCGACGCGATGTTCGCCTGCCACAGCTCGTCGACGTGCGACGCGCCGACGATCACGTTTTCCCAGTTGCGCTTGAGCAGCTTCAGCGTGCCGAAGTGGAGCGCGAAGCGCTTCGGCGCGAAACTCGCGAGATCGACGCGCGACGGCGCCTGCTGCTCCGGCGCGTGCGGCGTGTCGGGCTTCAGCGTGCGGGCGAGCGCGAGCCACGCGTCGGCATCGAGTTCGTCGACGTCGACGGCCGCGCTCACGCCTTCCTGCGGCATGTCGGGCATCCGGTGGATGCCCATCGCGCCGCGCACCGCGCGCAGCGGCTGGCCGCGCGTCGCGTCGAGCAGGTAGGTCGCCGTCACCGGGCCGAGCGTCAGGTCGGCGTGTTCGAGGCGTTTGCCGTCGGCCTGCGGGGCCGGCTGCAGCGTGAAGCTGAACGGCATCGGCGTGCCGGCCGCCTTCGCGAACGGCGCCGGGAAGTTCAGCGCGACGCCCGTCAGGTCGGAGCGCGCGGTGATGTCGGGCAGGCGGCCCGGCGCACCGCGCACGGCGACCTTGTACGGCGCGTCGCCGATCACGTGTTCGAGCAGCGCCGCGGCCGCGCCGTGCAGGTTCAGGCCGCGCGCGGCGTCGAGCGCGAGCTTGCCGTCGACGTCCACCGCGTACGGGCCGTGCGACTGGAAGTTGCCGTTCGCGCGCACCGGGCCGCCGAGGAAGCGCCCCGACAGCTCATGCAGCGACGCGCCGGCCTCGGTGAACCGGACACTGCCGCGCAGCGCGGACAACGGCGGCACGCCGCTGGTCGACAGCGTGTTGCCGCCGAACGCAAGCGCGCCTTCGATGTGCGTGTGCGGATGCGGAACATGCTGCGGAATCGTGATCTTGAGCGCGAGCGACGCAGGCCCCTGTGCATCGATCCGCTGGCCGACATGCCCGCTCATCGTGCCGAGCGAGCTGTTGTCCGCGTAGTCGATCAGGTCGGCGAGCGGGCCCTGCGCATGGCCGTCGATGACGAGCGGCGAGTGGGACGGATTGCCGAGATCGTCGATGCGGCCCGCGACCTTGGTCAGCGCGACGCGCTTGTAGTGTGCGCGGTCGATGTCGAAGCGCAGCTTGTTCTGCGCGAGCTCGAACACGCCGTCGATGCCGTCGAGCGCCGGCCAGACGCTCGGCGTGCCGTTCGCGAGCTTGCGCGGCGGATACGGCGTCGGTTCGAAGCGGCCGCCGGTGAACGGCGCGACGATGTGGAACACGCCGGCGTCCGGCTCGTGTTCGAACGGGAATTTCTCGAGCGGACCGCGGGCGACGATCGACGCGCCCTTGGTCACCTTGCCGTCCTGCAGCGCGTGGCCGAGATAGTCGCGCAGGTGCTCGGACATCCCGGTCGGCAGGTAGCGCGGAATGCGCGCCACCGACGCGCGTGCGAACTCGGCGCGCAGGTCGAGCGAGCCGCGGCCGTGGCCGGGGTTCGTGTACGAGCCCGACACTGCGATTTCGGCATCGGGGTTCACGACCAGCAGGTCGTGCACCGTCACGTCGACGCGCGCATGCTTGTCGCCGGGCGCCGGCGTGATCGCCCATTTGGCGTTGCCGCGCAGCCGGTCGAACGTCAGGCGCGGTTCGTCGAACTCGCCGGGCACCGTGACGGCTGCGTTGACCGTATCGAATTTCGCGGTGCCGCCGGTTTCGGTCGCGTCGACGCGGCCCCACAGGTTCTCGATGCCGGGCCAGCCCGCGCGCGGGTGGCCACGCGGCGACAGGCCGGGCGGCGGCTCCTGCGCGGCGACGCTGATGCCCTGCAGGTCGGCGAGGAAGCGATAGCGGACGATCGGCGCGGCGCCGGTACGGCGCTCCTCTTCCGCGAGGTCCGCGCGCGCGGGCTTCGCGCGCTCGACCTCGATGTGATAGTTCGACACCATCCCGCGCGGGTCGAGCTTGATCAGCTCGTTGCGCAGGCGTGCCGGCAGCGGCAAGCCGCGGATGAATTCGCTGAGGATGCCGAGATCGACGCGGTCGCCGACGACGCTGATCAGTTGCCCCTGGCCGGCCGTCGGCACGCGGTAGCGGGCCGTCAGCGTCGACAGCGCGAGCGAGCGGGCGAGCGGCGTGCCGTCGTCGAGCGGCGGCTGGCCGAGTTCCGCGTGGAAGCGCGACAGGTGCAGCGTGTAGTCGTGCCCCGTGTCCATCGCCATGTCCCAGCCGAACCCGACCGCCGGCACGTCGAGCCGCGGCTGCGTCGGCCGCACGCGCAGCGTGACGTCGGCGCCCTGCAGGTCGCCGCCCGCGGAGCGCAGCCGGCCGTCGCGGAAGGTCGCCCAGATCGCGTTGTCGATTCGACCCGCGTGGATCGTGAGCGGTATGTCGAGGTAGCGGGCGAGCGTCTGCAGATCGACGGGGCCGGTCGACAGGTACGCGTCGCCGGTCCAGTTCGACGGCTTGCCGACCGGCGCGAGCGCCTTGTGCGTGAAGCGCGCGCGGAAATCGAGCGGGCCAAGCAGCAGCGTGCCGTTCGCGGGCGCCTGCAGCGCGGCCCGGTGCACGCGGCCGTTGTTGAGCACGGCGATCCGGATGCCCGACAGCACGAGTTCCGGCGCGTCGTGCTGCGCGTCGCGCCAGCGCAGCGTGCCGCCACGCAGCACGATCGCTTCCTGCTTCAGCAGCCACGTGCCGAACGTGTCGTTGCCGCCGTGGGTGGTCGTCGCGACGCCGACGCCCGCGATGCTCAGCGAACCGTCGGGCGCGCGCGCGACGACGAGGTCGGGCTCGTCGACGATCAGGCTCGACAGCGCGGGCGACAGCCGCAGCAGCGACATCCACGACAGCGCGGCCGTCGCGTGCGGGACCGACAGCGCGACCTTGCCGTCACGGCCGCGGATCGTCAGGTTCGTGAGTTCGACGCCCGGCTGCATGCCGGACCAGTTCGGGGAAAGCTTGCCGATCGAAAGCTGCGCGTGGAGCTTGTCGGACACGAGGCGCTCGATGCGCGGGCGGAATTCGTCGATGCGGGGCAGCAGCACATAGCGCATCCCGAGGAACGTGCCGGCCGCAATGAAGTAGGTGCCGATCCCGACTGCCAGCGTCACCTTGAATACGCGACGCAGGACCGGATGATCGTGCTTCGGAGGTCCCGCTTCGGGCGCTGCTACGGCGGATTCCTGACGGTCGGACATGCGGCGGAAGGGCGACGATATGGTAGTTTTGCAGATTGACGTTGAAATGTATCACACGGGTTCGTGCCGGCGGCCGTTGCGGCAGCGCGGCACGGGCTTTCCGGCGCGCGGTTTCGCGGCGGACGCACGTGCGTCCCGCGATGCCGCGCCGAGTCCATGGGGCCGGCCGGCAGCGGGGCGCGCACGCGTTTGCCCGCACCGGCCGGCCTTACCGCCAGGCCCGCTTCTCGATGACCGACGCTTCCGCCCTGATCAGCACGTCCTATTCCCGTTATATCGCGCGCGCGGCCGCCGCGCGGCCCGCGCTGGCCGAACAGGTCGCCGCGTGGGCCGCCGCGCCGCTCGCCCGCGCGCAGCTCGATGCGCGCCTCACCGAACTGCTCGCGATGCCGGACGGCGCGGCCGCGCCGTCCGAGGAGCAACTGAAGCGCGCGCTGCGGCAACTGCGCGCCGAGGCGTTCGGCGCAGTCGCGGAGCGCGACCTGCGCGGGCTGGCGGACGTGGCCGAGGTGACGGGCGCGATGACCGATCTCGCCGAGGTGGCCGTGCAGCGCTCGCTTGCGCTGCTGTCGGCCGAGCTCGAGGCGCTGTACGGCGAGCCGCGCGGCGCCGACGGCCAGCGCGTCGTGCTCGGCGTGGTCGGGATGGGCAAGCTCGGCGGCCGCGAGCTGAACGTGTCGTCGGACATCGACCTGATCTTCGTGTACGAGGACGACGGCGAGACGACCGGCGGCGCGCGCGCGCCGCTGTCGACGCAGGAATACTTCACGCGGCTCGGCCGGCGCCTGATCGGCGTGCTGTCCGAGGTCACGGCCGACGGCTACGTGTTTCGCGTCGACATGCGGCTGCGCCCGAACGGCGATTCGGGGCCGCTCGTGTGCAGCCTCGGGATGCTCGAGGAATATTTCTACGTGCAGGGGCGCGAGTGGGAGCGCTATGCCTGGATCAAGGGGCGGCTCGTGTCGGAAGGCGACAGCGACGCGGCGCGGCGGCTGGAGTCGCAGCTCGAGTCGATCGTCAAGCCGTTCGTGTACCGCCGCTATCTCGACTTCGGCGTGATCGGCGCGATCCGTTCGCTGCACCAGCAGATCCGGCAGGAAGCCGCGCGCCGCGCGTCGATGCGGCCCGACAAGGCCGACGACATCAAGCTCGGGCGCGGCGGGATCCGCGAGATCGAGTTCAGCGCGCAGGTGTTCCAGTTGATCCGCGGCGGCCAGGATGCGGAGTTCCGCGTGCGGCCGACGCTCGCGGTGCTGCGCCATGCGCAGGCGCGCGGGCTGATCGGCGAGGACGTGCGTGCCCGCCTGACCGCCGCTTACAACTTCCTGCGCACGCTCGAGCACCGGCTGCAGTACCGCAACGACGCGCAGACGCACGCGATGCCGGTCGAGCCCGACGAACGCGCGGCGCTGGCCGCGTCGCTCGGTTTTGCCGACTATGCGGCGCTGATGACGGTGCTGGACGAGTACCGGAACTTCGTCGAGGCGCAGTTCGACCAGATCTTCGCCGACAAGGTGAACGGCGCGCCCTGCGGCGCGGGCGAAGAGACGGCCGCCGCGTGGATCTGGAGCGGCGCGCTCGCCGACGACGGAGAGGACGACGCGCTCGCGGCCCGCCTCGACGGCCTCGGCTTCGCCGATCCGGCGGCGGTGCTCGCGCGGCTGCGCGCGGTGTGGCAATCGTCGCGCTACACGGGCCTGCCGGAAAAGAGCCGGCACCGCTTCGACCGCGTCGCGCAGCGCGCGCTGGAGGCCGCGCCGCGGATCGACTCCGCGCGCCGCGACGACACGATCGTGCGCCTGTTCGACCTGCTCGAGACGGTCAGCCGGCGCGGCGTCTATCTCGCGCTGCTGACCGAATATCCGGCCGCGCTCGACCGCGTGCTGTCGGTGCTCGGTGCGACGCGCTGGGGCGGCGGCTACCTGATCCGCCACCCGCAACTGCTCGACGAACTGCTCGACGACGAGGCGATCGCGAGCCCGTTCGACTGGCCCGCGTTCAAGGACGCGCTGCGCGCGCGCCTCGCGGCGGCCGACGGCCCCGAGCAGCAGATGGACCTGCTGCGGCACGCGCAGCACGCGGAGGTGTTCCGGATCCTGCTGATCGATCTCGCCGGGCAACTGTCGGTCGAGCATGTGAGCGACCGGCTGTCCGAGCTGGCCGACGCGGTGCTCGACGTGACGATCGAAGTCGTCTGGTCGCAGCTCGCGAAGCGCCATCGCGACGTGCCGAAGTTCGCGGTGATCGCGTACGGCAAGCTCGGCGGCAAGGAGCTCGGCTACGCGTCGGATCTCGACCTGATCTTCCTGTACGACGACCCCGACGAGCGTTCGGCGGACGTCTACACGACCTTCACGCGGCGGCTCATCACGTGGCTCACGACGGCGACCGGCGCGGGTGCGCTGTTCGACATCGACCTGCGGCTGCGGCCGAACGGCGAGGCCGGGCTGCTCGTCACCGATCTCGACGCGTTCCGCCGCTACCAGCTGCGCGAGGGCGACGCCGCGAATACCGCATGGGTGTGGGAGCACCAGGCGCTGACGCGCGCCCGCTACAGCGCGGGCGATGCGCAGATCGGCGCGGACTTCGAGGCGATCCGCCAGCAGGTGTTGACGACGCCGCGCGATGGCGGCGTGCTCGCGAAGGAGATCGTCGACATGCGCGGCAAGGTGTTTGCCGGCCACCCGAACCAGACCGAGCTGTTCGACCTGAAGCACGATCGCGGCGGGATGGTCGACATCGAGTTCATCGTCCAGTACTGGGTGCTGCTGCACGCATCGAGCGACGCCGAGCTGATCCGCAACACGGGCAACATCGCGCTGCTGCGCGAGGTCGCGCGCTTCGGGCTGATGGGCGAGGACGAGGCCGAACGCGTCGGTGCGGCCTACCGCAAGTACCGGAAGCTGCAGCACAAGCTGCGGCTCGACGGGATGGAGAAGGCGCGCGTCGATCCGGCCGTGGTGGCCGACGAGCGGGCGGCCGTGACTGCGCTGTGGACGCGTGTGTTCGGGGAGGTTGAAACGGGTGTTTGAACGACGGTGGGGCGGGTTGCGGGCGCTTCGTCCGCGGGCGCTCCGCCGTGAAAGCCGAACGGTGCGAGCCCGTTCGGCGTGGACGGGACAGCCGGACGGCCGCGTCAGGCCGCCAGCATTTCCTTCGCGTGCTTGCGCGTCGTCGCCGTGATTTCGAGCCCGCCGAGCATCCGTGCGACTTCCTCGATCCGGTTGGCCCGGTCGAGTGCGACGACCGTCGACACCGTGCCGCCGCGATCGTCGGCGCCCTTCGCGACCTGGAAGTGGTGGTCGCCGCGTGCGGCGACCTGCGGCAGGTGCGTCACGCACAGCACCTGGCGGTCGCGTCCGAGCTGGTGCAGCAGGCGGCCGACCACTTCGGCGACGCCGCCGCCGATCCCCGTATCGACTTCGTCGAAGATCAGCGTCGGTGTCGGGCTCGCCGCGCTCGCGATCACGGCAAGCGCGAGGCTGATCCGCGCGAGCTCGCCGCCCGACGCGACTTTCCCGAGCGGCCGCAGCGGCACGCCGGGATGCCCGGCGACCCGGAACTCGACCTGCTCGAGCCCGTGCGGGCCGCCGTCGGCGAGCGGCACGAGCGCGACTTCGAAACTCCCGCCCGCCATCGACAGTTCCTGCATGCCGGCCGTGACGGCCGTGCCTAGCGCCTTGGCGGCCTGCGCGCGCGCCTTCGACAGGTGCTTTGCGTCGGCGAGATAGGCTTCCCGCGCCTTGGCCTGCGTCGCTTCGAGCGCGCCGAGATCGGCGGCCGCGTCGAGCGCGGCGAGCTGTGCGCGGCGGGCCGCGTGTTCTTCGTGCAGCGTGTCGGGCGGCAGCCGGAACTTGCGGGCGGTCGAGTGCAGCGCGTCGAGGCGCGTTTCGACCTGCGCGAGCCGTTCGGGATCGAGATCGACGCGCTGCGCATAGTGCGACAGCGAATAGACGGCTTCCTGCAGCTGGATCTCGGCCGGTTCGAGCGACGCGAGCGCGTCGCCGAGCGCGGTGTCGTAGTCGGCGAGGCTGCGCAGCTTCGACACGATCGCGCCGAGCTGCGCGAGCATCGCGTCGTCGGACTCGGACAGCGCGTTGAGCGCGCCGCGCACGCCTTCGATCAGGTTCGCCGAATGCGACAGGCGCTTGTGCTCGTTGCTGACTTCGTCCCATTCGCCGGCTTGCGGCGCGAGCTTGTCGAGCTCGGCGAGCTGCCACGCGAGCTTTTCGCGTTCGAGCTGCAGCTCGCGCTCGTGCGCCTTCGCGGCGTCGATCGCCTGCGTCGCGTCGCGCCAGACGCGCCACGCGCGCGCGACGTTCGCGGCATCGGCGACGAGCCCCGCGTGCGTGTCGAACAGCTCGCGCTGCGCATCGGGCCGCATCAGCAACTGGTGCGCGTGCTGGCCGTGGATGTCGACGAGCATCTCGCCGAGTTCGCGCAGTTGCGCGAGCGTCGCGCTGGTGCCGTTGATGAACGCGCGCGAACGGCCGTTCGCGTCGATCACGCGGCGCAGCATCACGGTGTCCTCCGCGTCGAAGGCGTGTTCGTCGAGCCAGCGCGCGACGCGGTCGTGCGGCGTGAATTCGGCCGTGATGTCGGCGCGGCCGCAGCCGGTGCGCACGACGCTCGCGTCGGCACGTTCGCCGAGCGCGAGGGCGAGGGCGTCGATCAGGATCGATTTCCCGGCGCCGGTTTCACCGGAAAAGACGGAAAAGCCGCTGTCGAATTCGAGATCGAGCGCGGCCACGATGACGAAGTCGCGGATCGAGAGGTGGCGGAGCATGGTGTCGGGCGGAGGGGCGTCAGAACGCCTTGTCGTCTTCGTTCGATGCGTGTTCGTTCCAGTGCAGCTTTTTGCGCAGCGTCGAGAAATAGCTGTAGCCGACCGGGTGCAGGAACGGCACCGTGTGCTTCGAGCGGCGCACCTCGATCGTGTCGTTCAGTTCGAGCGCGGTGAACGACTGCATGTCGAAGTTCACGTTGACGTCGCGCCCGCCGACGATCTGGATCGCGATCTTCGAATCGTCGGGCAGCACGATCGGCCGGTTCGACAGTGCGTGCGGCGCGATCGGCACGAGCACGATGCCCTGGAGCTGCGGATGGAGGATCGGGCCGGCCGACGACAGCGCGTACGCGGTCGAACCCGTCGGCGTGGCGACGATCAGGCCGTCCGAACGCTGGTTGTACATGTACCGGCCGTCGACCGACGCGCGCAGCTCGACCATCCCGGAGAAGCCGCTGCGGTTCACGACGACGTCGTTGAACGCGAGCGCGTGGTAGATCGGTTCGCCGTCGCGCATGATCCTGGCCTCGAGCAGCGAGCGCTCCTCGCGCTCGAACTTGCCCGCCAGCATCACGGGGACGCGTGCATGCATGTCGGCCGCCGCGATGTCCGTGATGAAGCCGAGCCGCCCGTGGTTGATCCCGATCAGCGGCGTCCGGTAGGGCGCGAGCTGGCGGCCGATGCCGAGCATCGTGCCGTCGCCGCCCAGTACGACCGCCACATCCGCGCGCGCGCCGATTTCGGCCGGGGTGAGCGCCGGGTAACCGGTGATGCCGAACTCGCGCGCAGTATCGCCTTCGAAGACGACCTCGAAGCCCAGTTTCGCGAGGCTGGCAGCCAGGGTGGCGAGCGGCTCGGCGATGCCGGGTGTGTTGCTCCGGCCGACGAGCGCGACGGTGTTGAACTGATTACCGGTTTTCATGCCGGCATTACACCATAGCTCGTTGACGAAAAGAACCGCCCGTGCGACGACGGGGCCGGATCGGGCCGGCCCGCGCAATCGTGGCCGACGCCACTCGCCGCGGTCGCGCGGTTGCGCTAAAATTTTCCACCATGCTAGATCCTCGCGCACGAACCCTCCTGAAAACCCTGATCGAACGGTATATCGCCGACGGTCAGCCAGTCGGATCGCGCACGTTGTCCCGTTATTCCGGGCTCGAGCTGAGCCCGGCGACGATCCGCAACGTGATGTCCGACCTGGAGGAGCTCGGCCTCGTGTCGAGCCCGCACACGTCGGCCGGCCGCGTGCCGACGCCGCGCGGCTACCGGCTGTTCGTCGACACGATGCTGACGGTCGAGGTGCCGATCGACGCCGAGGCCGTCGCACGGCAGGTGCAGAACACGCTGCAGGCCGGCGAGCCGCAGCAGCGGGTGGTGGCGGCCGCCGCGAGCGTGCTGTCGAACCTGTCGCAGTTCGCGGGCGTCGTGCTGACGCCGCGGCGCAGCCACGTGTTCAAGCAGATCGAGTTCATGCGCCTGTCGGACAAGCGCATCCTGCTGATCATCGTCACGCCCGAGGGCGACGTGCAGAACCGGATGCTCGCGACGCCGCGCGACTACTCGCCGTCGCAACTGACCGAGGCATCCAATTACATCAACGCGCATTTCGCCGGCCTGTCGTTCGACGAGGTGCGCCGCCGCCTGCGCGACGAGATCGACCAGTTGCGCGGCGACATGACCGCGCTGATGCATCTGGCGGTGACGGCCAGCACCGAGGTGCCCGACACCGAGGACACCGTGCTGATTTCCGGCGAGCGCAACCTGCTCGAAGTGGCGGATCTTTCGTCCGACATGGCGCGGCTGCGCAAGCTGTTCGACGTGTTCGACCAAAAGACGGGCCTCCTGCAACTGCTCGACGTGTCGAGCCACGCCCAGGGCGTGCAGATCTTCATCGGCGGCGAATCGACGCTCGTGCCGATCGAGGAAATGAGCGTCGTCACCGCGCCTTACGAGGTGAACGGGCAGATCGTCGGCACGCTCGGCGTGATCGGCCCGACCCGCATGGCGTACAACCGCGTGATACCGATCGTCGACATCACCGCGCGCCTGCTGTCGCTCACGCTGAGCCAGCAATAACCTGCGATCGCCAGCCCGATCCCGCCCCGTCATCGTGCCGCGGCGCCGCCCGCGCCGACAGTCGGCCGAACGGCGCGGGGGCGGCCCGCTATAATTGAGAGCCGTCCGGTCCCGTGCCCCGAGCACGTACTTGTCCATGCGTTTCGATCTTGAGCCGCCTTCGAGCACCGCGGCTGCCCATCGCATCGGCGTGCTGCTGATCAATCTCGGCACGCCCGACGCCCCCACGCCGCGCGCGGTGCGGCGCTATCTGGCCGAATTCCTGTCGGATCCGCGGGTCGTCGAGATCCCGCAAGCCATCTGGCAGGTGCTGCTGCGCACGCTGATCCTGCCGCTGCGCGGCCGCGCGTCCGCGAAGAAATACGCGGCCGTCTGGATGCCCGAGGGCTCGCCGCTGCGCGTGCACACCGAGCGCCAGACCGACGGCGTGCGGCACCTGCTCGTGTCGAACGGCTATCACGTGCTCGTCGACTACGCGATGCGCTACGGCAGCCCGAACATTGCGCACGCGCTCGCGCAGTTCAAGCGCTCGGGTGTCGAGCGCGTGCTGCTGATG
Source organism: Burkholderia pyrrocinia (assembly GCF_001028665.1). Lineage (NCBI taxonomy): Bacteria > Pseudomonadati > Pseudomonadota > Betaproteobacteria > Burkholderiales > Burkholderiaceae > Burkholderia > Burkholderia pyrrocinia. Next base: position 2,019,781 of record NZ_CP011503.1, read on the forward strand.
CCGATGTATCCGCAATACTCGGCGTCGACCACGGCCACCGCGTTCGATGCCGCATTCGCCGCGCTCGCGCGCATGCGCAACCAGCCGGAGGTGCGCACGGTGCGGCACTACGCCGACCATCCGGCCTATATCCATGCGCTTGCCGAGCAGGTGCGCCAGTACTGGGCGCAGCACGGCCGGCCCGACTTCGCGGCCGGCGACAAGCTCGTGCTGAGTTTTCACGGCGTGCCGAAGCGCACGCTCGACCTCGGCGATCCCTACCACGACCAGTGCCAGCAAACGGGCGCGCTGCTGATGGCCGTGCTCGGGCTGTCGACGACAGAATGCCGTGTCACCTTCCAGTCGCGTTTCGGCAAGGCCGAATGGCTGCAGCCGTACACCGCGCCGACGCTGCGCGAGTTCGGCGAGGCCGGCGTGCGGCGGGCCGACGTGTTCTGTCCCGGTTTCACGGCCGATTGCCTGGAGACGATCGAGGAGATCGGCATGGAAGTGCGCGACGAATTCCTCGCCGGCGGCGGCAAGGCATTCCACCGCATTCCATGCCTGAACGGCGCGCCCGCATGGCTCGGCGCGATCGGGGAGATCGTTGCCGAGAACCTGCAGGGCTGGCCCGTCAGGGCCGCGCAGCCCGAAACGGTGAGCTGACATGGAACGACTCCCGCGCTCACTTCATTCGCTTGGGGGGACGCAGTCCCCCCATCTCCCGATGGCTTCTCCCTATGCGTGTGGCGCGGCCCGGCGGAGGCTGACATGAACTACAAGATTTCCACGGAACCGGGTGCGAAGCTGCGCATCGACAAATGGCTGTGGGCGGCCCGGTTCTTCAAGACGCGCTCGCTCGCGACGGATGCGGTCGACAAGGGGCACGTGAAGATCGGCGGCGCGGCGATCAAGCCGGCGAAGGAGGTGCGCGTCGGCGACGAGGTCGAGATTGCGATCGACGGCATCGTCTGGCACATTGCCGTGCTGGGCGTGTGCGACGTGCGCGGGCCTGCGAGCGTCGCGCAGACGCTTTACGCGGAAACGGAAGCGGGGCGGGCCGCGCGGCTCGCCGAACTGGAGCGGCGCCGCACGTATCGCGAGCCGGCGGCCGAACTGCACGGCCGGCCGACGAAGCGCGACCGGCGCATCATCGACAGATTTTCTGGTGGGAGCTGAACATCTGGTCGAATGTCGCCCGCGCGCTTCCGTATTCGGTCGTGCGGTCGGTGACGGCTCCCGACAGGCAGATGGTGGTGGTGCCGGCAATGAGTACCAGCGCGACCACCGATATCGCAAAGGTCAGTTTCACGGTACTCCCCTCGAGAAGACGGGTGAAAATGGCGCCAGGTGGATGTAAGGCGACGGTCAGCTAGGGTAAACACGCTTTTCCGACGCTTGAGTGGAGTGTAGTGCAGCCGCGCTGTGCCGAGCTAGTACTTACCGGGTAAGCGTTGTTACAGGCCGTTTCGCCCCGTCTGGCGAACGCTGTGGGGCATGCACCGGCGAGACGCGCGGTTGTTTCGCGGCATTGGCGAATGCCGGCGAATAACCCTCTTGAAATCGCAGTTTTCGCCCTTATTTGCACCAACAATGTGCGGTACCGCCGGGTATTCGGTCCGGCGGTTGCCGATTTGGCTTCAACCTCTAATCGACTTTCAGCGACATGGAAAACACGCAAGAGAACCCGGCTACCCAATCGGCCGAAGACATCGGCAGCGAGAAGCAGGCGGCGCAAGGCGCTGCGCCCGCCGCCGAAGCCGCCGACGCGGCGCTCGCGGAGGCTCAAGCCAAGGTCGCCGAGCTGCAGGAGAGCTTCCTGCGGGCGAAGGCCGAGACCGAGAACGTGCGCCGCCGCGCGCAGGATGACGTCTCGAAGGCGCACAAGTTTGCGATCGAGAGCTTCGCGGAACACCTGCTGCCGGTGCTCGACAGCCTGGAAGCGGCGGTCAGCGATACGTCCGGCGACATCGCGAAGGTCCGCGAAGGCGTCGAACTGACGCTGCGCCAGCTGACGAGCGCGCTCGAAAAGGGCCGCGTCGTCGCGATCAACCCGGTCGGCGAGAAGTTCGATCCGCACCAGCACCAGGCGATTTCGATGGTGCCGGCCGAGCAGGAGCCGAACACCGTCGTCACGGTGCTACAAAAGGGCTATACGATCGCCGACCGCGTGCTGCGTCCGGCGCTCGTCACCGTCGCGCAGCCGAAGTAAGGCAGCCGCGATGGTTTCCGCCGGCGTCGATCCGGCCGCGTTCGACGCGTTCGACATGCAGGCGCTCGCCGCCGACACGTTCGATGCGGGGATCGAAGGCGCGGGCGACGCGCTCGCGGTGGTGTTCTTCTGGGGCGTCGACTGCTTCAACTGCGAGATCGCGAAGAAGGCGATGCTCGCCCAGCCCGACGCGATCCGCGCGCTGGACCTGAAGTGGTTCCATTGCAACGTGTACGAACACCATCAGCTCGGGCATCGCTTCGGGCTGCACGGCGTGCCGACGTGGTTCTTCTTCCACCGCGGCAAGCGCCTCGGCCGCGCGACGGGCTGGCATGGTCTCGCGCAGTTCCAGGCGGCCGTTTCGGCGGCCCGCACGAAGATCGCGGCGGCGGCGAGCCATGAACCGGCGGCCGGCGATCCGGCGGCCGGCGATCCGGTAGCCGGCGGCGATTGAAAAAATTTAATATCCGCATCGCCTGTCGGGTCTTGAAAACGGACCGGACGGACGCATTTCGGGAACAGAGTTGAATTCTGGCGCGCGAAACCGCCAAAAAAGGCGGGGTTTCGCGCAGCAAACAGGCATTTCTGGAGATTAGGAAAAATGGGAAAGATCATCGGTATTGACCTCGGCACCACGAACTCGTGCGTTGCCATCATGGAAGGCAACCAGGTCAAGGTCATCGAGAACTCGGAAGGCACGCGCACCACGCCGTCGATCATCGCCTACATGGACGACAACGAAGTGCTCGTCGGCGCGCCGGCCAAGCGTCAATCGGTGACCAACCCGAAGAACACGCTGTTCGCGGTGAAGCGCCTGATCGGCCGCCGCTTCGAAGAGAAGGAAGTCCAGAAGGACATCGGCCTGATGCCGTACACCATCATCAAGGCCGACAACGGCGATGCATGGGTCGAGGCACATGGCGAAAAGCTCGCGCCGCCGCAGGTTTCGGCGGAAGTGCTGCGCAAGATGAAGAAGACGGCCGAAGACTACCTCGGCGAGCCGGTCACGGAAGCCGTGATCACGGTGCCGGCGTACTTCAACGACAGCCAGCGCCAGGCGACCAAGGACGCCGGCCGCATCGCGGGCCTCGAAGTCAAGCGGATCATCAACGAGCCGACGGCAGCCGCGCTCGCGTTCGGTCTCGACAAGGCCGAGAAGGGCGACCGCAAGATCGCCGTGTATGACCTCGGCGGCGGCACGTTCGACGTGTCGATCATCGAGATCGCGGACGTCGACGGCGAAATGCAGTTCGAAGTGCTGTCGACCAACGGCGACACGTTCCTCGGCGGCGAAGACTTCGACCAGCGCATCATCGATTACATCATCGGCGAGTTCAAGAAGGAGCAGGGCGTCGACCTGTCGAAGGACGTGCTCGCGCTGCAGCGCCTGAAGGAAGCCGCCGAAAAGGCGAAGATCGAGCTGTCGTCGAGCCAGCAGACCGAAATCAACCTGCCGTACATCACGGCGGACGCGTCGGGCCCGAAGCACTTGAACCTGAAGATCACCCGCGCGAAGCTGGAAGCGCTGGTGGAAGACCTCGTCGAGCGCACGATCGAACCGTGCCGCATCGCGATCAAGGACGCAGGCGTCAAGGTGTCGGACATCGACGACGTGATCCTGGTCGGCGGCCAGACCCGCATGCCGAAGGTGCTGGAGAAGGTGAAGGAGTTCTTCGGCAAGGATCCGCGCCGTGACGTGAACCCGGACGAAGCCGTCGCGGTTGGCGCGGCGATCCAGGGCCAGGTCCTGTCGGGCGACCGCACGGACGTGCTGCTGCTCGACGTGACCCCGCTGTCGCTCGGCATCGAGACGCTCGGCGGCGTGATGACGAAGATGATCAACAAGAACACGACGATCCCGACGAAGCACGCGCAAGTGTATTCGACGGCGGACGACAACCAGGGCGCCGTGACGATCAAGGTGTTCCAGGGCGAACGCGAAATGGCGGCAGGCAACAAGCTGCTCGGCGAGTTCAACCTCGAAGGCATCCCGCCGGCACCGCGCGGCGTGCCGCAGATCGAAGTGAGCTTCGACATCGACGCGAACGGCATTCTGCACGTCGGCGCGAAGGACAAGGCGACCGGCAAGGAAAACAGGATCACGATCAAGGCCAACTCGGGTCTGTCCGAGGCTGAAATCGACCAGATGATCAAGGACGCGGAAGCGAACGCAGCGGAAGACCACAAGCTGCGCGAGCTGGCCGATTCGCGCAACCAGGGCGACGCGCTGGTCCACAGCACGAAGAAGGCGCTCGCCGAGTACGGCGACAAGCTGGACGCGGGCGAGAAGGAAGCCATCGAAGCGTCGCTGAAGTCGCTCGAGGAGGCGCTGAAGGACACGTCGGCCGACAAGGCTGCGATCGACGCGAAGGTCGAGGAACTCGGCAAGGTTTCGCAGAAGCTCGGCGAGAAGATGTACGCCGACATGCAGGCCCAGCAGGCGGGTGCCGCCGGCGCGGCGGGTGCAGCGGAAGGCGCGGCCCAGGCGGGTGGCGCGCAGCAGGCTGCCGACGACGTCGTCGACGCCGAGTTCAAGGAAGTGAAGAAGGACTGAGCCGGGTTGCAATGGCACCGCATGCCGCGTGCGGAAACGCGCGCGGCGCGGCTGACAAGTGACTGAAAAGCGGTCTGTCTTTCCTTCCGGATGGCCGGATCGACTCCACGCCTGGCGGGCTTCGCGGCCCTCCGGGCACATTTGTTTTTTGGCGGGTGCTGCGCGAGCCGTCCGCGGACGGCGCAGCGCCAGACGAGTCGAGAGACTTTACTGCAGGCGAAAGGAGCCGCCGCGTGCGCGATGCGTGGCGGCACAGTGAATCGATATGGCGAAACGGGATTACTACGAGGTTCTGGGCGTCGCGAAGAATGCGGGCGACGACGAAATCAAGAAGGCATATCGCAAGCTTGCGATGAAGTATCACCCTGACCGCAATCCGGACAACAAGGATGCGGAAGAGCATTTCAAGGAGGTGAAGGAAGCCTATGAAATGCTGTCGGACAGCCAGAAGCGGGCCGCGTACGACCAGTACGGCCACGCGGGCGTCGATCCGAACATGGGCGGTGCGGGCGCACAGGGCTTCGGCGGCTTCGCGGACGCGTTCGGCGATATCTTCGGCGACATCTTCGGCCAGGCCGCGGGCGGTGCTGCGCGCGGCGGCCGCGGCGGCCCGCAGGTGTACCGCGGCGCCGACCTGCGCTACAGCATGGAAATCACGCTCGAGCAGGCCGCACACGGCTACGACACGCAGATCCGCGTGCCGAGCTGGGTGTCGTGCGAGGTCTGCCACGGGTCGGGCGCGAAGCCCGGCACGAAGCCGGAAACCTGCCCGACCTGTCACGGCCAGGGCACGGTGCGCATGTCGCAGGGCTTCTTCAGCATCCAGCAGACCTGCCCGAAGTGTCACGGCACGGGCACCTATATCCCTGAGCCGTGCGTGCACTGCCACGGGTCGGGCAAGGTGAAGGAAACCAAGACGCTCGAAGTGAAGATCCCGGCCGGGATCGACGACGGGATGCGGATCCGCTCGGCCGGCAACGGTGAGCCGGGCATCAACGGCGGGCCGCCGGGCGACCTGTACGTCGAGATCCACATCAAGCCGCACGCGGTGTTCGAGCGCGACGGCGACGATCTCCACTGCCAGATGCCGATCCCGTTCACGACCGCCGCGCTCGGCGGCGAGATCGAGGTGCCGACGCTGGCCGGCCGTGCGTCGTTCCCGGTGCCGGAAGGCACGCAGTCGGGCAAGACGTTCCGCCTGCGCGGCAAGGGCATCAAGGGGCTGCGTTCGAGCATCGCGGGCGATCTGTACGTCCATGTGCAGGTCGAGACGCCCGTGAAGCTGACCGACCAACAGCGCGAACTGCTCAAGCAGTTCGAGAAGTCGCTGGCCGAGGGCGGCGCGCGTCACAGCCCGCAGAGCAAGAGCTGGTTCGACCGGGTGAAGAGCTTCTTCGAGTAATGGCATGACTGAAGGCAGCGAGAGCGCGTCGTTCGCGCTCTTGGACGATTGCGACTCGACCGCGTCCACGCGGTCGAGTCGCTTGTATTCGGGTTTCGTGCACGAACGCGTGTGCACGGACCCGGCGCGGCTCGACGAAGTCGACGCGGCGGTTGCGCAGGACCTGCGCGACGGGCTGCACGCGGTGGTCGTCGGCGCTTACGAATTCGGACGCAACCTGCAACGGGCGCAGCCGGGCAATGCCCCGCTGCGCTTTTTGCTGTATGCGCGCTGCGAGCACTTGTCGCGCGATGAAGTCGACGCGTGGCTCGCGCAGCAGGACGGCGGCGGCTCGCCGTCGATCGCGGGCGTCGCGCATGTCGCGAAGAGCGTGTCGCGCGACGCGTTCGACGCGGCGATCGCCGCGGTGCACGACGCGCTGCGCGCGGGCGATTCGTACCAGATCAACTACACATACCGGCTGAATTTCGACGTATTCGGCACGCCACTCGCGCTGTACCGGCGGCTGCGCGCGCGCCAGCCCGTGCGTTATGGCGCGCTGATCGCGCTGCCCGGCGGCGCGTGGGTCGTGTCGTGCTCGCCGGAACTGTTCGTCGAGAAGCACGGCGACGTGCTGCGCGCACGGCCGATGAAGGGCACCGCGCCGCGATCGGCCGATCCCCGCGAAGATGCGGCCGCCGCCGCATTCCTCGCGAGCGATCCGAAGAACCGCGCGGAAAACGTGATGATCGTCGACCTGCTGCGCAACGACGTGTCGCGGATCGCGCGCACCGGTACGGTTCGCGTGCCCGCGCTGTTTTCCGTCGAGCCGTATGCGTCGGTGTGGCAGATGACGTCGACGGTCGAGGCCGGCTGGCGCGACGGCACGACGTTCGCGCAGATGCTGCGCGCGTTGTTTCCGTGTGGATCGATCACGGGTGCGCCGAAGCACATGACGATGCAGTTGATCGACGCGATCGAGTCGACGCCGCGCGGGCTCTATACGGGCGCGATCGGCTGGCTCGACGCGCCGAACGAAGGCGCCGGTTCCGATGCGCCCGGCAATCGCGCGGCCGGTTGCGGCGATTTCTGCCTGTCGGTCGCGATCCGCACGCTGACGCTCGATGCGGCCGGCGAAGGCGCGGCCGGCGCCGATACCGAAGCACGCGATCCGGCAACGGCAACCGCCGGCCGGCGCCGCGGCACGATGGGCGTCGGCGCGGGCATCGTGCTCGACAGCGTTGCGGCCGACGAATATGCGGAGTGCGAATTGAAAGCACGATTCCTGACGGATGCCGATCCCGGCTTCCAGTTATTCGAAACGACCGCCGCCACGCGTGCGGACGGCATCCGGCATCTCGAGCGCCATCTCGCACGGCTGCAGCGCAGCGCGGATGCGCTCGGTTTTCGCTTCGACGCCGATGCGTTGCGCCGCGAGATCGACGCGCGCTGCGCGGCGCTCGATGGCGACGGCGCTTACCGGATGAAGCTCTCGCTCGCGAAGGACGGCACGGTCGAGATCGTCGCGGCACCGCTCAAGCCGCTGCCGGCGGGCCCGGTCGGTGTGCTGCTGGCGTCCGCGCACGGTTTCGCGCCGACCCGCGCGAGCGATGCGCTGCTGCTGCACAAGACGACGCGCCGCGCCGAATACGATCGTGCGTGGCAGGCGGCGGAGGCGCTCGGCGGTTTCGACATGCTGTTCGTCAACGAGCGCGGCGAGGTGACGGAAGGCGGGCGCTCGAACCTGTTCGTGAAGCTCGACGGCCAGTGGGTGACGCCGCCGCTGGCGTCAGGCGTGCTGCCGGGCGTGATGCGCGGCGTGCTGCTCGATGACCGCGCGTTCGGTGCGACGGAGCGCGTCGTGACCTGCGACGATCTTGCACGCGCGCAGGCGCTGCTGCTGACCAATGCGTTGCGCGGCGCGCTCGATGCGGTATTGAAGCGATGAAGCGATGACGTGATGGATCGCGCGCAGCGCGTGTGCCGATGCCGCGAACCTTCACTCATGCAGCGTACCAACAAAAAGCGCGGCGCCCTTTGCGGGGGCGCCGCGCTTTTTCACATCCGGGTGCCGGCGAACTCGCCGCCGGCCTTGCGTCAGAACGAATGTTCCGGACCGGGGAACGAACCGTCCTTCACCGCGCGCACGTACGCTTCGACGGCCGCCTGGATGTTCGGCTGGCCCTGCATGAAATCCTTCACGAAGCGCGGCCGCTTGCCGGGGAAGATCCCGAGCATGTCGTGCAGCACGAGCACCTGCCCCGAGCAGTCCGTGCCCGCGCCGATGCCGATCGTCGGAACGCGCAGCATGTGCGTGACCTCGGCCCCGACGAGGGTCGGCACGGCCTCGAGCAGGACGACCTGCGCGCCGGCCGCTTCGACCGCGCGTGCATCGCGCAGCAGTTGCGCCGCGCCGGCCTCGGTCTTGCCCTGCACCTTGAAGCCGCCGAACGCGTGCACCGATTGCGGCGTGAGGCCCACGTGCGCACACACGGGCACCGCGCGCTCGACGAGGAAACGGATCGTGTCGGCGAGCCATTCGCCGCCTTCGAGCTTGATCATCTGCGCGCCCGCGCGCATCAGCGCGACGGCGCTCGCGAATGCCTCGGAAGGCGTGCCGTACGTGCCGAACGGCAGGTCGGCCATGATCAGCGCGCGCGGCTGCGCGCGTGCGACACAGGCGGTGTGATACGCGATGTCGTCGAGCGACACGGGCAGCGTGGTCGTGTGGCCCTGCAGCACGTTGCCGAGCGAATCGCCGATCAGCAGCACGTCGACGCCCGCGCGATCGAGCAGCGCGGCAAAGCTCGCGTCGTAGCACGTGAGCATCGCGATCTTCTCGCCGGCGTCGCGCATTGCCTGCAGCTTGGGCACCGTCACGGCAGGCCGGCTCGATTCCTGGAGATAGGTCATGGGAAATCCGGTTCGATGGGGGAAGAACGGCAGGCGGGACGCATCAGCGCGTCGTCTCGCCCTTGACGAAGAATTCCTTGCGGCCGCGCATCGTCTCGATGCGCTCGATCAGCAGCGCAAGATCTTCGGGGGAATCCAGCGGGTTCAGGTGTTCCGCGGCGACCGTCAGCACCGGCGTGCGGTCGTAGTGGTAGAAGAATTCGTTGTACGCATCGACGAGCGAGCGCAGGTACGCGTCGCTGATCTGCAGTTCCATCGGCAGCCCGCGCTTCTGGATGCGCGAGAACAGCACTTCGGGGCTCGCCTGTAGATACACGACGAGGTCGGGTGACGGCGCCTGCGGCACGTCCACGTGCGTCGCGATCGAGCGATAAAGCTGCCATTCGTCTTCCGGCAGGTTCAGCCGCGCGAAGATGTCGTTCTTCTGCGGCATGAAATCGGCGATGACGGGACGGCCGGTTTCGAGCGCGCCGACCAGCTCGCGCGCCTGCTGCGCGCGCTGCAGCGCGAACGACAGCTGTACGGGCAGCGCGTAGCGCGCGGTGTCGCGATAGAAGCGTTCGAGAAACGGGTTGTCCTGCGGGCGTTCGAGCAGCGCCTGCATCGACCAGCGCTCGCCGAGCAGGCGCGCGAGCGTCGTCTTGCCGACGCCGATCGGGCCTTCGATAACGAGATAGCGGTGCGGGGCGCGCAGGTCGGGCGCGGTGACGGTCAGCGGAGTAGGGTTCATCGGCAGCGGTTCTTGTCGGTGTCGTCGCCCGCGGCGAGCGCCTTCTGCATCAGGCACTGGCAGGTCTGCACCTTCTCGACGCGCTGGTCCGCGACGGCGGCGAGGAACGCATCGGCGCGGCCGCGCGCAGGGATGTCGAGCGCCGGATCGATCTCGACGAGCGGCACGAGCGCGAACGCTCGGTCGGTGAGGCGCGGGTGCGGGACGATCAGGTCGGGTTCGTCGATCGAGTCGGCGCCGAACAGCAGGATGTCGAGGTCGAGCGTGCGCGGCGCGTTGCGGTACGGGCGCTCGCGCCCGAAGTGATGTTCGATCTTCTGGCAGAGCGCGAGCAGCTCGCGAGCCGACAGCGTCGTGTCGAGCTTGACGGCGCAGTTGTAGTAATCGTCGCCGCCCGCTTCGAACGGCGCCGTGCGATACAGGCTCGACTTGCCGAGGATCGAGATGGTGCGCTGCTGTGCAAGGCACACCACCGCGTCCTTCAGGGTCTGGCGCGCATCGCCGAGATTCGCCCCCAGTCCGATATATGCAACCGTCATGGCATCACTTCCTACGTCGTTCGCCGGCGCGCGCGTCAGTCGTCGGAACCGTCCGCGGTGTCCGGTGCCTGCTCGGCGGCACCTTCACCCGGCTTGCGGTTTCGCGCACCGCCGCGGCGGCGCCGCTTGCGGGGCGATTTTTCCTTCGAGCCGCCCTGCGTGAGCAATGCCTCGCGGGCAGCCGCGTCGCCTTCGATGAAATCCGTCCACCACTGTCCGACTTCAGCATCGAGCTCGCCGGATTCGCAGCGTAACAGGAGGAAATCATACCCCGCTCTAAACCTTTGGTGTTCCAGCAGCCGCATCGCGCTGCGGCCCGAGCGTTTCTCGAGGCGCAACTGCAGGCCCCAGATCTCGCGCATGTCGGCCGAATAACGCTTGTGGATCGCGAGTTTCTCGGTCTGCATGTCGATCACGTCGTCCATCGCGCGATGGAGCGCCGGCACCGGAATCTCGCCTTCGGCCGTGTATTGCTCGAAGCGCTGGCGCATGTCGTGCCACAGCAGCGTCGCGAACAGGAAGCCCGGCGATACCGTCTTGCCGGCGCGCACGCGCGCGTCGGTGTTGTTCAGCGCGAGCGTGATGAACTTCTCGCCCTGCGGCTGTTCGAGCACGACGTCGAGGAGCGGCAGCAGCCCGTGGTGCAGGCCTTCCTTGCGCAACTGCTTCAGGCACGCGAGCGCGTGGCCCGACAGCAGCAGCTTCAGCATTTCGTCGAACAGGCGCGCGGCCGGCACGTTGTTGATCAGGTCGGCCAGCGCGTTGATCGGCTCGCGCGTGTGCGGCTCGATCTCGAAGCCGAGCTTCGCCGCGAAGCGCACGACGCGCAGCATCCGCACCGGATCCTCGCGGAAGCGCGTGGCCGGGTCGCCGATCATCCGCAGCAGGCGGGCGCGCATGTCGGCCATCCCGTCGTGGTAGTCGAGCACCGTCTGCGTCGACGGGTCGTAGTACATCGCGTTGATCGTGAAGTCGCGGCGCGCCGCATCTTCGTGCTGCTCGCCCCACACGTTGTCGCGCAGCACGCGGCCGCTCGCGTCGACCGCGTGCGTGCGGCGATCGAGTTCGTCGCGCTTCAGGCGCTTCGGCGGCTCGGCCGATGCGGCAGCCTCGGGCGGCGCGTCGACCAGCGCGCGGAACGTCGACACCTCGATCAGTTCCTGGCCGAACTGCACGTGGACGATCTGGAAGCGGCGGCCGATCAGGCGCGCACGGCGGAACAGGCGCTGAACTTCGGTCGGCGTCGCGTCGGTCGCGACGTCGAAGTCCTTCGGCGCGATGCCGAGCAGCAGGTCGCGAACCGCGCCGCCGACGATGAACGCGCGAAAGCCTGCCTGCTGCAGCGTGTCGGTCACGCGCACGGCATTCCTCGAGATCAGCGACGGATCGATCTGGTGCACGCTGGCCGGCACGACGGTCGGCTCATGGTTGCTGCGCGGCTTCTTCGCGCCGCCGCCGCGTGCGCTTTTCGCGGCGCGCGGGGCAGCAGGGGCCGCTTCGTCGGCCGGAGCCGCTTCGGGGGGCGTTTGCTGGGCTTCGTCCTGGCCGAGCAGCTTGCGAATAAATTTTTTGATCACGACGTTCAGAATAGATCGAGGATACGCCAGCCGCGGGTGCTTGCATGCGCACGCAGCGTGTCGTCAGGGTTGGTCGCGATCGGGTCGGTGACTTTCTCGAGCAGCGGGATGTCGTTGTGCGAGTCGCTGTAGAAGTAGCTGTGCGCGAAGTCGTCCCAGTGCTTGCCGAGCGACGCGAGCCATGCTTCGGTACGCACGATCTTGCCTTCGCGATAGCTCGGCGTGCCGGTCGGCCGGCCCGTGTACGGCGAATCGGGATGCCCGTCGGTCGTTTCGACCTCGCACGCGATCAGCGTATCGACGCCGAACGCGGTCGCGATCGGGCGCGTGATGAATTCGTTGGTCGCCGTCACGACGCAGCACAGGTCGCCCGCATCGAGATGCTGGCGCACGAGTTCGAGCGCGGCGGGCGTCATCGCGGGCCGGATCACCTCGTGCATGTACTGCTCGTGCCATTCGGCGAGTTGCGCGCGCGAATACTTCGCGAGCGGCGTGAGCATCGCCGTGAGGTACGCGTGGATGTCGAGCTTGCCGGCCTTGTAGTCGGCGAAGAACTGATCGTTCTGACGCGAGAAGCTTTCCGCGTCGACGATGCCGAGCTTCACCATGAAGCGGCCCCATTCGTGGTCGCTATCGGTCGGGATCAGCGTGTGATCGAGGTCAAAGAGTGCCAGATTAGTCATGGAAGCGCATTTTACTCGAAGCGGTTCGGGCCCGTGCCCGGTGGTGTGATGTCGTCGCCGGGACGCGCGAGCATCCGGCGCAGGAGCGGCAGCGTGACGGCGCGTTTCTGCTCGAGCGAGAAGCGGTCGAGCGCGTCGAGCAGCGCCATCAGGCTCGGCATGTCGCGGCGGAAATGGGTCAGCAGGTAGGCGGCGATATCGTCGGTGAGCGCGATTCCGCGCTCCTTCGCCGCGAGCTTGAGCACGGCGATCTTGCCGGCGTCGGATGGCGGCGACAGGTGGAACACGAGCCCCCAGCCGAGGCGCGTGCGCAGATCCTCGCGCACGTCGAGCGCGAGCGGTGCCGCGGGGCCTGCCGCGACGAACGCGCTCGACGGATGCGCGCGCACCTCGTTGAACAGGTTGAACAGCGCGACCTGCTGCGTGTCGGTCATCCGGTCGCAGTCGTCGATCGCGTAGATGCCGATGCGCGGGTCGAACGTGAACGCGCCGAGCGGGCTCTGCGGCGTCAGGTAGCGCGCATAGCCGTACGACGCGTCGCTCACGAGCGCTTGCAGCAGGTGGGTGCGGCCGCTGCCGGGTTCGCCCCAGATGTAGAACGACCGGTCCGGCACGGGGCCCGCCGCGAGCGCGAGGTCGAGCTTCTGCAGCCGCGTGATGAGCTCGTCGTTCTCCTCGCTCATGATGAAGTTGTCGAACGTGGCGGGCGGCGGCGTGCCGAGATCGAGCGTCAGTTGACGGGACACAGTCACAATGCGGGTCGGTTGAAAATACGCGTGCCGTACGCCGGGCACGCGCCGGGGACTGCCACTCCGTGGGTTGCACGCGCGACCGCACGCACGGCGGCGCGCGGGTTTCGGCGCGGCTCGCTGGGCGATGAAAACGGGGACGTGTTGACCAAGATGCAATCCCTGACGATTCGGTGCTGGGAATTCCGGCCAACGGGCCGGCTTCGGGTAAAATCGCATTTTACCGACCTTCTCGCATTCCCCCATGAATCCTCCGAAATCCGCTCCTGACGCCCAGGGTCTGTCCTATCGCGACGCAGGCGTCGACATCGACGCAGGCGACGCGCTCATCGACAAGATCAAGCCTTTTGCGAAGAAAACCCTGCGCGACGGCGTGCTCGGCGGCATCGGCGGGTTCGGCGCGCTGTTCGAAGTGCCGAAGAAGTATCGCGAGCCCGTGCTCGTGTCGGGCACCGACGGCGTCGGCACCAAGCTCAAGCTGGCGTTTCATCTGAACAAACACGACACCGTCGGCCAGGATCTGGTCGCGATGAGCGTGAACGACATCCTCGTGCAGGGCGCCGAGCCGCTGTTCTTCCTCGACTACTTCGCGTGCGGCAAGCTCGACGTCGACACGGCCGCCACGGTCGTCAAGGGCATCGCGCAGGGCTGCGAACTGTCGGGCTGCGCGCTGATCGGCGGCGAAACGGCCGAAATGCCGGGCATGTACCCGGACGGCGAATACGACCTGGCCGGCTTCGCGGTCGGCGCGGTCGAGAAGAGCAAGATCATCGACGGCAGCACGATCGCCGAAGGCGACGTGGTGCTGGGCCTCGCATCGAGCGGCATCCACTCGAACGGCTTCTCGCTCGTGCGCAAGATCATCGAGCGCGCGAACCCCGACCTGTCGGCCGATTTCCACGGCCGCTCGCTCGCCGACGCGCTGATGGCGCCGACCCGCATCTACGTGAAGCCGCTGCTCGCGCTGATGCAGAAGCTGTCGGTGAAGGGCATGGCGCACATCACGGGCGGCGGTCTCGTCGAGAACATTCCGCGCGTGCTGCGCGAAGGCCTCACCGCCGAGCTCGACCAGAAGGCCTGGCCGCTGCCGCCGCTGTTCAAGTGGCTGCAGGAGCACGGCGGCGTCGCCGACGCGGAAATGCACCGCGTGTTCAACTGCGGGATCGGCATGGCCGTGATCGTCGCGGCGGCCGATGCCGACGCAGCGATCGCCGACCTGACCGCCGCCGGCGAACAGGTGTGGAAGATCGGCACCGTGCGTGCGACCCGCGAAGGCGAGGCGCAGACGGTCGTGGTCTGACGCACCGCCCGCAGCAGATGCAGCAGGGAAAGCCGCCCGGAGTCGATCCGGGCGGCTTTTTTTTCGGGCGCCGCGCGCGGCGCCGATGAAGGAGGGACGACGATGACCGAAGACGAACGCGCGATCCGCGAGCTCGTGGAAAACTGGTTCGTATCGAGCCGGCGCGGCGATCTGGCGACCGTGCTCGACCTGATCGCCGACGACGCGATCTTCATGGTGGCCGGCAAGCCGCCGTTCGACAAGGCGGCGTTCGCGGCCGCGTCGCGTGAAGCGAACGCGGGTGCGGAGCATGCACCGAAGGTCGACGGCCGCTACCGGATCGACGAGCTGCGCGTGATCGGCGACTGGGCGTACATGCGCAATTTCCTCGAGATCGACGCGACGCCGCCGGGCGGCGAAACGATCCGCCGCTCGGGCCATACGCTGACGATCTTCCGCAAGGCCGACGGCCGCTGGCAGCTCGTGCGCGATGCGAATCTCGTGACGCTCGCGCACTGAGCGCGGCGATGTGCGCGGCGGTGCCCGCCGTTGCTCAGGCGGACGGCCGCGGCGCGCCCGCCGGACGCGCGCCGGCCAGCAACGGCGGCACGAGCAGATAGAGCAGCGCGGCGGCAGCCCATACGAGCCCCGGCCAGGTCGCGCGGGTCGCCGCATAGGTCGCGGTGACGACCAGCGGGCCCGCCACGCCGATCAGGCTGGCTACGCTCGTGAGCGTGCCCTGCAGTTCGCCCTGGCGCGCATCGTCGACCTGCCGAGCGAGCATCGCCTGCAGCGCCGGCAGCGTCATACCGCCGGCCGCGAACAGCGGCAGCAGCGCGAACGGCACCCATGCGGACGCCGCGAACGCGATCGCCGCGAGCCCGAGCGCGTCGCCCGCAAGCCCCAGCGCGAGCGCGCGGCGCTCGCCGAGCCGTGCGATCAGCGGCCCGATCGCGAACGCCTGCGCGAGCGCATGGCACGCGCCGTAACCCGCGAGCGACAGCCCCGCGACCGGCGTCGACCAGCCGAAATGCTCCTGGCCGTACAGGATCCACAACGTCGCGGGCGCCTGCGACACCAGCGCGACGATCACGTAGATGCCGATCAGCGGCACGAGCGCGGGTGCGCCGCTCAGCCGGCGCAGGCTCGCGAACGGGTTGAGTGCGACGACCGCGCGGCCTTCGCGGGCCGACCGCGGCCGCGATTCCGGCAGCGCGCGCCACACGAGCGCGAGATTCAGCGCATTGAGCAGCGCGGCCGCGACGAACGGCGCGCGCAGGTGCAGCGCGCCGAGCAGCCCGCCGATCAGCGGGCCCGCGATGAAGCCGATGCCCATCATCGCGCCGAGCTGGCCGAAGCGCCGTGCGCGGTCGGGTTCGGCCGTGACGTCGGTGACGTACGCGGTCGCGACCGCGACGTTCGCGCCCGTGATGCCCGCGATCAGCCGCCCCACGTAAAGCCAGGCGAGCGTCGGAGCGAGCGCCATCAGCAGGTAGTCGAGCGCGGCGCCGGCGAGCGACACGAGCAACACGGGCCGGCGGCCGAAACGGTCGCTCAGCGCGCCGAGCAGCGGTGCGCACAGGAATTGCGCGAACGCGTACAGCGCAAGCAGTACGCCATAGTGCGTGTCGATGTTGCCCGCGCCGGCGAGCGAGCGCAGCAGCCCGGGCAGGATCGGCATCACGATCCCGACGCCGATCGCGTCGAGCAGGACCGTGGCCAGGATGGCAATCAGGGACGGATTCAAGAGGATGACTCTATCGGTGATAGAGTGGTGATTATTCCATGGTTTCCCTATCGGTGATAGAGATGAAGGACACAGGGGCGCGGCTAACGCGCGACACGGTATTGCGCGCGGCGCTCGAACTGCTCGACGAGGTCGGTATCGACGGGCTGTCGACGCGGCGGCTCGCCGAGCGGCTCGGCGTGCAGTCGCCGACGCTTTACTGGCATTTCAAGAACAAGGCCGAGCTGCTCGACGCGATGGCCGAAGCGATCATGCTCGAGCGGCACGACGCGTCGCTGCCGCGGCCGGGCGAAGCATGGGATGCGTGGCTCGTCGACAATGCGCGCAGTTTCCGCCGCGCGCTGCTGGCCTACAGAGACGGCGCGCGCCTGCATGCCGGCACGCGGCCGCGTGCGCTGCATTTCAGTTCGATCGAACGCAAGGTCGCGCTGCTCGGCGATGCGGGCTTCGCGCCGGATGAAGCGGTCGACGTGATGTATGCGCTCGGTCGCTTCGTGGTCGGATGGGTGCTGGAAGAGCAGGCGGAGCCGGCCGGCGGAGCCGATGCACCGCTGCCGGACGCGGCCGAGTATCCGCTGCTCGCGAAGGGCTGGGCCGCGCTGCGCGAGCGGGGCGGCGACGAAGCGTTCGAGCGCGGCGTCGCGCTGATCGTCGATGGCGCCCGCGCGCATCTGGCAGCGCGCCGGCGCGGCTGACGCGGGCAGCCGACGGCCCGCTCAGCCCGGCGCGCGGCCGTCGAGTATGCGTTCGAGCGCGTCGAGCGCGCGGGCCGTCGAATCCGGCACGATGCAGTCGACGACGATCCGCTCAGGCATCGCGCGCAGCCACGTGAGCTGGCGCTTGCAGAGCTGGCGTGTCGCGAAGATCCCCTTGTCGCGCATCGTCCGGTAGTCGGTGTCGCCGTCGAGGAATTCCCACGCCTGCCGGTAGCCGACGCAGCGCATCGACGGCAGGTCGGGATGGAGATCGTCGCGACGGCGCAGCCGTTCGACTTCGTCGATGAAGCCCGCGTCGAGCATCGCGTCGAAGCGCTGCGCGATCCGTGCGTGCAGTACCGCGCGATCCGACGGTTCGAGCGCGACCGGCACGAAGCGGTACGCGGCTGCCGCATCGTCCGCGCGCCGCGGCGCGGCAAGCAGCGCCGACATCGGCCGCCCGCTCAGCATGAAGATTTCAAGCGCGCGCTGGATCCGCTGCGAATCGTTCGGCGCGAGCCGCGCGGCCGTGTCGGGATCGACCTGCGCGAGCCGCGCGTGCAGCGCGGGCCAGCCGTCGCGCGCGGCGTCGGCGTCGAGTTTCGCGCGCACGTCCGGGTCGGCGCCCGGCAGGTCGTTGAGCCCTTGCGTCAGCGCCTTGTAGTACAGCATCGTGCCGCCCGCGAGCAGCGGCGTGCGGCCGCGCGCAGTGATCTCGCCGATCAGGCGCAGCGTGTCCGCGCGGAATTCCGCGGCCGAATACGCGTCAGCCGGATCGATGATGTCGATCAGGTGATGCGGCACGCTCGCGCGCTCTTCGCGAGTCGGTTTCGCGGTGCCGATATCCATGTCGCGGTAGACGAGCGCCGAATCGACGCTGACGATCTCGATCGGGCGGCGCGCGGCGAGCGCCAGCGCCGCGGCCGTCTTGCCCGAAGCGGTGGGGCCGAGCAGGCAGGCGATCGTCGTCGGGGTGGAGGGCGGCGCCGCGCTCATTGGCCGCGCATGAACAGGCGGTCGAGATCGTTCAGCGTGAGCTGATACCACGTCGGCCGGCCGTGATTGCACTGGTCCGCGCGTTCGGTCGCCTCCATCTGGCGCAGCAGCGCGTTCATCTCGTCGAGCGTCAGGCGCCGGTTCGCGCGCACCGCGTGGTGGCACGCGAGCGTGCCGAGCAGTTCGTGCTGGCGCTCGGTGAGCACGCGCGAGCCGCCGAACGCGTGCAGGTCGGCGAGTACCGCGCGCGCGAGCGACTGCAGGTCGGCATCCTTCAGCAGCGCCGGCACCGCGCGGATCGCGAGCGTCGTCGGCGACAGCACCGCGAGATCGAAGCCGAGCGATTCGAGCGTGTCGCGCTCTTCCTCGACCGTGCCGATCTCGACCGGCGTGGCCGTCATCGACACCGGCAGCAGCAGCGACTGCACGGCGACCGAGCGATCGGCGAGCGCGTTCTTGAACTGTTCGTACAGGATCCGCTCGTGCGCCGCGTGCATGTCGACGATCACGAGACCGTGCGCGTTCTGCGCGAGCACGTAGATGCCGTGGATCTGGCCGAGCGCGAAGCCGAGCGGCTGCTCGTCGTGCGTGGTGGCGGCGATCGGTGATGCGGTGAAGCCCGGCAGCGGCGCGCCCGGCGCGTCGGCCGAATCGCGGGCGAAGGTCGTCGTTCCATCCGGCGTGCCCGCGCCGGTATCCTTGCGGCCGAACAGCGCGTCGTAGAGCGCGAGCGGCTGCGCGACGGGCAGCGTGCCCTGCGTCATCCGTGCCTGGCGCATCCAGGTGTTGCCCGCCGACGATGACGACGACGGCGACGAGAAGCCGCTGCCGCCGGTGGCCTGGCCGTGGCCCTGGCCGAGCGGCGTGTCCAGGAACGATGCGGGCCCGCGCGGCGCGGGTTCGAGATGCGCGGCGTGACCGCCCGCGGTGGTTTCCGGCGACGCGCCCGCGTGGCGCGCGAGCGCGCGCTGGACCGCGTGGAACACGTACTGGTGGATCGAGCGCGAATCGCGGAAGCGCACCTCGATCTTCGACGGATGCACGTTCACGTCGACGGCTTCGGGCGGCAGGTCGAGGAACAGCACGTACGACGGGTAGCGGTCGCCGTGCAGCACGTCCTCGTAGGCCGCGCGCACCGCGTGCGTCAGCAGCTTGTCGCGCACGAAGCGGCCGTTGACGAAGAAATACTGCTGGTCGGCGCGCCCGCGGCTTGCGGTCGGCAGGCCTGCGCAACCGTAGACGGCGAGCGGGCCGGCCTGCTCGTCGAGCGGCAGGTGCGCGGTCGCGAAGCTGTCGCCGAGGATCTTCGCGACGCGCTGCGCGGGCTCGGTCGCGTTCCAGTGCTCGACGGCCTTGCCGTTGTGCAGCACCGAGATCGCGACGTCCGGCCGCGCGAGCGCCGCGCGTCGGATCATTTCCAGGCAGTGGCCGAACTCCGTCTGCTCGCTCTTCAGGAACTTGCGCCGCGCGGGCGTGTTGAAGTACAGCTCGCGTACCTCGATCGTCGTGCCGGTCGAGCCCGCGGCGGGCGACAGCACGCCCGTCTGCGCATCGATCTTCATCGCATGCGCGGCATCGGCCGTCCGGCTCGTGATCGACATCTCGGCGACCGACGCGATCGACGCGAGCGCTTCGCCGCGGAACCCGAGCGTCGCAACCGCCTCGAGCTCCTCGAGCGAACGGATCTTGCTGGTGGCATGGCGCATCAGCGCGAGCGCCAGTTCGTCGGGCGGAATCCCGCAACCGTCGTCGGTGATCGAGATGCGCTTGACGCCGCCTTCTTCCAGCACGATGCGCAGCGTCGTCGCGCCGGCGTCCATCGCGTTCTCGAGCAGTTCCTTGACGACCGACGCCGGGCGTTCGACGACCTCGCCCGCGGCGATCTGGCTGATCAGCTGGTCGGGCAGGGGCTGGATCGCGCGCAGCGGGCGCGGAGCGGGGGCGGGCGCGGCGCCCGCTGCCGTTTCGGTGATATCGGACATGGCCGAATTATAGCGAGGCGGCGGATGCGTGCCGGGGCGACCGGCGGTTACGTTTTTTCACGGAGCCTTAAGGTAGTTTCGGTATCATGGGTCCGTCACGCGCGCCGGCCTTGACCGGCGGGCGCTTCCGCCTGTTCTGGCCGTTCCGGCCCTTACGCCTTCGAGGAACCGCATTTGGAAACGCTGCTTCATTTCGTCAATCTCGTCCTGCATATCGACGCATTCCTCGGCGATTTCATCCGGCAGTACGGCGCATGGGTCTATCTCGTGCTGTTCCTGATCGTGTTCTGCGAGACGGGGCTCGTCGTGTTCCCGTTCCTGCCCGGCGATTCGCTGCTGTTCATCGGCGGCGCGTTCGCGGCGACCGGCGAAATGAACGTCGGCATGCTGATCGTGCTGTTGCTCGTCGCGGCGATCTCCGGCAACACCGTGAACTACCTGATCGGCCGCTGGGTCGGCCCGAAGGTGTTCAATACCCATATCCCGGTGCTCGAGCGTTTCCTCGATCGCACCGCGCTGCAGAAGACCCACTCGTTCTACGACAAGCACGGCGGCAAGACGATCGTGCTCGCGCGTTTCATCCCGGTCGTGCGCACGTTCGCGCCGTTCGTCGCGGGTGCGTCGTCGATGAGCGCCACGCGCTTCCAGCTCTTCAACGTGATCGGCGCGCTGGTCTGGGTGCTGCTGCTCGTGCTGCTCGGCTATTTCTTCGGCAACATCCCGTTCATCCGCCAATACCTGAACGTGATCGTGCTGGTCGGGATCGGCGCGGCGATCGTGCCGGTCGCGCTCGGCGCCGTGTGGAAGCTCGTGCGCGGGCGACAGTCGGACCATGCGCAGAAGACGGGCGGGCGCTGAGCGGGGGCGCTTCGCTTCCTTTTCGGTGCAATAAAAAAGCGTGGCAATTTGAATTGCCACGCTTTTTTTTCGTCCGGCGCCGCCGTTATGCGTTGCGATGCGCGACCGGCGTTTCGGGCGTCGGGTATTGCGCGTCGCGGAACGTGTCGAGGATCACGCGGTTGGTGTCGCAGTACACCTGCCAGTAGTTCTCGGGCGCCGTGGACGGGCGCACGAACAGCAACGGGCCTTCCGGCGTGAACTGGAACACGCCGACGTCCGGCGCCGGGTTGGTCAGCACGTTCGGGATCTGCTGGATCGACGCCTTCAGGCGGTTGATCGCATCGACCGCATCGACGCCGTTCGCGATCTTCGCAGTCAGGTCGACGCGGCGGTGCGACGTCGCGCTGTAGTTCGCGATGTTGTCCGAGAAGATCTTGTTGTTGCCGACGATCGTCACGATGTTGTCGGGCGTGATGATCGTCGTGCCGAACAGGCCGAGCTCCTTCACCGTGCCGGTGACGCCGCCCGCGTTGATCACGTCGCCGATCTTGAACGGGCGCAGCACCTGCATGAACACGCCGGCGGCGAAGTGCGCGAGCAGGCCGCCCCAGGCCGTGCCGATCGCGAGGCCGAGGCCGGCGAGCAGCGCGGCGAACGAGGTCGTCTGTACGCCGAAGATCTGCAGGATCGCGAGGATCAGCAGGACCGTCAGCAGCACGCTGACGACGGAGGTCAGGTAGTCGGTGAGCGTCGGGTCGACCTTGCCGCTGCGGCGTACGACCTTGCCGAGCAGGCGCGCGGCGATGCGGATCGCCCAGCGGCCGACGAACCACAATACGATCGCTGCGAGGAGGTTGAGGCCGAAGTCGAGGCCGCGGGTCATCAGGAATTGCTGGGCGGTGGCGAGATCGATCATGCGTTCTCCGAAGTCAAGGGTAAAAAAGGGCGGCGCATGCACCGGGACTGGTGGCGCTTTTATAACCTGACCTGTGCGGGACGGGCAACCTGCCTTACGTTGCTTGACGTAATGAAAAACGGGCAGGACGCGTGTGCGTACTGCCCGTCAGTGGGTGTCGGATTGGGGCCGGAGGTGGCGCGCGATCCGGAAATTGCCGTGGTTACGACGCTGCGCGACCGTAGGTGTCTTCGAAGCGGACGATGTCGTCCTCACCGAGATACGCGCCCGACTGGACTTCGATCAGTTCGAGCGGGATCTTGCCGGGGTTCGTCAGCCGGTGTGTCGCGCCGAGCGGGATGTAGGTCGACTGGTTTTCGGTCAGCATGATTTCCTTGTCGCCGTTCGTGACCGTCGCCGTGCCCTTTACAACGATCCAGTGTTCGGCACGGTGGTGGTGCATCTGGAGGCTCAGTTGCGCGCCGGGGTTCACGATGATGCGCTTGACCTGGAAGCGGTCGCCCTGGTCGATGCCTTCGTAGGAGCCCCATGGGCGGACGACGCGGCGATGCGTGACCGATTCGTGGCGGCCGGAGGCATTCAGCCACTCGACGATTTTCTTGACGTCCTGGGCCTTGTCGCGATGCGCGACCAGCACGGCGTCGGCGGTTTCCACGATAACGATGTTGTCGAGACCGAGGGCCGCGACCATTCGGTGTTCTGCGCGGATGTACGAGTTCTTCACCGCGTCGGTAAAGATGTCACCGATAAGTGCATTGCCCTGCTCGTCGGCGTCCGCGATTTCCGCAAGCGCGCTCCATGACCCGATGTCGTTCCAGCCGAGGTCTGCCGCCGCGACGACAGCGGCGCGTTCGGTCTTTTCCATCACCGCATAGTCGATCGACACATTGGGGCTGGCCGCGAACACGTCCGCATCGAGACGGAGGAAGTCGTTGTCCCGCTTGGCGGATTCGAACGCGAGTTCTGCCTGACGAGCGATCTCCGGTGCATGGCGATGCAATTCCTCCATGTACGTGGACGCCTTCAGCATGAACATGCCGCTGTTCCAGTAGTAATTGCCGTCGCTGAGGAAGCGCTCGGCCGTCGGGGCGTCGGGCTTTTCGACAAACGCGTCGACCTTGTAGACCTGCTTGCCGTCGGCGATGGCCGGGCCACGGCGGATATAGCCGAAACCGGTGTGTGCTTCCGTTGGCGTGATGCCGAACGTGACGAGGTGCTGGTCTGCAGCGATGGCCGCCGCCTCGCTGGCTGCGGCGATGAATGCCGGTTCGTTGAGGATGACGTGGTCCGACGGCAGCACCAGCAGCAGCGCGTCGGGCGAGTCGTGCAATGCAAGCAGCGCGGCGATCGCGATCGCGGGCGCGGTGTTGCGGCCGACCGGCTCAAGCACGATCGACGATGGCGTGATGTTGACCTGACGGAGTTGTTCCGCGACCAGGAAGCGCTGATCGTTGTTGGTGACGATGATGGGGGCCGCGGCACCTGGAATGTGTTGAAGGCGGGAGGCGGTCTGCTGGACGAGCGTCTGTTCGCCCGTCAGCTTCAGGTATTGCTTCGGATAGCCGCCGCGCGACATGGGCCAAAGGCGGGTGCCGCTGCCGCCGCACAGAATTACCGGGTAGATGTTCATCATTGCCTCAGATTGAAAAGCTCTCAGTGCCGGCGATTAATGACGCGAGCCGACTATTCTTGACTACTTTAAATATGCCAATTCTTAACAATGTTTAATACGTGAAGTCGTCGTCATTCCCGTTGTTTTTTTGTCTGCTTTGCCACACTGCGTAGCGAAATGCGTTGCGCGTCCAACGTAGCGCCTTTATAAGCGGGCGTGTGCGGTTGCCCCGGATCTTGTCGAGCGGCCGCGCAGCAGGAAGGGCCAGTTGGTGGACGACTGCTTCCGGCGTCGTGAATATGCCGAGCTTCCAGTCCCAATACACCGGGTACCGCAAAAGGACTCCCGCCGCTAGCATATCGAGTGTCAACCGACGTTTGCGCCAGGGCTGCACCAGCATGTCATGCGTCAGGCCCCAGCCGGCATAAAAGGGTAATCCATAAGTGAAGACTGCCTTGTTTCGCAGTAACGCATCGAATCCTGAAAGCGATGAAAGAGTGTGAATCTCGTCCGCTGCCTCGATAAGCGACAGCAAGTCGGCGTCGCTGTCGATCACGTCGGCTAGCCCCGACACATCGATGACCCCGTTGCGATTTCCGGACAACACGTCCGGGTGAGGCTTATAGACGATGAATGCATGAGGTCGGCGTGCACGGACCTCACGCAATAGCGCATCGGCCGTGCAAAGCCCCTGCGTGCCGAGTCGAATGGATGCATCGTCGGCAACCTGTCCTGGCACCAGCACGACCTGCCTGTCAGATGGCGCTTGCCACGCAGGGGGGCGACGGCCCAGATTGTATTTGGTGATGCCGAGTCGGACGAGTTGCTCTCGCAGTACGGCCGCCCGGGCAAGTTCTGCGTCGCTGAATTCGGTCTCATTGAGTAGTATGGTCAGATCGCTCGGCTGGCGTGCGTCGAAATATAGGCCGCGTCGGTCGAGTACGTGGCTGTACGGCGCGCTCATGTCGGAACCGAGTCCCAGCGAATGAATGAATCCATCTTCGATGCGCACATGCGGGACGTTTGGCGCGATGTTCTCCGTGGGCCGTGCGCCCCACAGCGCAACGCATTCGCCTGTTCGCACGCTTTCCAACTCCTGCGTCCACCGAAGCCTGCCACCGCCTGCCGTGAGAAAGGGGGTTGCGAACGGCCGCTTCCAGCGCTGAAAGCGGATCGCGACGACTGATTGAAGGTCAGTGAACCGTTGCGCCACTTCATGTTGCAATTCGATGCTGTCGAGTACGGATTCAAGCGGGCCGTGTGCGAGAGTAGATGGATCTAGGTAACGGACGAATCGCAGAAAGACCACATCGAACAATGCGGCGAGCGTCGGTCGCGCGCGTCGGCTCGGCAATCCCGCATGGTCGTGCGTAAGTCCCCAGCCTGCGTAATAGGGTGTTCCGAAGACATGAGTTGGAACGTCGGCGAGCAGTCCACAAATGCCCTCAGATGCTTCGACAACGAAAACACGTTCGACGTGGCGCAGTGCTTCGGCGAGTGAATACGGCGGAGTCAGGAGACGGATGTTGGCCGGCAGGGAGGAGGATGCGGATAGCCAAGGGCCTGAGCCCGGATCACCGCTGCGGATCAGCCAGAATTCCGCATCCGGATGAGCCGCGCATGCTGCTTGGATCATTGAAGCAAAGGCCTTGGATCGCGCTGTCGCCGACGCGTGAATATTCGTTGCAGACGTGTTCCGTTCGTCGATGAGGAGTATGTGAGATGGATTACGCGGTGTCTCGAGCGAAACGGGATGGCGCCTGTCTCGACCGCATTGATGAAGCGCGTCCGTGCTCAGCACCCGTGTCATCAACTGGATGATTCCAGGTTTTTTTCCGGCCGATGGGTCGGCCAATAGCGCCTGATCGAGTGCGGATATGAGCGCATGTGGCCCGCACGCAGTAGATGGCAGGCTGAACCACGAGCGCAACGGGGTGCCAGGTATGGCAGGTGCCGCAATCGGGCCGGGCCACGCGAGTTGCGTCGCGATTCCGGTTGTACGGGCGATGTACAGAGTGATGCGGCCGCTCCAATGGTCGAGCCACACGCAGTTCGAGCGCCGCGAGAGCACGCTCGCGAGGCGCGACCCACGGATTACACTGCGTACATCGAATGGACGCGCTGCGGATTGGTTCATGACTTACTGTAGCGAAACAATGAAGCGATCGACCGCGTCGAAATGAGACGCCCATGTGGGCGCTCGAAAATGCGTAATGCGCTCAAGTTGGGCGTCGCGTTCCGCACTATTCGCTTGAGAGTACGCTTGAATGCGGTCGAGCCATGCGGGGCCGTTCAGGGGATCAAGATAATCCGGCACGTCCGTCGCGATCTCGCGAAATACGTCGAGGTCGCTTGCCAAGACCGGAATGCGTGACTCAAGGGCTTCGACGAGCGGCATGCCGTAGCCTTCGACGAAGGACGGGAAAAGCAGCGCGCGTGCGTGTTGTAGCCAGGCGTGCAACTCGTCGTCGGAACAGTTGGACTGTTCGATGACGATCCCCCGCAGTGGTGCGCTGCGCTCAAGCATGTCGACCACATTTTCGCACTCCCAGCCACGCCGGCCGATAACAACAAGCTTCGGAGCCTGATCGCCGAGTTGCTCGACAAGTCGGCGCCACACATGCAGCATGAACCAATGATTCTTGCGCGGCTCGATGGTGCCAAGCATGACGAAATACGGGGTTGCGAGAGGGGCAGTGAGGGCCGGTTGTGGTGTGGTGCCGCTGGCGAGCGGTGCGACGACGCTCGGTGGCAGGGCAATTCCGGCCTTCACGGCCTCGGCGGCGAGAGCGTCAAGCGTTCCCCGCGAGTTCGCAATGAGCCCGTCTGCGTGACGTAGTGCCGTATGGATTCGCTTACGATGAGTGCTGTCGACGCCGGGGCGGCTATATTCCGCGTGTGTCAGCGGAATCAGATCATGGACCATGAATATCGCGCGCCCGTTTCTTCTTTGCATTGCCTTGTAGTAGCGCGGAAACTCCATACCGGTATGGCTCGTATGCAATAGTGTCGAATCGACGTGGGGTGCACGACGCGTTCCATTGAGCCAAGCGCGCGCTAGCAGGCTGACGATTGAATGCCGTTCTGGACGCTGTGATAGCAACATCGCAAACGTTTTCTGTGAGTCGCGCTCTGTCAGAATTACAGAGAAGCCCTGGTTACTCAGGACGCAGCGAGCCTCATCGCCATACCGTCGAATATAGGCAAGGCCGACGCGGTCGACACCCGTCGGGAGCAGGCCTTCATAGCATCTGCGTGTCAGCCGTGTGACGTCTAGGAGAATTTGTGTCACGAAGAATCGATCTGTCAATGAATGAGGGCGCGAACCGAATCCAGACGCGGAAGCGCGGAAAGCTGGATTGTCGATCAAGTTGTGCGTACGGCCCGTTTCATTTCAGAGTGATTGGCGGGCAAATAATACCGAAATATTCTATTGCATCTTCGAACGTGCGACAATTTCCGCCTTCGCCAAATTCTGGGCCCGACGATACATGTTACGTTTGACTCGCAGCGTTTCTTTTGCAGCACTTTCGATCTGTACGGTTTTGCTTGTTGGCTGCTCCAGCATTCCCACGTCGGGTCCTAGCCGCTCCCAGATCGTTGCGGCTCCCGATCAAGTCCCTAATCCGGCGAATCCTCCCCGTATCCAGGTCGTTGACGTGACTGACAATGTTGCGCGTCAACTGTTCGCAGAACGCAAGCGCGGAGATTTTTCCTCGCTGCTCGGAAATGACTTGCGTTTTCGGCAGCAACTCGGGGTTGGCGACACGATCGAGGTATCGATATGGGAGGCGCCGCCAGCGACGCTGTTCGGCGTTGCGCAAACGGGGGATTCGAAAGCCGGGTCGACCAACGCAAGGGTGACAGTTCTGCCGGATCAGGTCATTGACGGGGACGGTACGATCAATATTCCGTTTGCCGGTCAAATCAAAGCTGTCGGGCGAACACCGGCGGAGTTGCAGCGTGCCATTGCTGTGCGCCTGAAAAATATGGCCCACGATCCGCAGGTGCTTGTGAAGCTTTCGCACAACGCCACTTCCTATGTGACGGTCGTCGGCGATGTCGTCAAGAACGATCGAATGCCGTTGTCAGCCCGAGGTGAGCGACTACTTGATGCGCTGGCAGCGGCGGGCGGTGTCCGGCAGCCTGTTGACAAGATTACTGTCCAAGTGACGCGTGGCGACCTCGTTGCTTCGCTGCCGCTCGAGTCGGTAATTCGCGATCCGCGGCAGAATGTGCCGCTGCGCGCGGGGGATGTTGTGACTGCGTTGTTCCAGCCATACAGTTTCACAGCGTTGGGTGCGACCGGCAAGAACGAGGAAATCAACTTCGAGGCGCAAGGTATTACGCTGGCGCAGGCGTTGGCGCGAGCGGGTGGCCTGCAGGATGCGCGTTCGGATGCGCAGGGCGTGTTCATCTTCCGCTTCGAGGATGCGAAGGCATTGCCGTGGCCCAACTCGCCAGCGCAGACGACGATCGACGGTAAGGTGCCGGTTGTCTATCGGATGAACTTACGAGATCCGAACGCATTCTTCGTTGCACAGAACTTTATGATGGACAACAAAGATCTGCTGTACGTGTCGAATTCGGCAGTTACCGAGTTGCAAAAATTCCTGAATTTGGTGTTTTCTGTTGCGTATCCGGTCACAACGAGCATTCAAACCTATAGATAAGGCAGGGGAAGCTCGGGCGATATTTGCCGTCCGGGCTTTGCTCTGCCGTTTGATCTGGAGCGGATGAACAGGCTGCGATGTGGTGGTTTGCGCGCAGCCATTCAGGTGAATGCACAAAGTATACGGCGGTGCGGCGATATCCTTATCGCCCACATCATCCACCCAGAGCGGAAAGCACGTTGGCTTCGAATTCATGGTCAGATGATTACTTCTTACGCACAAAATTTCGAAGACGTGATGTTGTGGCGCGCGCTGAAGCATATCGAGCGTGGCTTCTATATTGATATCGGTGCGCAAGATCCGCGTATTGATTCCGTCAGCCTGCTTTTCTATGAACAGGGCTGGCGCGGCATACATGTCGAGCCGACGCCATACTACGCTGAAGCGTTGAGGCGGGAGCGGCCGGACGAAACGGTGCTTCAGTCAGCCGTCGGCGGGGAATCCACTGCGTTGCGATTCTACGAGATTCCAGGGACGGGCATCTCGACTGCGGACGAGAAGATCGTTGAGCAACATAGGGTGCGCGGTTTTCAGGATCGGGAAATAGTTGTGCCGTGCGTGACGCTCGCATCGGTGTTCGAAGCCGTGGGCGATAAAGACATCCATTGGCTCAAAGTCGACGTCGAAGGGTTTGAGCGTCAGGTGCTTGATAGCTGGGGAGAGAACGCGGCACGTCCATGGATCGTGGTGGTCGAGAGCACGTTGCCACTCTCGCAGATCGATTGTCACGACGTTTGGGAGTCTGCGCTGGACCGGCGCGGATATAGTTTCGTTTATTTCGACGGACTGAATAGATACTACGTCGCCGAAGAGCGTCGCGAGCTCAAGCACGCATTCGAAGTGCCGCCTAACGTATTTGACGATTTCGCGCTCGGCGGCGAAGCGAGCGCACCGTTTCATCGTCAAATTGTCGAGCGCGACAACGCGGCGCTCGAGGCGACCAGAAAAGAATTGCGTCAGCATGATGAAGACAGTCAAGCTCGCATTCGAGCATTGCTTCGCGAAATCGAATCCCTCAATCAGCGTGATGCGGAAGGGCAGCTGGCGGCGCGGGACGAACTGCTGACGCTAGAGCGGAAACTGCGCGAACAGGAATGCCTGTGGGGTGAGCGTGACCGGGAACAGGCTGACGAACTTGCCAAAATCCGGACGGAGTTTGCGGCTACGCTCAAGCAATTGGCCGCCGTCGAGGAGGCGGCGCGCGGACAAATGCTCGAATTGTTGATGCGAGTGGATGCCACGCACGAATCCCAGTTGCGGGCGCATACTGAACAGGAGCAGGCGTGGCAGCGGATGTTCGATGAGCGCGAACGCTATTGGGCCGGTATGTTGCAGGAATCCCGAGATGAAGTGCGTGCGTTATCGGAGGCGGCTCGGCAGCAAGTGGAACAGGCGAAGGATGTCCTCGAGCATTCGGCTGCGGTCGAGCAGGAGGCGCGGCGCCAAGTAATCGAGGTGTCGGAGCGAGTTGAAACGATCCTGACGTCGCAGTCGAAAGCACATGCCGAGCATGAGCGCGCGTGGCAGCACACGCTCGATGAGCGGGAGCTCTACTGGACCGAAACCTTGCAGAGCACCCTTGCCGAAGTCGGGGCATTGACCGAGGCGGGGCGACAGCAGGCAAGGCAGGCGGACCAGGCGCTCGAACGGCAGGCCCGCACACTTCGGGAGGCGGCCGAGGTTGAGCGTGCTCGATTAAGCGATCATTTTGCGACGGAACTGGCCGGGTTGCGTCGGTCGCATCAAGATGAGCGGGACAGATGCCGCGCGCGAGAAGTCGAGTTGATTCGGCAATGTGAAGTGGTCGCGGCATCTGCATCGGAAGAGCGTGAAAAAATTCGGTCGGATTACTCGGCTGAAATAGACGTCTTCAAGGAGCGCGTGCTTTCGATGGCTGAAAGAAGTGCTGCGTATCTATGGGAAGGATATCGTGTCGGGCGAGCGGAGCGCGCGCGCGGTTGGTTTTCGAGGGCGTTCTCGCTAGGAGCACCCGACGCGGGAATTGACCTGAAGCATCTTTCTCAATCAGTGGATTCTATGAGGGCTACGGGGTCAGCGGAACAAGGTGTGAACCACATGAGAAAATTGAAAATCAACTTCCAGCCGGAGTTTGTCCTTCGTGGCGACGGGAAATACGGTCTAGAGGACTTCCTTTTGCTGCATGACAGGAATTTCGTTCGAGCGGCTTATCTTGCACTATTGAAGCGGGAGCCGGACGAATACGGTGAGCGGCACTATCTGAGCCGGGTGCGCGCAGGGGTGAGCAAGGCTATTATTTTATCGGATATCCAGAATTCGAAAGAGGCTCGGCGACATAATGTCAGAATCGCGCATCTGAGGGGTGCGATTCTGGCGAACAAATTGTTTGGTGTTCCGGTGCTTGGTAGCCTCATTCAGGGCGTTTGCTTCTTCTTCAGCGTCAATCGCCATCTCAAGGATCTTCGCGCGCTCGAAAATCACTTGATCAGGATGGGGGAAGAGATGCAGCAAAATTATCAAAGTCAGATGGAATTGTCTGCAAAATCTCATGCAACGAGTAACGGCAAATGAAGATATTGACGCTAAGCACGTATCCGATCGGAACGCCAGCACACGGCGGCCAACATCGGGTGGCGAACATCGTGCGGGTGCTGCGCGCTGCTGGACATCAGGTGCAATCCGCAGGTGTACTGGGAAGCGATCAATACGCGCCGGAAGAGTATTTTTGCGAGTACCCAGGGCATGAACCGCTACGGCGATACATCTCGAATCCGCTGTTGATGGAGGATTGGGCAATCGGCCGTCTCTATGCTGAGGACGATGAGGCCTATCGATCGCTCGCCAGCAAGATCGACTCGGCCCCGGATTTGATTCTGATCGAGAACCCCTGGCTGTTTGATTTCGCGAAGCGATTCGTAACCGAAAGAAAACTGAATAGAACAGTGCTGATCTACGGTTCCGAAAATATCGAAAGCCAGTTGCGCTATGACATCGTTGCTCAGTATCTGACGGTTGAAGACGCGGAACGAGCTCGCGACCTGATCCGCGAAACTGAACTCAAGGCGTTGCGCAATGCGCATGGCGTATGTGCGGTATCGCAGGAGGATCTCGAGTGGATGCAGTCACGCACGGGGGCCAAGTGCATTCTTGCGCAGAACGGCGTCGCGCGTCGGACCGTGACAGTTGATGGTCTCGAGCAGGCGAACCGAGTTGCCCAGCACCGGAAAATCGCATTGCTCTGTGGCTCGGCGCATCCGCCCAACATCACCGGATTTTTCGATATGTTCGGCAGTGGCGTCGGGTGCATTGCACCCGACGAGGCGATCGTTCTGGTCGGTGGCGTTGGCCCATCGATCGCAGGGGATGCTCGTTTTCATCGAGCGGCCGGCTTGAGCCGGGCGACCATTTCCGCAGGAGTCGTTTCGGAAGAGTGTCTCCAGGGACTGCTGACGATCGCACATACGATCATCCTGCCGATCACGCACGGTGGCGGCACCAATCTCAAGACGGCTGAAGCACTTTGGGCGGGCAAGCACATTGTCGCGACATCAGTTGCGATGCGCGGGTTCGATAAATTTGCCAACGCGGAAGGCGTATCGATCGCAGACGACAGCCGCTCATTCGTGGTCGCACTGAGAGAGTCCATGGCGGCTGCACCCTTGCGGCTTACGCAGCAGGAAATGGCCGGGCGAGAATCGGTGCTTTGGGACGAGACGCTGCGCGAGCTTGTTGACTATGCGACCGGCTTTGGCGTGAAGCGATCGTCTACCGCAGAATTCAAGCAGGGACTGCAACAGCAGGCCTGAATGCAGGAAGAGTCAACACACACGCTGCCGTGGCGTCTCCTGGATGTCGAGGAGATGTCGAGTTGTGAAGAAAGGATGATGCATGCCGCAAAATAATGCACCGCTGATTTGGATGAACGTCACGACCAGTGCAAACTGGAACCGCCCCCCCGTTGGCATCGTTCGTGTCGAGCAGGCGCTCTGTAACGAACTCGAGGCGTTGTACGGAAAGCAACGCTTCCGGAAGTGCATCTGGCGAGAGGGGCAGTTCATCGAGTGGGCAGAGCCCGTCGGCGAGCGGTCGTCTGAAATTGACGACGCCATCGATATGATGCTCCCCAAGACTGAGTCGTTTGATCTGTCGCGACGTTTCATGTATCGGGCAATGGAGTTGTTCGGCAAGAAATCAGCTTCGCAAAGCGGGGCGCGCGGCGTGCAGTTCGAGGTGCCGACCGGCGATCCGCAATATCGTCTGTCACCTGTCGCGGGCGATATTGTCGTGTCGATCGGATTGGACTGGGACCAATCCTATTCCTCCGAGTTTTACAATCTACGGAAAAAGAAGGGCATTCACGTCATAACGTGCTGCTACGATCTGATTCCGGTGTTGTTTCCGCAATATTGCGTCGGCGACGTATCGAGCCGATTCAAGGAGTACTTCAATTCCCTCGCGTGGGGCTCGACCGCTGTCCTGTGCATTTCGGAGCAGACCAAGAAGGACTATCTCGATCTTTGCGACAAGATCGGGTCTCCGATCCGCCCGTCTCATGTCATTCCTCTCGGCGACAATGTTCCGACAGGTGAAGGCGAACTCGGATCGGAAGTGCAGGCAGTACTCCGGAAGCCGTTCATTCTCTTCGTGTCGACAATCGAGCGGCGCAAGAATCATGAAATCCTGTACCGCGCATATCATCGTCTGTGTCGGGACGGGCACGGTGACGCGTTGCCGAAGCTTGTATTCGTCGGGATGCCGGGTTGGGGAGTCGGTGATTTGCTGAAGGACATCGAGCTTGATCCGCTGACGCAAGACAAGATTGGGCAACTAAATCACGTCACTGACTACGAGTTGATGCAGTTGTATAAACACGCGCTATTCTGCACGTATCCGTCTCTGTATGAGGGCTGGGGATTGCCGGTCGGCGAAGCACTGGCCATGGGCAAGGCGGTCCTGAGTTCGGATCAAGGTTCGCTGCCGGAAGTCGGTCGGGATCTGGTCAGGTATCTGCCGGCCTGGGATGTTCATGCATGGGCACATGCGATTCTTGAGTGGTGCACGACACCGGCTAAGGTGGCAGAAATCGAGCGCCGTGTGAAGAAGGAATACCGGGTGCGCACGTGGTCGGACACAGCGAGCGTAGTAAAGGGCGTTATCGATGGCGTTCTGGCTGACGGCTCGAATGCGGGTATGTCAATTTATCCTGGGCACGATTGCAGTACGCAAATCGGCATTCATGTCGGGTCAGGGTTGCAGGGCACCGGAAACGACGGATTTTTGATGTATGGTCCGCACCGTTCGATTGAAGTGGGGAACTACACAGTGAAGGTATTTGGCGTCGCGGATGTCGAAAAGGACGCCAATCTGTTGTTCGACTTCGTCGCGGATGAAGGGCGGCAGTGCCTGTGGCGGGGCGACGTGCGATTCCCCCGGGCAGCGTCGGCGAATGAATCTCTTGTCGTGGAGTTCAATATCGATGTCGAGCGAACGCTCGATGATTTCGAGGTGCGCTGCATCGATCGAGGCGCGCGTGCGCAGCTTACGCGACTGGAAATCTCGAAGCGGTAAGGTGAATCGAACGAATCGAAAGCTAAAGGAATCGGTTCTGAGGATCAAGTTCAATAGAAGCGAGTGAGTAAAAAATGAGCGTTACCGCAATCATCACTGGTATTACTGGGCAAGACGGCGCTTATCTTGCCGAACTCCTGCTCGAGAAGGGCTATGTCGTCTACGGCACTTACCGCCGCACGAGTTCCGTGAATTTCTGGCGGATCGAGGAACTCGGAATTGCTGCGCATCCGAATCTGCATCTGGTCGAATACGACTTGACGGATTTGAGCTCCAGCATTCGTCTCCTTCAACAGACCGGTGCGACGGAAGTTTACAATCTCGCGGCGCAAAGCTTCGTCGGTGTGTCGTTCGATCAGCCGGTAACGACGGCTGAGATCACTGGAATTGGCCCGCTGAATTTGCTCGAAGCAATCCGCATCGTCAATCCGGCGATTCGTTTCTATCAGGCGAGCACGTCCGAAATGTTCGGTAAGGTACAGGCGATTCCACAAACCGAACAGACACCCTTCTACCCGCGTAGTCCGTATGGTGTCGCCAAGCTCTATGCGCACTGGATCACGGTCAATTACCGCGAGAGCTACAATATTTTCGGGTGCAGCGGGATCTTGTTCAACCACGAGTCGCCGTTGCGGGGTCGAGAGTTCGTTACCCGGAAAATCACTGACAGCGTTGCGAAGCTCCGCCTCGGTAAGCTTGACGTGCTGGAACTGGGCAATCTGGATGCAAAGCGC
This sequence comes from Burkholderia pyrrocinia, assembly GCF_001028665.1. Lineage (NCBI taxonomy): Bacteria > Pseudomonadati > Pseudomonadota > Betaproteobacteria > Burkholderiales > Burkholderiaceae > Burkholderia > Burkholderia pyrrocinia. Next base: position 2,054,119 of record NZ_CP011503.1, read on the forward strand.
GATTGGGGTTTCGCAAAGGAATATGTCGAAGGCATGTGGCGCATGCTTCAGGCCGACCGGCCGGATACCTATGTGCTGGCAACCAATCGGACGGAAACTGTGCGCGACTTCGTTAGCATGGCTGCGCAGGCAGCCGGATTCGAACTTGCCTGGGAGGGGCGCGATGAACACGAGATCGGTATCGACCGGACGTCGGGCAAGACGATCGTGCGCATCAATCCCAAATTCTATCGACCGGCCGAAGTGGAATTGCTGATCGGTGATCCGCAAAAAGCGCGCGATGCGCTCGGCTGGAGGCCGACCACGACTCTCGAGCAACTCTGCCAGATGATGGTCGAGGCGGATATTCGCCGCAACGAGATTGGTTTTTCTTTCTGATTCATGGCGAAAGTACTAATTACCGGGATCGGCGGCTTTACAGGCCGCTACCTCGCGCGCCAGTTGGCGGCGAGCGGCCATGATGTATGTGGGCTTGCCCATCGGGCGGGCCCGAGCTGGGAGTGGCCTACTCACGTTGTAGACCTGCTCGACCGTCGGCGGCTGTCGGAGATCGTCGAGCTCGAAAGGCCGGACATGGTTGCGCACCTTGCTGCGATCGCGTTCGTTGCACATGATGATATTAGCTCGATTTACCAGACCAACGTGGTCGGCACGCGGAACCTGCTCGCAGCGTTATCGTCGTCTTCGCATCAACCGGATGCAGTGCTTATTGCGAGCAGCGCGAATATCTACGGTAACGCTGATTGCGAAGTGATCGACGAATCGGTGCCCCCGGCGCCGGCCAATGACTACGCGGTCAGCAAGCTGTCGATGGAATATGCCGCCCGACTCTGGAGCGAGCAGTTGCCGATTGTATTCGTGCGGCCATTCAACTATACGGGCGTCGGTCAGGCTGAGAATTTTCTTCTGCCGAAGATAGTCTCATGCTTCCGTTCGCATACCCCGGTTCTAGAGCTCGGAAATCTCGATGTGATACGGGATTTCTCCGACGTACGGGCGGTCGTCGCGATCTATGAACGGTTGTTGACCGGCGCGTTTGCAGGTGAGACGTTTAACGTCTGCTCGGGTACTGGCTACTCGCTTCAGGAAGTGCTATCCATCATGGAGAAACTGGCGGGCTATCGACCTGAAGTTCGCGTCAATCCGAACTTCGTGCGTGCGAACGAAGTTCGCAAGCTGGTCGGTGACGACAGCAAATTGCGTCGGGCTATCGGCGAAGCGCCGCGGCCGATTCCGTTGGGCGACACGCTCAAGTGGATGCTGGAGAGTGTCGATTGAAGTTGATTCTCGCAGTCGACGCGATCGTTCCGCCGCTGACCGGCATTGGGCGATATACATGGGAGTTGGCGAAGTACTATCGAGCGGCACCCGCTGGCGATCTTGATGCCGTCCTTTATTACTTCGCGGGGGAATGGGTTGGCGATCCCGGGCAACTACTAGATGGCCAACCGCGGCGGAGCGTTGCAGCGCGCCAAAATGGGGGATTCTGGTCGCGTGCTTCTGCCGCCATGAGGAGTTGGCGGCAACAGCGCGCGCTCCGAACACATATCTTTCATTCTCCGAACTATTTCCTGCCGGAGTATGTGGAAGACGGAGTGATTACGGTTCATGACCTGTCCGTTTTCAAATACCCGGAGACTCACCCGATAGAACGCATTCGCCATTTCGAGCGAAGCTTTGCGTCGACACTGCGTCGCACCGCACATATCATCACCGATTCCGAGGCTATAAAACGAGAAGTGTCGGAGTATTTTGGCTGGTCGCTGGACAATATCACCTCGGTTCCCCTTGGGGTCCCGCCGGAATTCAGGCCTTACGATCGCGAAGATCTCGTCGTTGCGCTGAACCAGTATCGTCTATCTCCTGGCGCCTATACGCTTTGCGTATCAACGCTGGAGCCGAGAAAGCGAGTCGACGCATTGCTTGCAGCGTATTCGGCGTTGCCTGTTGATTTGCGGGGCCGTTACCCGCTCGTGCTTGCCGGGAGTTCGGGTTGGCTGAACGACGAGTTGCGCGGAAGGATCGCGAAGGGTGAGGCAGAAGGGTGGTTACGGTATTTGGGTTTTGTTCCGGAGCCTCTGTTGCCGCTGCTCTACGCAGGAGCGCACGCGTTTTTTTTCCCGTCGCTCTACGAAGGCTTTGGCCTACCGGTGCTGGAGGCGTTCGCAAGCGGCGTGCCGACGCTTACGTCCCGTTCCTCGTCGTTGCCCGAGGTGGCCGACGGCGCTGCATGGCTTGTTGAGCCAGGAGATGACGCATCGTTGCGTGACGGAATTGAGCGTGTAATTTGTGATGGGGAGTGGCGCACAGCTGCGGTCGCTCGCGGGCTGCAAGTTGCGAGTGTGGCGACCTGGACGAGATGTGCGGAGCGTACGCTGGACGTGTGTCGAAGATTAGCCTGAGTTATCTTGCAGCCAGCTCGATCACGAACGTTGCTAGTTGTTTGGCGCTCGCGGCCCAACTGATCGGCTCGATCGAGCCGCTGCGTGGCGCAGCACCTGTCGCAAGTTGTGTGAGCCAGTCGGACATTTGGCGTGCGAGCATGTGCCCGTCCGAGGCCGAGAAATAGGTCGCATGTTCGCCGGCAACTTCGCGAAATACGGGGAGATCACGCAGAAACAGCGGCTTGTCGTGACGTGCGGCCTCGATAATCGGAAGTCCGAAACCTTCGGCCTCGGATGCCAGGATGAGACCATCCGCCTGCGTGTAGAAGGTTTCCAGTTGCGCATCATCGACTTCGCTGAGCCAAAATAGCGACCTGCCATTTTGCGGATGCCGCGCTAGGCGTTCAACGAGCTCATCTACGTGCCATCCTTTCTTGCCGACGATCACTAACGTTGGTTGCTCGCCGTTGTCCCACAGCAAGTCGAGTGCGTCGAGTACCTGTGCATGCGCTTTGCGGGGCTCGATCGTGCCAACCATCAACAACATTGGGCGAGCAAATCGCGCAGATACGGAGTGCGACGCAGCTTCGTCGACGCGTGCACGATCAAGTCTGTCAGCACCAAGCTCAAACCAACGTGCCGGAATCTCTGCTCGAGCAAGACCGAAGCGCTGCTGCATCAGGATATCCACGTTGCTCGCGACGGTGCGCGATATGCACCAGAATTCATCGGCGTGAATTGCAATTGTGGATAGCCAATGTCGGAACGAGCGATGCGCGCGCGGAGTGAACCAACGATGGTGTTGTAGTGGAAGCAGATCGTAGACGACGAACGCACACCGCACGCCTTGCTTTCGCCACGCGAGCAGATCGTGCTGCCGTCTCGGCAGGATGCGACTGGTAAGGTCGAGACCTAGGAAAATATCACCGTTCGCAACATCGACGGGTGCACCTTTCGGCGTCGTGTCGTAAGGCGCGAGCCCGAGCAGATGATCTGCGTAGTGGAACGGGATTGTGCGAGTCGCCCAGACGGGGCGCACCTCGAATCCAGCGGGGGGTGAGAGCAGGAGCTGCGTTAACAACGAGCGGACAACCCGTTGAATGCCGGTACCGGCATCATGAACCGCGATGATGGATACGTCGACGAGCAGTTGGCGGCGCCTCGCTGGTACTCGGTGTGCCGGCACCAATGCGCGTGCGGCATTTCTGGCAGCGGGCGTGCGGCGCGCCGACAACCATATCGCAGTGAACTGAAGGGCGGCGGCTTTGAAGTGATTCAAACGGCCAGCGTTGGCAGTGCGGGGTGTCAGGCGGCGTTCTCCTGATAGAACGCGTAGGCTTCCTCGACCACGTCGAATGCGTGCAACTTGCCCGCAATCAGCACTGCCGCGCGATCACAATGTTCCCGTATGTAGCTTGCATCATGGCTCACAATGATCAGTGCGCGGTCCTTGCGTCGTTCGAACAGTTCGTGATGGCACTTCGCGTGGAACCGGCTATCGCCGACTGCGACGATTTCGTCGATCAGGAAGCAATCGAATTCGATGGCCATTGAAATTGCGAACGCAAGGCGAGCGCGCATCCCGGCGGAATAACTCTTGACCGGCTCACGCAAATAGTAGCCGAGCTCTGAAAATTCCTGAACGAATGGTTCAGCTGCCTTCGCGTCTGCGCCATAGACTCGACAGATGAATCGCAAATTGTCCATGCCGGTCAGGCTGCCTTGGAACGCGCCTCCGAATGCGAGCGGCCAAGACACCTGCATGCTCCGACGAATGCGGCCGGCAGTCGGCAGTTCGGCCCCGCTGATCATTCTGATCAACGTCGATTTTCCGGCCCCGTTGCGACCCAGAATGCCGACTTTTTCGCCTTGCCGAACCTGCAGATTGACCTTGTTCAGTACGCGTCGCGTGCCTTGCCGCGTGTGATAGTCCTTGCAGACGCCTTCGAGTTCGATCATTCGGGTTCCACTCTCATGCTTGCATCGCGCACGAAATAGAGACCGATCAGCAAAAGGATCATGTCGCTGAAGACCATATACGGGATGCTGTAATGCGGCTTGACGAGCGAGCCGAAGTAGCCGCCCCGGAGCATTTCCGTGCCGTGCACCATCGGCAGTAGCAAAATGACTTTCTGAAATTTCTCTGGCAGCCACGACACCATGAAAATCGAACCGGACAGCGGGAACATAAGATAGGCGACGGTGTGCCAGATGCGGTCCACCGCTTCGCTGCGCTCGGACAGTGCGCCGATGATGAGCGCGAGCCCGGTACCAAATACTGCCAAGTGAAGCCATGCGCCGATGATCATCGTCAGGTCCTCGGGCGGCTTCATCATGCCTGCGGCGATGAAGAGGACGGAGAGAAACGTAAACGACATCGTGGCGCCCGATATTTCCAGCAGGAGGCGGGCGAAGAAAAAATCGACGACGCGCACGTTGCGGTGATAGAGCAGCGCCTGATTCGGAAGGATCGCAAGTGCGCAGCGATTCGCGCAATTGCGCCACAGCAGAACGGGAGAGTAGCCGGTGATCGCGAATGCCGTTATCGGCAATGTCGAGCCGTGCGTTGCCTTCGTGAGCGTCCACAGCATGAGCACGCCCACCGTAAACATCATCGGCTCGAAAAAGATCCACAGAAAGCCGATGTTGTGCCGGCCGAATCGCGTCAGTATTTCTCGCATCAGCAGAGCGCTCACAATGCGCGTCTGAATTGTGAGCGAGCGAGATAGCGGAGTATCGTGATGTGCCATTGCCGCTAGCTATCAGTCGTGGTGCTCACGCACACCCGCGAGCAGCAGGCTCAGGATGCCCCAGGCGATCATGCCGAGCGCGAAAACCTCGAAGATCGACTTCAGCCGTTTCGGCTCGATCGCGACGTCCGGCGTATTCGGCTGAACGAGACGCTCCAGGTAGAGTTGCTGGCGTTGTGCCTCGGCGCGTGCAGTTTCCATGGCCGCCATTGCGGATGCGAGCTGCTTGTCTGCAAACTGAGCATCGAGTTGCAGGCGCGTATAGCTCGCTGTCTTGTTCGACAGTGAGTTCCTGCTCCCTGCTACGCCACCCGTCGCTTCCTTGATCTGTTGTTCGGTCTCGCTGATGCTGTTTTTGAGGACGGCGACCTGCGGATTTTGCGGAGCGATCGACTGCAGTTGCCGCAATTGGGTCTGGGCGGCAAACAACTGGGTCTGCAGGCTCGTAATCTGCTGCAACTGGAGCGCAGATTGCTTTTCGGGATCGAAGACCGAGTTCGAGTTTCTGTACGCGGCGAGCGCGACCGCGGCATCCTTCGCCTTGGCGACGGCTGCGTCGACCTGACGCTGTGCAAATTGCACGGTATCCGTAGCTGCGCGTTCGTTCATCCGGTTGACAAGCCGTTCGCTTAGCGTCAGAAGCTGAGAACTGATCCTGTGTGCGTCCTCGGCCGTGTAGGCGCGCACCTGCAGAGTCGTGATGGACGAAGCGGAGTCGAAATTGACTGACACGATGCGCTTGCCGTAATACTTCCACAGCGATTCGAAGCTACCGTCGAGCGTCGCATTGAAGCGACTGAAAAAGTCACCCTGCTTCGAGTATGCGTCGAGGACGTAGTTTTGGCGGTTGAGCTCGGTGAGTGCATCCCGTGACTGGATGTAATCGATGACGGGATACGCGTCATCTTGTCCGCGCCCGAGACCAGTGCCCTCCAATAGGGCGCCAACCATACCGGTTTGTGCGGCCCGCTGCGCGCTACGAACCACGAAGCGCGACTCGGACACGTAGACGTCTGAAGCGATGAGGCCGTAATAAAGGGTCGCGATGAGCGTAGGTGCGGCCACTGTCACGACAAAAAGGCGGTTGAGCCTTTTCAGGCGTCCAAACAGGTTCGCTTTCGGTGTTCCGGACGTAGAGATTGAGGCGCTGCCAGATACGTTTTCCAACTTCCATCCATCCAGGCTGATTAGCTCTGCACATACTGTCAAAAGGGATATTCTCTCCTTTCGACTAAAGAGCGGATTCAATTTAATGACACGGTCACGAAGCGGTGGTAGCGGGGGCATTGCTGGCCCTTTCGATCACCTGTCGCACCGTCTGGACGCAGGCGGACGACGTCCGGCCAGCTGTAGCATTTCTACCGGACGACGAAGCGCGGCGGCCAAGGAGCGGGGCGGCTGATTATAGCGAGCGAGGGGGGATTGTGCTATCTCTGGTCTCGTCGCGTTACATTTGCGCAAATACGGCGGCGCGGCTCGGCGGAACCAATTTTTCTTTTCGGGTGAGAGGTGTTATATTCACCGGCTCCTAGAAAGACGAGCGGTCAAGCCGCCAGCTGGAAAATTTAATAGCTAAAAGGGCCGATAGAGTCTTTCTTCGGTCGGGTCAATTCGCCGGTTGGTATTTTCGATGCCTCGCTCATTTCTTGTGCTGCAAGGCACGGCTTCGTCGTTTTTCAGTCGGCTCGCGGATGCCTTGATCGAGCGGGGGCACGTGGTACATCGCGTTAATTTCTGTGGCGGCGACTGGTTCTACGGCAGGACACGCAATCCGCTCAACTACGTCGGACGGGTTTCCGAGCTTCATGCTTGGTATGGCGACTTCGTTCGCCGGGAGGGTGTCACCGATGTTCTGATGTTCGGTGACTGCCGCGAAGTTCACCGGCACATGCATTCTGTCGCCGAGCACTTCGGTCTGCGCGTACACGTGTTCGAAGAGGGCTACGTCCGCCCGCACTGGATTACGCTTGAAAGCTACGGCGTGAACGGCCGCTCGCGAATGCCGGTGGATCCGCTGGAATACATGAAGTTGCGCAAGGTCATCCCGGCCGCCGAACCCGGAATGCCAACCGGTTACAACCTGTACGAGCGGGTGTTTCACGACATCACGTATCGGGTCGCCAACGCGCTGCTCGCGTGGCGTTTTCCGTTCTATCGCAGTCACCGGCCGAAGAACGGCGTGTTCGAGTACACGGGGCTCGCGGTTCGAGCCTCGCTGCAAGGCAAGCACCGGCGGGAGGCAGAAGTAGTTACGCGCGAGCTGCTGGCGAGCGGCCGGCACTTTTACCTGTTTCCGCTTCAGCTCAACTCCGATGCGCAGATCGTCGTGCATTCGCCTTTCGGCGGTGTGCGGGAAGCGATTGATTACGTGGTGCGCTCGTTTGCCCGGCACGCGCCACAGGACGCGACGCTGCTGATCAAGAATCACCCACTCGACACCGGCATGATTGAATATCATCGCTTCGCGATGTCGATCGCGCGCGAGGCTGGTATCGGTGATCGCGTCCGCTTCATCAACTCGGGCCACTTGCCTACGCTGCTCGAACATGCGCGCGGCGTGGTTGTGGTGAACAGCACGGTCGGGTTGTCGGCGTTGCACCATGAGCGCCCGCTAGTTGCACTCGGGACCGCTATTTATAATATGCCCGGCTTGACCTGGCAGGGAAAACTCGACGATTTTTGGCACGGTGACGAGCTGCCGGACATGCACCTCTATCACGCCTTCCTGGACTACGTGATGCATCACACGCAAATCAACGGCGATTTCTACACCCGAACCGGTATCGAGATGGCGGTCGCGGGTGCGGTCGAGCGCCTGGATCGCGCGGATGCCTGATCAACTGCCGCGGTGCATCGTCATTACCGGCGCCAGTGCCGGTCTCGGCCGCGCGCTCGCGCTCGGCTATGCCCGACCGGGCACGACGCTCGGCATTGTCGGTCGCAATACCGCCGAAGTTGATATAACGGCGGCGGCCTGCCGTGCGCGGGGCGCCATGGTCGACACGGGCACGATCGACGTGCGCGACGCCGAGTCGACTGCCGCATGGCTGGCCGATTTCGACACCCGTCACCCGATCGACCTGCTGATCGCGAACGCTGGCGTGGCCAGCACGATCGCCGACGCGAGCGACTGGGAAGACCTTGAGCGCACGGCTCGCGTCATCGACACGAATCTCTACGGTGCATTGCATACGGTCCTGCCGGTCGTCGACCGGATGCGTGAGCGCAGGCGCGGCCGAATCGCGATGGTCAGTTCGATCGCGGCGCTGCGGGGCATGGCGATTTCCCCGGCCTATTGCGCGAGCAAGGCCGCGATCAAGGCCTATGGTGATTCCGTGCGGCCGCTGCTGGCGCGCGACGGTGTAGGTGTGACCGTCATTCTGCCCGGCTTCGTGAAGACGGCGATGAGTGACGTGTTTCCCGGCGACAAGCCGTTCCTCTGGAGTGCCGAGCGCTCGGCCGCATACATTCGCCGGCGGCTCGATGCGGGACGAAACGAGATCGCATTTCCCGGATTGCTCGCGTTTGGCATGCGCCTCCTGCCGCTTCTGCCCGCCGCGGTTGCCGACGCGATCCTCGACCGTCTGTCTTATCTGCCGTCGAAGGATCGGGTCAATTGAGTGCGCGTCTTGTCGTGACGCTGGCCGCCACCGTTGTGCTGTCGTTCGCGGTCGATGCGGTCGCTGTCCCGCGCGCGCCGCTGAGGCGGCCAATGCTGTCGTCAGTGCTTCACATTCTTTCCGTACTCTTCTTGTTCGACTTGATGTTCGCCGTCACGTCGCGGCCGCTATTTTCGGCCTGCGCGTCGCTCGCGCTCGTCGGCCTTGTCGCCGCCGTCAGCAATGCGAAGTACGAGTCGCTGCGCGAGCCGTTCGTATTTACCGATCTGAGCCTTTTCAGCCAGTTGTTTTCGCATCCTCGTCTATACCTGCCGTTCCTGAGCGTCGGCAAGGTTGTTGCGATCGGCGCGGGCATCGTGTTCGTGATCGCGGGTTTCATCGTCGAGCAGCTCGTGTTTCCAGGCTCCCGCGCGTTGGCTTGGCTCGTGGCGGCGCTGCCGTTCGCGCTTGCCTTTCCCGTCGCCGCGCGCTTGCCTCTCACGCTCGATCCGTACGTCGACCAGTGTCGCCACGGTTTTTTTGCCGTGTTCGTTGCTTATCTGCTCAACGGCCTGCGTCCTGCGACGTTCCGGCGGTTTCGCGAGGCTGTGGCGGCCGGGCCGTTCGCAACCGGTGAACCGACGCGGCACCCTGACGTAATCCTGATCCAGAGCGAATCGTTCTTCGACGCGCGCCGGCTTGGCGAGGCAGTCGCGCCGGAACTCTTCAGGCGCTTCGACGACGCGCGTCGCGAGGCTGTCTGGCATGGTGAGATGACGGTGCCTGCCTGGGGCGCAAACACCATGCGCACGGAATTCGCGGTGTTGACCGGCACGGAATCCTTTTCGCTCGGGTATGCGCGTTTCTATCCCTATGCATTTGTAAGAAATAAAATCGCGTCACTCGCGTCCTGGCTCGGTCGTTGCGGCTACGACACAGTCGCGATTCATCCCTATTACGCCGATTTCTTCGGACGCGACCGGGTATTTCCGTTGCTCGGCTTTACGCGCTTTCTCGATATCCGTCACTTTGCGTCGGCGCGCCGTGCGGGGCCTTACGTGGCGGATACCGCGGTCGCCGAGGCGATCATTGCAGAACTTGAGGCGGCGGGTGGCGACCGCCCGCGCTTCGTGTTTGCAATGACGATGGAAAACCACGGCCCGCTGCACCTCGAGCAGGTTTTGCCCGGCGAATCGTCTTCACGGCATACTCTTGGCGAGGACGCATCCTGGCGTGATCTGACTGCATATCTGCGGCACATTGAAAATGCGGACGCAATGATCGGGCGCTTGCTCGATCATTTGCGCACCAGCGATCGTGAAACGGTCGTTTGTTTCTACGGCGACCACGTTCCCGCTCTGTCTCATGTTTTTCATAAACTGGACGTTAATCCGCAACACAGCGACTACTTCATTTGGCGGAATTACGGCGCAGTTGCTCCCGAATGCCGGAACTTGGCCGCCGAGGAGTTAGGGTCGGCACTGCTGCATGTGGTACAAGATCACGGAAATCGCGCGGAAGAACCGCACGCATCCGAGAAAGCGACATAAAAGATGAACAGTAAGATTGCAATAATTGGGATCGCTTGTCGGTTTCCCGGGAGCGCAAACAATCTGGGCGACTTCTGGCAACTGCTGCGCGACGAACGCGACGCAGTGACCGAAATCCCCGCCGACCGCTTCGGCACCGACTTCTACCAGCACCCGTCCAAACGCGAACCGGGCAAGAGCTACACGTTCTCGGCCGGCGTCGTCGACAACGTCGCCGGCTTCGACGCCGCGTTCTTCGGCATTTCCCCGCGCGAAGCGGCCCAGATGGACCCCCAGCAGCGCCTGCTGCTCGAACTCGCGTGGGAAGCGTTCGAGGATGCGGGCGTGCGCCCGGCCGACATGCGCGGCGGCAACTGCGGCGTCTTCGTCGGTGCCGCCAGCATGGACTACGGCAACCGCAACATGGACGATCTGAACGTGATCGATCCGTATTCGGCGACCGGCAACACGCTGAGCATCGCGTCGAACCGCGTGTCCTACCTGTTCGACCTGCACGGCCCGAGCATGTCCGTCGACACGGCCTGCTCGTCGTCGCTCGTCGCACTCCATCAGGCCGTCAAGGCACTGCAGTCCGGCGAAGCCGACATGGCGCTCGCCGGCGGCGTCAACCTGCTGCTGCACCCGTTCGGCTTCGTCAGCTTCTCCAAGGCGTCAATGCTGTCGCCGCGCGGCCGTTGCCGTGCGTTCGACGCGACCGGCGACGGTTACGTCCGCTCGGAAGGCGGCGCGTTCGTGCTGCTCAAGCCGCTCGAGCGCGCGCTTGCCGACGGCGACACGATCCATGCGGTCATCGCCGGCTCCGGCGTGAACTCGGTCGGCTACTCGCCGGGCGGCATCAGCGTGCCGGGCGCGGCCGCGCAAGCGTCGCTGCTGCGCAGCGTCTACGCGCGCGCGGGCATCGATCCGCAGTCGCTGGCGTACCTCGAGGCGCACGGCACCGGCACGGCAGTCGGCGATCCGATCGAAGCGCGCGCGCTGATCGACGTGGTGTCGGGCGGGCGCCCGGCGGACCGTCCGCTGCTCATCGGTTCGGTGAAGACCAACATCGGCCATCTCGAGACGGCGTCCGGCATGGCCGGCCTGCTGAAGGCCGTGCTGTGCCTGAAGCATCGCGCGGTGCCGCGCTCGCTGCATTTCGTCACGCCGAATCCGGGCATCGATTTCGACGGTGGGCGTCTGCGCGTCGTCGATCGCTACATGCCGCTCGACGCGGGCGACGCGCCGCTGACGGTCGGCGTCAACTCGTTCGGCTTCGGCGGAACGAACGCACACGTCGTGCTGACCGAAGCGCCGGTGTCGGTAGCGGTTGCGGAGGCAACGTCGACGACTGCGGTGGAATCGGCTGGCGTGCCGTCTCCGCTCGTGCTGACTGCGCGCAGCGCGAACGCGCTCGGCGCGCTCGCGAGCCGCTATCTCGCGGTGCTCGATAACGGCGGCGACTGGCAGGCGCTTGCCGCCGCGGCCGCACGTCGCCGCCAATGGCTCGAGCAACGCGCGGTCGTCGCGCCGGCCGATGCGGCGGAAGGTCGCGCGGCGCTCGCGGCGCTGGCGCAGCCGGCGCAGGAAGGGCTGCCGGCGTGCGTGGCGACTGGCCAGGCACCCGCCGACGCGTTGCGCACCGCGCTCGTTTTCTCGGGCAACGGTTGCCAGTGGGTCGGGATGGGCAACGAGCTCTATGCCGAGAATGCGGTCTTCCGTGCGGCGCTCGACGAAGTCGATGCGCTGTGGTGCGCCGACGGCAGCCCGTCGCTCGTCGACGTGATGCGCGGCGGCCCGGGCGCGGAATGGCTGGCCGGCGCGGGCGCCGAATGGCTTGCCGCGACGGAAAACGCGCAGCCGCTGCTGTTCGCGATCCAGGTCGGCATGATCCGCGTGATCGACGCGCGCGGCATGCGCTACGACGCGGCGATCGGCCATAGCGTCGGCGAGATCGCCGCGGCGTGGGTGACGGGCGCGTTGTCGCTCGCCGACGCGGTTCGCGTGATCAAGATTCGCAGCCGCGCGCAGGCGATGACGCGCGGCAGCGGCCGGATGGCGGCGGTCGGCATCGGCGAGGCGGCGGCACGCGAACTGATCGCGCGCCATGGGCTCGCGCGACGCGTCGAGATCGCCGGCATCAACAGCCCCGATGCGGTGACGCTCGCGGGCGAGCTGCAGGGATTGCAGGCGCTGGAAGCTGCGCTGCGCGGCAGCGGCAAGTTCTTCCAGATGCTGGATCTCGACTATGCGTTCCACAGCAGCCACATGGACCGCATCGAGCCGGTCGTGCTGGCCGAACTGGCCAGCCTGCGGCCGCAACCGGGGAACGGCACTTTCGTGTCGACGGTGACTGGCGGCGCCTTCGCCGGCAGCGAGCTCGATGCGCGCTACTGGTGGCGCAATATCCGCGAGCCCGTGCGCTTCGGCGACGGCATCGCGCATCTGATCGAGCAGGGCGTCCGGCTGTTCGTCGAGGTTTCGCCGCATTCGATCCTGCGCACGTACGTGAAGCAGGCGTTCGCCGCGGCCGGCGCAACTGGCGTGGTGCTGCCGACGCTCAAGCGCGATCACGGCAGCGCGGCGACGCTGCGGCAGGCGATTCTCGCGGCGATCGCACATGGCGCGAACGTCGATCCCGACCGCTTCGCACCGGGCACGCCGCGAGCGGCATTGCCGTCCTATCCGTGGCAGCGCGACCGCTTTTGGCTGACGCCGACCGTCGAAGGCTACGGCCTCGTCAATCGCCGCCGCGAGCATCCGCTGCTCGGCTATCGCCTGCACGAACACGCATTCGCGTGGGAAAACCAGCTCGATCCGGCGAAGCTGCCGATGCTGGCCGATCACGTCGTCGATGGCGGCGTGGCGTTCCCGGGTGCCGGATACGTGGAAATGGCGCTCGCCGCGGCGCGCACCTTCTTCGATACGCCGGATGCGGCGCTCGAAAACGTCGAGATTCGCACGCCGGTCGTCTTCCAGCCGCAGCAGGCGAAGCTGTTCCGGCTCGTGATCGAGCCGCGCACCGCGACCTTCACGATCGAGACGCGCGACCGGATGTCCGAAGGCGCATGGACGCTGAACGTGACGGGCCGGATGCTGGAAAGCGGCACCGCGCTCGGCGCCGCGAGCGTCGTGCCGTCCGACACGCTCGATCGCCTGCTCGCGCTGCCGGCTGCCGACGGCGATACGCTGTACGCGAACACGGCGGCCATCGGCCTCGGCTACGGGCCGGCGTTCCGCTGGGTCCGCACCGTGCGGGTCGCCGCGGACGACGACGCGGCGCTGGCTGACATCGCCGCGCCTGCCGCATGCGGGGACGCACGGGCGCTGTCCGCGTATCTGCTGCATCCGGCGCTGATGGACAGCGGGTTTCATCCGCTGTTCGCGTTGCTTGCCGCGCACGCACGGGACGGCGAGCATCCGGCTTACGTGCCGGTGCAGATCGGCCGGGTCGACTATCTGCGCGGCGACACGGTCGAACGCGTGCTCGCACGAGTCGACCGGCGCAGCCCGCATTCGATCGTCGCGCATTTCGAATTCCTCGATGCGCAGGGCGCGATCGTCGCACGGCTCGGCGCTTGCCGGTTCCGGCGCGTCGATCTCGTCGGCCGCCGGCAGAACCTGCCCGCGCGCTTCGTCTACCGCCTCGAAGAGGTACCGCTGCCGAACGAAGTCGACGCAGCCGGTTTGCCAGCGCCCGACGCGTTGCTCGCACAGGCGGTCGCGCGGCTCGATGGCGCCGAAGACGACGGCCGCCGTACGCAACATCTGACCGAAATTCTGCCGCTGCTCGACGTGCTGGCGAGCCTCTACGTGCTGCGGGCATTCGATGCGCTCGGCGCATTCGACGGCACCTGGCAGCCGCAGCCGGAGCGTGCGGCGCTGGCGGCACGTCTTGCCGACATGCTCGTCGAGGACGGTCTTGCCCATCGAGACGGCGCTGGTCTCGTACGCGACGATGCCGCGTGCGCGGCGTTGCCTCCGCTCGACGAGCTGTGGCGGGGGCTGCTGGCCGAATCGCCGGGGCACGTGGCCGAGCTGACGCTGCTCGCGCATTGCGGCGCGGCGTTGCCCGACGTGCTGAACGGTGCGAAGGAGGGCGCACGTTTGCTGTCGCCGACCGGGCACAGCCTGGTCGAGCAACTTCTTGCCGCATCGCCGACGTGGCAGCACGTGCACGCGCTGCAGACGGCGAGCGTCGAGCAGGCGGTCGATGCGTGGCGCCCGGCGCGCCGGTTGCGCGTGCTCGAACTGGGCGCGACGGACGGCGACGTGCTGCAAACGCTCGGCCTGCATCTCGCGGCCGCGCGCTGCGATCACACGATCGCCGCGACGGCGGGGCAACTGGCCGGGTTCGACGCGGATGCGGAATCGGCCGTGCGCACGGTTGCGCTGCAGCCGGGCGAGCGGCTGTCGCTGTCGGCCGACGAAGCCGGGCCTTACGACCTGATCGTCGCGAATCGGGCCTTGAGCGGCCGTCGCGATGTGGCCGATGCGCTGAACGCGATCCGGTCGTGGCTGGCGCCGGGCGGATTGCTGCTGCTGGCCGAGTCGCGCCGCGGCCGTTTCTCCGACATCGTGTTCGGCCCGCAGGCGTCGTCGACGGAAGCCGACGCGCCCGTGCAGCTGGCGCCGGCGGATCTGGATGCGGCGCTCGACCGCGCCGGCTACGTCGACATCGTGCGGCATGTCGAGCAGTCGCTCGATCTGGACGGCACACCGACGTTCGTGATTGCGCGCAACCCCGCGAGCGCCGTTGCCGCGCAACGCGGCGACGGCCAGAGCGATCTCGATACGCTTGCACGCACCGAACAATGGCTCGTGGTGCACGCGCCGGATGCCGCCGGCAGTTTCGGCGGGCGGCTGGCCGATGCGCTGGCGCAAGCGGGTTTTCCGGCCGATATCGTGGACATCGCGCACGCGGCCGATGCGATCGCGTCGTTGCCGGCCGGGCAGCCGGCCCATGTCGTGTTCTGCGCGCCGGAAACGCCGCTGGCCGAAACGGCGACGGGCGATAGCCTGATGGCCGCGCAGCGCAACGGCGCGATCGCGCTGGCGGCACTGGTCCGCGAGCTCGGCGCGCAGCCGAACGCGGCCACGCGGCTGACCATCGTCACGCGTGGCGGCGCGCCATTCGCCGGGGCCGCGAATGCGCATCCGGAACAGGCGACGCTGTGGGGCCTCGGGCGCGTGCTGGCGAACGAGCATCCCGAACTCGCGTCCCGCCTGATCGACGTCGATCGAGCGGCGGACCGGATTCCCGACGCGCTGATTCGCGAGCTGACCGGCGCGGCGGTCGAGGAAGAAGTGATCCTGACCGCACACGGGCGGCTGGTGCCGCGCATGCTGACGGCCGCGCAGGCCGCGGCCCGCAACGATGGCGCGATCGCGCGTGCGGCCGTGCTCGCGTTCGACGCGCCGGGTTCGTTGCGCAATCTCGAATGGTTTGCGTTACCCGAACGCGCGCTGGGCGCGGACGAGGTGGAAATCGAGCCCGTTGCTACCGGCCTCAATTTCCGCGACGTGATGTATGCGATGGGGCTGCTGTCCGATGAAGCGGTCGAGACCGGCTTCGCGGGCGCGACGATCGGCATGGAATTGTCCGGCCGCGTCACCCGGGTGGGCGCCAGCGTGACGGCATTCGCGCCGGGCGACGCCGTCCTCGGGTTCGCGCCGGCCTCGTTCGCGACACGTGTCCGGACGCGCGCGCAAGCCATCGCGCAGAAACCCGAGCGCCTGTCGTTCGAGGAAGCGGCGACGGTGCCGACCACGTTCTTCACCGCGTATTACGCGCTCGTCGAACTCGCGCGGCTGCGCCGCGGCGAGCGCGTGCTCGTGCACGGCGGCGCGGGCGGCGTCGGGATCGCGGCGATCCAGCTCGCGCGCCACTTCGGCGCGGAAGTGTTCGCGACGGCCGGCAGCGACGAGAAGCGCGAGTTCGTGCGCCTGCTCGGCGCCGACCACGTGCTCGATTCGCGCAGCCTTGCGTTCGCGGACGAGATTCGCGCGATGACAGGTGGCCAGGGCATCGACATCGTGCTGAATTCGCTCGCCGGCGAGGCGATGGTGCGCAGCATCGATACGCTGCGTCCGTTCGGTCGTTTCCTCGAGCTCGGCAAGCGCGATTTCTACGAAAACAGCCATATCGGGCTCAGGCCGTTCCGCAACAACATCAGCTATTTCGGCATCGATGCCGACCAGTTGATGGGCGCGCTGCCGGAGCTGACGGCACGCCTGTTCGGCGAAGTGATGGCGTTGTTCGCGTCTGCGTCGCTGCATCCGCTGCCGTATCGCGCGTTCCCCGCCGAACGGGCCGAGGATGCGTTCCGCTACATGCAGCAGGCGCGCCAGATCGGCAAGGTGCTCGTGACCTATCCGTCCGGCACGCCGGCGCCGACGCGCGGCGTCACCGGCGCGGGTTCGCTCGCGCTCGATCCGCATGGCGCGTACCTGGTGGTCGGCGGCACGGGCGGGCTCGGTTTCGCGAGTGCGCGCTGGATGGTCGAGCGCGGCGCACGCCGGCTGACGCTGGCGAGCCGTTCCGGCGAACTCGCGGCCGCGGCGCGCGACGAAGTCGAGCGCTGGCATGCAACGCTTGGTGTGGCGGTCGACGTCGTCTCGTGCGATGTGACCGACGCCGTGGCGGTCGATGCGATGATCGCCGCGATCGTCCGGCGCGATGTTCCGCTGAAGGGCGTACTGCATTCGGCGATGTCGATCGACGACGGCCTCGTGCGCAATCTCGACGACGCGCGCATGGCCGCGGTGCTCGCCCCGAAGGTGGCCGGCGCGTGGAACCTGCATCGCGCGACGCGGGCGCTGCCGCTCGATCTGTTCGTGGTCTATTCGTCGGCGACGACCTATCTCGGCAATCCGGGGCAGTCGAATTACGTCGCGGCCAACAGTTTCCTCGAGGCGCTCGTCGAACATCGCCGCGCGGCAGGCTTGCCCGGCACGTTCATGGCCTGGGGGCCGCTCGAGGACGTCGGCTTCCTCGCACGCCATGCGGATACGCGCGAAGCGTTGCAGTCGCGGATCGGCGGTGCGTCGATCACGTCCGACGAGGCGATGGTTGCGCTCGAGCGGGCGCTGGTCGCGGGCGCGGCCGGCGAAGCCGTGGTCCGGCTCGACTGGCACGCCGTGGCGCGCGGGATGCCGGCCGCGAAGGCGCGCCGGTATTCGCTGCTGCAATCGCATGCGGCGGGCGGCGATGCGCGCGACGGCGGCACGCAACTGCGGGAAGAGGTGCTCGCGTTGCCGCGCGACGAAGCTGTCGCGCTCGTTGCCGGGACGCTGCAGGCGCAGATCGCGCGCATCCTGCACATGACGCCCGATCGCATCGCGCTCGACAAGTCGGTGCTCGACATGGGCATGGATTCGCTGATGGGGATGGAGCTTGGCCTCGCGGTCGAGGAAGCGTTCGAGGTCAAGCTGTCGGTGATGGCGATCGCCGAGGGCGCGTCCGTGACGACGCTGGCCGGACGCATCGTCGATTCGATCGGCGCGTCGGCCGATGCCGATGCCGGCTCGGCAACCGATGCGGCACAAGAGGCGGTCGCGGCGCTCGCGGCGAAGCATGCGATCGAAGGCGAAGCGCGCGCGATGCTCGACAGCCGGCCGGCGCCCGTTGCGGGCGATGCAGCGTCGACGCTGGAAGTCGCCCGATGAGCGCGCCGACCGGCTGGGCAACGCGCCAGGGTACGCTGGCACGCACGCTGACGATCGACGGTCACGGGTTGCACACGGGGCGCCGGGTGGGCGTGCGGATCCTGCCTGCGCGTCCGGAAGACGGCGTGACGGGCATCGTGTTCCGTCGCGTCGAGCAAGGGCGCACGCTCGCGACGCTGCCGGTCGACCCCGCGCTGCGCCGCGCACAGCCGCTCTGCACGATGCTGCGCAATGCCGACGGCGTCGGCGTTCGCACGATCGAACATCTGCTTGCCGCGCTGCTCGCGTGCGAGATCGATCACGCGATCGTCGAGCTCGATGCGGAGGAAGTGCCGATTCTCGACGGCAGCGCAACGCCGTGGGTGGACGCGATCCGCGCATGCGGCCGCGTGGCGCTCGATGCGCCGAAGCGCTTCATCCGCGTGCTGCGGCCCGTCGTCGTCACGGACGGCGACGGCGACCAGCGGCGCGAAATGCGGATCGAGCCGGCGCCGCGCTACGAGCTGAGCGTGCGCAACGACCTGCGCGGCTTCGGCGACATGCACTGGGACGGTGCGCTGACGCCAGCCGCATTCGCGACCGAAATCGCGCCGTCGCGCTCGTACGGGCGCGTGAAGTGGGCGGTGCCCGCGATCGTCGCCGGGTATCTGCGCGGCGTGCCGATCCTGCGCGGCGCGCGGCCGTCGTGCACCGCGTCCATCGTCGGCAATCGCGTGCTGGGCGGGATGCGGCTGCCGGAGGAGTTCGTCCGGCATCGCGTGCTCGACCTGGTCGGCGATCTCGCGCTGGCCGGCGCGCCGCTGCTGGCGCGCGTGAGTGCGTTGCGGCCGAGCCACGAGATGAATTTCAGGCTGGTCGATGCGTTGCTGGCCGACACCGACGCCTGGCAGTGGGCCGAGTTTTCCGACGCGTGACACCACGCCTTTTAAAAATTCGCGGCGTAACATAGCGCCTTTTCGAGATAAAGCGAAGGAAGCAATGGCACTGGGAGAGCATCTTCGCCAGCAACTGGCGGCGAAAGCGCTGAAACGGCAACTGGAACGCGCGACCGATGCCGCCGCGGCGCCCGGCGTGCCCGGCACGCCGGCTGCGCAGACCGCATCGGCGCGCAGCCGCTTCGAATCGATGCCGCAGTATCAGCAGGTCCGGATCATGCGCGAGATGGGCGAGAAGCTGCGCGTCGACTCGCCGTTCTTCCGCGTGCATGACGGTGTGGCCGGCGCGACGACGCAGATCGGCGGTCGCGAGTACCTGAACTTCGCGAACTACAACTACCTTGGGCTCGCCGGCGATCCGGCCGTGTCCGCGCGCGCGAAAGCCGCGATCGACCGCTACGGCACGTCGGCATCCGCGAGCCGGATGGTCGCGGGCGAGCGCCCGGTGCAGCGCGATCTCGAGCGCGCGCTGGCCGCGTTCTACGAAACCGACGACTGCGTCGCGTTCGTGAGCGGCCATGCGACCAACGTGACCGTGATCGGCGCGTTGTTCGGCCCGGGCGATCTGATCGTCCACGACGCGCTCGCGCACAACAGCATCGTGCAGGGCGCGCAACTGAGCGGTGCGAAGCGGCTGAGCTTCGCGCACAACGACTGGCAGGCACTCGACGAACTGCTTTCGCGCGTGCGCCGCGAGTACCGGCACGTGCTGATCGCGATCGAAGGGCTGTACAGCATGGACGGCGATTTCCCCGACCTGCAGCGCTTCGTCGACGTGAAGACGCGCCATGGCGCATTCCTGCTGGTCGACGAGGCGCATTCGCTCGGCGTGCTCGGCGCGACCGGCAAGGGCATCCGCGAGCATTGCGGCGTCGCGCCCGACCAGGTCGACATGTGGATGGGCACGATGAGCAAGACGCTGGCCGGCTGCGGCGGCTTCATCGCCGGCTGCCAGCCGCTCGTCGACATGCTGCGCCATCTGGCGCCGGGCTTCCTGTACAGCGTCGGGCTCGCGCCGACGCTCGCCGAAGCGTCGCTGGCCGCGCTCGAGCGCCTGCAGGCCGAGCCGGAGCGCGTCGCGCAGTTGCAGGCGCGCGGGCGGCAGTTCCTGACCGAGGCGCGGGCCGCCGGGCTGAATACGGGCACGAGTGCCGGGTATGCGGTCGTGCCGGTGATTACCGGCAGCTCGCTGAAGGCCGCGCAGTGGGCGAATGCGATGTTCGACGAAGGGATCAACGTGCAGCCGATCTTCTATCCGGCCGTCGAGGAAAAGGCCGCGCGCCTGCGCTTCTTCATCTGCTCGACGCACGAGCCGGAGCAGATCGAGCAAACGATCGCGACGCTCGCTCGTCTCGCACGTTGAGTGCATCGATGACGGATCGAGTGAGCGACAGACTTGGGCAGGTGAGAAAGGCAGTAGCATCTGGCGTGTTGCGCCGCCGCGCGGCTGATGCGGCGGATGCCCATACATGCGCGCCGCTCATACTCGCGTCGGGTACACGTGAGTTTGCGTTCTTCCTCGGTGTGTCGCCTGGTCAATGCATTGCGTTTCTTGCATTCGCATTTGCATCGAAGCATGGGCGTTTCTCTTGGAGACGCCATCGAGTGGCGGTGTCCGAGGACGGCATCGTGCGCGCGGTTCTTGCCGTGCACGACGGAAGGAGGACGATGTGGGACGATGTACACGTCGCCTGGATGTTGATCAACTTTTTCGGCTTCGTATGCGCCGTCCGGATGCTGTTGCGTGGACTGATTCTAGAAGGCGAACTGCCCGCCCCGACACGCGAGCAAACGCTGATTGCGCATTGCGCTGTTGACGAGGCGTGGCGTGGCCGGGGCGTCTTTAGCGCACTGTTTGACGATGCAATGCGAGCGGGTGGGTTACGCCAAGGGCCGGTGCGAGAAATCGTGCTCGACGTGCTGGCAAGCAATGTCCGCGCTCGCGCTCTGTACGAGCGTCTCGGTTTCACCGAGATGCCGAAGTCCCGGCGCCGATCGGCTCGCCTTCCTCAGGAACTGATATCGACACGGATGCGATTCGATGCCACGGAGCGCGAGGTGTCCTTGGATAGTTCCCGCATTGAGCCGACACTCGACGGGCGGTGACTAGGACGCAGTACTACGGAGGAAGGCAATCGGTGGTACCACAGCTATTTCAGATTCCAGCAAGCGCCGTTGAAGTACGCATCCACCGGTACATTTGCTTGCATAGTGACTGTGTTGCAGAGGTTGCCGCCCGTCGCGAAGCTGGCAGGCCCATGAGACGGGATAAGCTTCAGTATGCGACCATTCCAGGTCGGCCGGATACTGCGGATGGTTGCTTGCCCCGTGAGCATCGCGATGGATGCGGCGTGTACATCGATCGTTGCGGCACTTTCGATCGTAGCAGGCGAGTTGTCGATGCCGAGATTCGATGCCATGACGCTGTTCCCGGCCGGAGTGCCTGAGATGGGCACTTTCGAACCGCTAAAGTCATTGCCGCTGATGAGGGCACCCGTATTGTTCCCGGTAAGGAACAAACCATATTCCGGTGCCGTAGCGAAGAGCCCACCGCACCTTCCGCCTAGCTCCGAATTTCGTACTGCGAAGGCGCCGACATTGGCGCCATACACAATATTGGCAGCGGGACCACCGCCCCGGCCGTTGCCGCAGAAGCGACTCGCGTCGAATGTCACAAAGGTGCCTGCATGGATGTTCGCGCCGTTCGACGCGCCGTTGTAGTTGCGCAGCCCGTTGAAATGAATCTCCGATACGATGCCTTTCGCCGAGTTGTCGACGACGATATTGTCCGATTGGGCGGATGCGGTCCAGCACGCGGTACATTCGAGTCCCTCGACGCGTGCCGTTGGTGCAGTTGTATCGATCGCTAGCGCGTGGATCGCGTTGGTATCCCCGACGTATGTGTTGCTGAAACTTGCCCACGCAACCCATTGTTGGGAACCTGGAATGATTTGCGTGCCGATTTTGGTGAACAGCATGTCGGATTCAGATACGAGCAGGCCGCCCGCATCAAGGACTTGCATCGCGATGTCACCCGGATCGGTGCGATCGGCAATGACTGTTGTATGTGTGATACGCGCGTCTACGGTGTTGCCATGAATGGTTCGTGCGCCGATTCGAATGCCGATGCTGCCCGATCCCTTGATCCCGTTGATTATGGTCTGATCGATGAGTGCCTGGTTGCCGTTTAGGTCGATGCCAATGAATGGCCCCTGAATATAGATGCCGGAGATTACCGGAGCGACGACGTTCTTGACCGCGATTGCAGCGCCTTTGAAATTTGGACCGGACGCAGTTGCATCGATGTAGAGATCGCGTACGGCGGAGCCGTCGCCATCAAGTGAGATCAGTGGATTCAGGTTTGGCATGCCTGCCGACAGGCTAGCGCGCTGCCCGCGTGATCCCGCGAGAGTTACGTTACCCGGGACGTTAATAGTGCCGGTGATCACGCAGCGTGAGCTCGATAGCGGTAGATTCACGACGGACGGCGCAACGGTTGCAGCATAGGAGAGCGCGCGGTTGAGGGCATTCGTGTCGTCGGCCGTCCCGTTGCACTGCATCCCGAAATCTGCGGCGTTGATGGTGTCAGCGAGCTTGACCGACAGCGCGCGCGGGATGCTTCCGCTGCCTTTTTGCTGGAACTGAAACGTTTCGCCAAGTTCGCGCTGCATCTGAGGAGCGGCGTTGGATCTAATGATCTGAGCTGTCGCGTTGGGGAGCGGCAGAGCAACAGACACCAAAATGGCAAGAATGGCTTGCCTCATGTGAATCTCCTATGGCACCGACGGTTTCCCATCTGTCGCAAGCTGATGGATTCGAGAATTCGCATGATAGGACAGTTACTTCAGCGCCCGGTCGTCGGGGTGACGAGGGCAATTCAATTGCTGGCGAGTGCCGATGTTGGAGTCCGATGGTTTGATACTTGTATACTGAAAATATGTGGCAGATCGCACGGCAATCCAATTTCTTATATCAGGACATTCACGGAGTATGCCATCACGTGAAAGCGCTGGACGTCGCGTCAAATTCTGTCAAAATTTCGGCTGATCGAGAGCGATACTCGCGGCGATATAGCAAGAAGTGGAGAGTTGCACAATGCAGCATCAACGACAGGTTTTTTCCGGTCGCGTCATTTTTGATCATTTGCCCAAGACTGCCGGACAGGCGGTGAACATGTGGCTCACCGAGAATTTGGGTACTGGGTGCGTTACCCCGAACTTGATCGGGGGGCATCGCGATCTGATTAGGCGATACGGAGGCGAATATTCCGTCATCTCTGCACACGTCGATTTTCGGGGAAGCGATCTTGATCCGCGCTACCACTACATGACCTGTCTGCGCGAACCGATCGATCGGGCTATTTCCTGGCTGTTCTTTCTCGTGAAGAATCACGATTCAGTTGAGTTGCCGGGGTTGTGGGAGCAAGCGGAGCGTTTTGTCGCGTTGGCGGACGTTCCTGGTGCCGATCTTTTGCGCCTTGTGGAAGAGACCTTCGATCAGGATTTTCTCAAGAATATTCGTAACCCATACGTGGAGCACTTTGCCGGTATATCGCCTGATTCAGGGCATTCTGACCGGCAGAAGATCGACGCGGCGCTCGATGGTATTGCGCGTTACGATGTGTTGGGTTTGTACGAGGAGTTACCGGATTTCCTGTCGGATGTCGCGTCGTTGATTGAAATTCCTGTCCCGGCACATTTTCAGAGAGTGAATACTACGCGTGCGAGACCGCAAGTCGACGAGATTTCGCCATCGTTGCGCGCATGCCTCGAAGCATTGAACGAACTTGACATCGAGTTTTATCACGTGCTCCGCGAACGGTGGACACGTGAACGTGTCAAGCGCACGGCAGCTTCCATTTCGATGATTCCTCGCTGGCAACCGTACGAATCCATTGCGCATCGTACACATTCGATGCCCGAGTTTTCATTGATCTCTGCAGCGATTGAAGGTGGCGACAAGTGTAGCTACGGGCAGGTCCTGCGTTTCAATCTTGTCTTCTCGATCAACACCGACATTGATCAATTGGGTATCGGTGTTCATTTGTCGGACGAGGACGGGCGTTGGGCGTTTGGCACGAGCAACACCTTGTTGAACCGCCCTCTTGTGGAAATAGCCCCGGGTACGTATAGCTTGCGCTATTACCTAGTGGCGAATTTGCCGGAAGGGCAATATACCGCCGGATTCGAATTTTCCTGCAGTCGGGACAACCGAATCGAGGAACTGGCCTGCTTCGAGCGACTCGTACCATTTCGTGTCGTGGTACCGCGTGCAACGCCAAGCGTGGGCTACATGAGCATTCCCGCAGATTTCGCGTGTGATCGAATTGGCGATGCAGTGTCTGTCAATCTTGAAGACGCGCGCGGGCGCCTTGCGACCGACGCGATATTGGGCCGCTTGGTGGTCGGCGAGTCATTCGAGCTTCCGGTGACACTGGAGAACGCGTCGTCACAGACCTGGACAAGTACTACCTTCCATCCGATTGGTCTTTCGTATCGCTGGCTCGATTCGCAGGGGAACGTGACCGCGACGAACAGCGAGCACGTTCCGTTACCTGGCAACTTCATTGCGCCGGGTCAAGCTTTGCCACTATCCATGCGTATTGTCGCGCCCAGCGTTAGCGGACGATTCAAACTGGTGCTCACGCTATCCCGAGATGGCGAATACTGGCCGCAGGAACAGGGATTCCAACCACTGACGCTCACGCTCGAAGTCGAGGAGGCTGACGCGCCAAGGTCGTATCGCGGCGCGGACATCCGTTTGTCCACGCACGTCGGTCAGCGTGAGCGCGGTGCGATGTCAAGTAACGGGCAGGAAGGGTATCTGCTATTTGGCCCGTACGCGTCGTTGTCCCAAGGGCGGTATGTAGTCAGTCTCGAAGGTTGTTGCGCAATGCTTGACAGCGGCTGGATGGACGTGAGCTGGGATCGTGGCGGATACGTACTAATGCGGTATGAAGTTGGCCCAGGCGAGAAGGATGGGGAGATCGCGGCATTCGGGTTTGAGCTTGCGACGCCAATCAGCGATCTGGAGGTCCGCGTGTGGGTACCGTCGGGCGCCGACATGCGCGTCGACACCCTTCGAATTGTGCCACTCTGCACTTGACAGTCAGGGCGGTAGTTGCGGCGAGCTTGCTGTCTGTTCATCGCCCGGTATGGCCTGCCGACGCGTATAAGGCGCACGAGCGAGCGGGTACACGGGCGCGATGTTCCTGAAGGTCGATGCGGCAGCTCTCAGCTTCCTGCCGGGGATGGTCGGCCCGATGCTGCCATCATGGGCATGATGGCAGTCGGTTTTGGGCATTGTTAGCTACTTTCGCGGCAAGAGGCAGGCAAATCTGGTGATCCCGACCGAAGACTGCGGCTGGCAGTAATCTTTTTTCTGACGGGATCATTGCCTAACATCCATCGAGATGAACGAAGAATCCGGCGATGATCCCATGCAAACTTGAGCTTCAGGTTACAACTTCAGCATCAATTCGATGCCCCATTATTGAAACCTGCTGTTTACCCAATATTGGCCACCGTCGATCGTTGTCATCCCAACAATTGAGGTTAGATCGGCTCGATAAGACATTGTGACCGGGCGTTCCCGTAGCAAATGCCAACCATGCTTGTGGTAGCACTCCATCAGGTCCCCTTCGATCTTGCGGCTATGCGTGCCGATGAACATGCGCTTAACTTTTTGACTGATTTGTGAAGCGCCATGAATCAAAACATCGCCTTCTGATCCCTGTATGTCGCAGTGGACAAAATCGACCGTTTCAAGTCCGTCGAGTATCTCATCAAGAGTTCTGACCGGCACTTCCTCGTGTGGCACTGATCGGCCGACATAGTCAACGTCTGGCGCAGCATTAGCGGCTTGTCCGCCATTTTCGAAAGCGCTCCTGACAATTGGGAAAAAGACAGTTCCTTTCCTGATGCCTACTGCTCCATGGATAGCCATACTTTCGACTTTCGGAGTCGAGAGTTCGTCAGCGAGACCGTTCGCTAAGAAATTTTTTGAAATAAGGGCGTGAAAATAAGCGCTTGCCTCGACTGCCCTGATGGCAACGTCTTTACCCTGGCGTTTGGCGAGCACTCCGGCTATCGCAGCCCACGGCGCATAGCTTGATCCAAGTTCAACCATCGAAAAGCTGTTGCCCTTGGTATTTTCAAGGCTGTCGAGTAGTGCGTAATACTCAATGG
This sequence comes from Burkholderia pyrrocinia, assembly GCF_001028665.1. Classification (NCBI taxonomy): domain Bacteria; kingdom Pseudomonadati; phylum Pseudomonadota; class Betaproteobacteria; order Burkholderiales; family Burkholderiaceae; genus Burkholderia; species Burkholderia pyrrocinia. Next base: position 2,080,168 of record NZ_CP011503.1, read on the forward strand.
CCTCGGCTCTTACGCCGTCATTCGGAATGGGCGGGCTATCGAAGGTCTCACCATCGCGTGCCGCTGCCCAAGGAACACAATCCGTGGGTGTTTTCGTCCCGAAGTAATCGGTCACATATCCAGGCGTTCCTTGAGTAATTTTTCGGTATCTGGCAAATAGATCAAGATCGGACGACTCCCAGCCACCGAAAAAATCCGCACCAAGAGCCCTTCTTGCCGCAATAGCTTGTTGAATCTGCTCAGAGAAATCCATTCTTTTCCTCGAACAACGTTATCGATATTGTTGGACAGCAAAATAGGGCGCGTTGCAACTGCATTCCTCCGCGCGGGGCGCCACCTTGATCAATCCAGCATGTCTACTTGCCAGCGGCTGCGTTTCGCCCCTAGCGGCAGCTATTTTACGAGAGCAAGGGAGCCTATGTTCAAGAAATGTTGCCCCACGAATCAACAAGAACCGCGCTAACACAAGTCAACGACGAAGCGAGAACAGAGGACGGCATCAGCCAACGAAAGGACGGCAGGTTGAATGTCGAGCCGTTGTTCGAAGCGAATGCGCGGCTTGCCGAAGCGGGCCAACCTGGCGCGGGCTTGCTCAACGATCCATCGATGACGTCTCAGACGCTCCTTACGTTCGATACCTCTGCGAGCGATTCGAGCCGTTATGCCAAGTTGCCGCAGGTAACGCCGGCATCGACAGTAGTCGCGTCGTTTGTCTGCACTGACGGCACAAATTCAGGAGGCAACGGCTCAAGAACCGGCCGTAGCAAGTTGGCCACTTTTCTTCTCGACCTGCCGCGAACCTTACGCTTGAAGCACCACAGGTCGAGTTATGTTAGCGACTCTAATCTGGATGCAAGACTTGTATTACCGCACTGGAATCGTCGCAACATCGGTTCGGCAACCGTCGTAGAGAGATACGCGCTGTGCCCGAAGGTGTTTGTCTTGTCCGAATGGTGCATCGACGTTCGTGGCTACTTGTGCCGCGGCCCGAACGGCCGCTGCTGCACATCGGCCCCATGCGCGACGATCGCCATGCCCTCCGGCACTTCCTCCCACGCGCCGCGCAGGTCGACGAGCGGTTCGGACACGACCATGAACGCGTCGTCTCCCGCTTCGGCGATGCGCGGGTTATGCGGATACAGCTCGTGCAGGTGCTTGAACGACGTGCTGTGGAACAGCGAGCGCGATTGCCGTTCGCTCGAGTAGCGCACCGCGATGATCCGTTCGCCGTCGGTCGCGCAGATCGTCATGTTGAGCGGGTTGGCCACGCGATGGCGCGCGGCGGTTTCCTCGACCATGCCGACCATCCGCTCGAGCGCCGGCAGCGGCGTCTGCTCGAGGCCGTACGTCAGCGCGAGGCGGAACATCAGCTCGGAGTCGGTCGAGCCTTCGAGCGTCGGGAACAGCGCGGGATCGACCGTCATCGTCAGGTCGCGGCGCAGCTTGTGGAAATCGCGGATCAGCCCGTTGTGCGCGAACAGCCAGCGGCCGTGGCGAAACGGGTGGCAGTTGGTTTCCTGCACGGGCGTGTCGGTCGCCGCGCGGATATGCGCGATGAACATCCGCGAGCGGATCGCGCGCGCGGCTTCGCGCAGGTTGCGGTCGTTCCACGCGGGATGCACGGAGCGGTAGCGGAACGGCAGTTCGTCGGGGCGCCCGTACCAGCCGATGCCGAAGCCGTCGCCATTGGTGGTCGTGGCGCCGAGCTCCGAATGCAGGCTCTGGTCGATCAGCGAATGCTTCGCGCGGAACAGCACGGTCTCGAGATGGATCGGGTTACCCGTATAGGCGAGCCAGCGGCACATGGTGCGCTCCTTCACGATGGATCGTTCGCGCATGGTAGCCGACTTCGCAGGGCGGTCGCGCCTGCGCGTGCCGGGGCGGTCGCCCGGGCGGGCACGCGGCCCAATCCTCATACGTGCCGCATCCGTACGTGCGACGCGCAACCGCCCGGCCAGGCGGCCGGGCGCCACGCAGCGGGGCGGCCCGCGACGGCGCCGCCGCGGCCGTCGAGTTCAGTCGCCGAGCGCGTCCATCACGCGCGCCGAATAGACGAGCGCCGCGCCCGCATTCAGCGCAATCGCGACGCCGAGCGCTTCCGCCACTTCCTCCCTGGTTGCGCCATGCTTCGTCGCTTCGGCCGTGTGAACGGCGATACAGCCGTCGCAACGCGTCGTGACAGCCACCGCGAGCGCGATCAGTTCGCGCGTCTTCGCGTCGAGATGGCCCGTCTTGGCGCCGGCGCCGGCCAGCGCCTGGTAGCCGGCAAGTGTATCGGGCGACAGCTTGGCGATATCGCCGATGCGCGTCGAGAGTTCCTTCCGGTATTCGTTCCAGTTCAGCATGATGCGTCCTTTTCAAGAAGAGGTCAGGGGGGCGGCGGACGCCGCGATCTCGGGCGATGCAGGGCTATTCTGATCGCTCGCGCTGAGGGTTTCGATACGCTAGAGTGTCAATTTTTAGCGCGATCGTCTCATGGATGCGTTGAGTCAACTGCTGTCGCTGGGCCGTAGCCATGTCGAACTCGACGTACGCTGCCTGCTCGACGGGCCGTTCGCGATGCCGCACGACCCGTTGCCGCCCGGCGAGGCGGCGTTTCACCTGCTGCTGGCCGGAACGTGCCGGCTGCGTACCGCCGACGGGCGCACGCTGCAGCTTGCCGACGGCGATTTCGTGCTGCTGCCCGCTGGCACTGCGCACGACCTGCTCGACGCGGGAGCCGGCCGGTCGCGGCCGGCCGCACCGCTGCGCGAATCGGGTGCCGCCGGCGGCGCGGTGCTGCCGGTCAAGTCGAATCTCGATCCGGCCGAACCGGGCAGCGCGAGCGTGGACCTGCTGTGCGGACGTTTCGTCTATGCGCGCGGCGCGGGCGAACTGCTGATGCGCACGCTGCCGCAGGTGCTGCACGTCGGGTTGCGCGAGGTGTCGGGGTTCGCGCCGCTGCAACTGCTGACGAGCGTGCTGCGCACCGAGGCGTCGAACGTGCAGCCGGGCGCCGGTGCGATCGTGAATGCGCTCGGCCAGGCGCTGCTCGCGTATGCGTTGCGTGCATACGGCCGCGACGCGCGCGTGCCGTCCGGCTGGCTCGCGCTCGCAGCCGATACGCGGCTCGGCCCGTCGGTCCAGGCCGTGCTGCAGGCGCCGGAGCAGCCGTGGACGGTCGAGTCGCTCGGCGACGCAGCGGCGATGTCGCGCGCGACCTATGCGCGGCATTTCCGCGAGAAGGCCGGGATGAGCGTCGGCGCGTTCGTCGCGCAGATCCGGATGATGCACGCGTGTGCGTTGTTGCAGGACACGCAGCGCGGCCAGGCGGAGATCGGCCAGGCGGTCGGCTATCAGTCCGAGGCGGCCTTCGGCAAGGCGTTTCGCGCGGTGCTCGGCACGACGCCCGGGCGCTGGCGGCGCGCGCAGCGCGGCATGTAAGACTGCAAGCGCGGCCGTCTTGGCGCGCGCCAAAGCTGCTACCATGCGCGAAACGCAGTTCAACGAAAACGATTTCGAACAAGAAGAAAGAGAGGGCAAAGTTATGAACCAGACCACCATCCAGCAGCCGTCGTTCGCATTCGTGGCCGCGTCGTGGGCCGCACTGATCGCAGGTTTCGCGGCATTCCTGATCGGTCTCTGGAACGCCGGCATGCAGCTCAACGAGAAGGGCTACTACTTCACCGTGCTGGTGTTCGGCCTCTATGCGGCGATCTCGCTGCAGAAAAGCGTCCGCGACCGCGCGGAAGGCATTCCCGTCACCGGTATCTACTACGGCATCAGCTGGATCGCACTGCTGCTGTCGATCGCGCTGCTGGTCGTCGGCCTCTTCAACGCGACGCTGCAGTTGAGCGAGAAGGGCTTCTACGCGATGTCGTTCGTGCTCGCGCTGTTCGGCGCGGTGGCCGTGCAGAAGAACACGCGCGACCTGCAGAACGCGAAGCCGCGTTACACCGACGCCGATTCCGCGACGTCCGTCCAGGAGTAACGGCACGCGGAGCGGGCGCCCGCCGGGGCCGCCCGGTTCGCGACGACATCCGCGGCGCCCTGCATTCGCCGGCGCGCCGCATGCTCCCCGTCCTTTCGTTTCATCCATGCCGCTGCGCATGACGATGGAGATATTCAGGATGCCAGACATCATGGAAACTGCACCGCGCGAGAGCACGGCCTTGGCCGCCCGTGCCGTGGCCGCGAAGGCCGCGCTCGTGCTGGAGACGAACAACCTGCGCGGCGGCGCCGGCCTCGCACAGGCCGTCGACAGCCTGAAGCGCCTCGTGTCGGCGCTGTCGAAGCAGACCGTGCCGCCCGCGGCACTCGCGCAATGGATCATCACGCACGACGGCCTGCCTGCCGATGCGTGCGCGCAGATCGCCGCGCTGGCAGGCCGCCCGATCGACTTCGTCGAGATCGGCGCGAGCACCGGCTACTACGATGCGAAGAACGACGGTTTCGATCGCGTCGACGCGGCGCGCTGCGACATCGTCGTGTTCGCCGATGCCGATTGCCGGCCGGCCGACGACTGGCTCGAGCATCTGCTCGCGCCGTTCGCTCGCGAGGCGGACGACGCGCCCGTCGCGGTGGCGGGGCGGACCAGCTATGCGCCGAACGTGCTCGGCATCGCGCTGACGTCGATCGATTTCATGTATTTCCCGAGCCCGCTGCGCGACGGCGCGACGCGCAACTTCTACGCGAACAACGTCGCGTTCCGGCGCGACGTGTTCGCACAATTCCGCTACGAGCCGCTCGACGGCGTCTATCGCGCGCATTGCCAGGTGATGGGGCTGCGGATGCAGGCGGCCGGCGTGGCCGTCGAGTTCGCACCGGCCGCGCACACCGAGCATCGGCTGCCGGACACGCATCGCGAATCGCTGAAGCTGCGCTGGATGCGTGGCGAGGACAGCGTCGGGCTGACGCCGTATCTCGTGAACGCATACCTGCCGCGCCAATGGCAGTGGCTCGGCCGCAGCGGCCCGCTCGGCCCGTTCTGCGTGATGGCGATGCGGCTCGGCTACAGCCTGCGCGCGCTCGATCGCCAGCAACTGCCGCGGCTTGGCGCCGCTCGCTATCTCGCGGCTGTCGGCGTCACGATCGCCGCGTCCGCCGTCGATACGCTCGGCGCGCTCGCGCGCGGTTTCGGGCTCGCGGGACGTGCATCGGGCCGACGCGATCTCGACGCACTGTCCTATCACCGTCATTGAAACGGCGCCGCGCATCGCGGCGCCACCACGGCACTCCGACAACCCGCCTCCATCCCGACGACGACCATGCCCTCATTCGCCACCCGTGTTGCCTGCCTCGCCCTGTTTGCCGCCAGCGCCGGCGCCCATGCCGCGCCGGTCGATCACGCGGGGCGCGGGATCGTCCACTTCGCGTCGCAAAGCGGCTGCCCGTTCGCGAACGCGGCCGCGATGGACTGCAATCGCGTCGCGCTCGATGCGCCCGAGGTTCACGCGAGCATCGATACCGATGCGCACGCGATCGTCTTTTCGAGCGATGCGAATCGCCGCACGAAGGACGTGCTCGGCGACGTGCTGCTGCAGGGCACGGGTGTCGACGGTGATGGCCGGCGCGTGCCGTTGAGCGTGCACGTGCTGCTGCGTCGCGACGGTGCGAAATGGGATCGCGACGTGTACGTCCATGCGCCCGTGCATGGCAAGTTCACCGACGTCCGGATCGATCCGTATCGCGTGCGCGTGAAGGAGGGCGACGGCGAGCGCGACATCCTCACGCCGGACGAAACGCTTGCGCTGTTCGCGCATCCGTCGCTGGCGTCTCGGCTCGCGCGGCATCTGGTGAAGGTGAGCGCGACCGATCCGAAGCAGCCGTCCGCCGACGACATCACGATCGCGCTCGGCGTCGGCGGCCTGACGAAGTCGGTCGCGCGCGCGAGCTTCACGTCGAACGCGCCGCACGATGCGGACGTCGATCGCGCACTCGCGGCCGGCACGTGGTCGATTCGTTTCGAGGCACTGAGCAACCACATTCCGGTGTGGGTCGCGCAGCGCGAGCTGTTCCTGTTCGGTCTCGACGGCAGCGCGCTTTTGAAGGAGGTGCGCGAGCGCGGCTTCAGGAAGAACGACCGGATCGAGTTCGGCGCGCGCGACGGCAACGGCTATCTGCGCGTGAACGGCCGCGAGGAGGCATTCGCGGGGGCGGCCGCGTCCGCGCATGCGTTCATGCAGGAAAGCTTCGTCGGCCTGATTCTCGGCTGGCGTCGCGATCCGGCTGCTGCGGCGGCAGCCGCGACGAAATCGGCGTCCGCACGAGGCGTGCCGGCATGACCGCGGCAGGCGAACTGCCCGCGTCGCCGGCGACGCACGGCGAGCGCTTCGACTGTCTCGATGCGCCCGTGCCGTACGGCGCGGCGCGGGTACGTGCGTATCTCGTCGATCGCATCAAGCGGGCGGCGATCCGGCAGCTTCATCGCAGCACGCATGGCGAGCGCTGGATGCTGCGCATGTACCTGATCGGCGAAGAAGCGACCGAGTGCGCGCTGCACGACGACTGGACCGGACAGCCGCCGGACTGGCTCGCGCCGCGGATCGAGCAGCATCTCGCGGACGAGCGACGCCACGCGGCCGCGTTTGCCGACGCGCTGCGCGTGCGCGGTGTCGCGGCTTCGGCGGAGCCGCACGCGCCCGACTGGCTGAGCCGGCGCAAGATCATGCGGTGGCGCCGGCTCGCGCAGCGCTACGCGCCGCATTTCGCGCAAGGCGTGCTCGTGCCGGCCTATGCGACGGGCCTGTGCGCGGAACAGATGGCGATGCGCGTGCTCGCGCGCCACTGCGCGACGATCGGCGACGCGCATCCGCTGTATCCGCTGCTCGCGCGCGTGCTCGCCGACGAAACGCGGCACGTCCGGCTCTGTTCGGACACGCTGCGCCGTCTCGTTGCGCCGTCCGAGGCGGCGCATCTCGCCGCGTTGCTGGACGAGATCCGCGCGATCGAAGCCGGCTTCGGCGTGACGGGTGCGCTGGCGATGTACGCGGCCGGATGGATCCAGTCGCTTCGTCCGCGCGCATGATGCCGCGGATCGTCTATCTCGCGACGGCCGACGCGCGCGGCCACCTGATGCGCGCGCAACTGCTCGTGCATGCGTTGCGCAAGGCCGGCGCGCAGGTCGATGTGCTGACGACGTCCGATGCGGGGCAGGCATTCCTGTCCGCGTTCGGCATCGACGCTCCCGTGCTGTCCCGTCACTACGCGGTGCAGTTCGACGCGCGGCAGAACATGCTGCGCGACGCGACCGATCGCAATGTCGCGCACTACGTATTCCGGCCGACGCGCATGCTGCGCGACATCGCGCGGCTGCGTGCGATCGTTCGCGATGCCGAGCTCGTGATCAACGACTCGTTTCATCCGGCGCTGCTGTTCATGGGCGCGGTGCCGGGTTGGCGGCGCCGCATCGTTCATGTGTATGGCGGCAGCCTGCGCCGTGCGCTGACGGAGAATTTCGACGCACGGTTGCCGCGCACGCTGGCGCGTGCGTTTGCGCGGATCGTCGACTGGCAGATCGATTCGGCGCTGTGCTGCATCGAACACGACTTTGCGTACGAGGTGGCCGGCGATGCGCCGCGATCGTGCAGGCATTGCCGGTTGCCGACGCCGGTGCCGGTCGTTGGCGAACTGCCGGCATCGGAGCCGGCTGCCGCCGCTGTTTATCTGAATCCGCATTTTCGTGATGTTGCGCTCGCCGATGCGCTGTCGGCCGGCATGCACGACGCGGGGCTCGCCGCGCACCGCGTGGGCGAGGGCTACGCCGGGCACGACGGCTGGACCGGCGTCGATACCGACTGGGCGATGCGTGCCGCATACGCGCCGCTGATCGTGTCTGCGCCGGGGATGGCCGCGCTGTCGATCGCGCGCGTGTATCGCCGCCCGATCCTGCTCGTGCTGACCGATCAGCCCGAGCAGGCGAGCAATGCCGCGCGTGCGGCACGTCTGCAACTCGTGCATCGCGTCGTCACGTGGCGCGGCGATGCGGCTGCGTTCCGGCAGGAGGTCGCGCACGCCGCAGCCGACCTGATGCGCAGTCCGGGCACGCCGGCAGGAACGATGGCCGGACGTGAGCATGCGCGTGCGCGCGTGGATGCATGGACGTCACGCATTCTCGCGCTGCGTCCGCATGCGCGGATGGCCGAAGCGGATCCCCGATGCGAGGCGCCGGTTCCGCGATGAACACATTGTCGCTTCGTGACGATCGCCGGCCTGATATCCGGCAGATGCTGGCCGCGACGTTCGGCATGGCCGCGGGCCTTGCGATCTTCTTTCTGCTGGAGCGCAGCGTCACGCCGCGCTACGTGTTCGCCACGCCGATCGATGCGCGGGTTCCGTTCATCGCATGGTCGTGGTTCGTCTATGTCGGCTTCTTTCCGTTCGTGATTGCACTTGCCGCATATGCGCGGCCGCCCGCGTTCGCCGCGTTCAAGGAGGCCGTGCTGATCGCGTTCGTGCTCGGTGTCGTCTGCTTCCTGCTGTTTCCGGAAGCCGTGCCGCGGCCGGACGTCGCGGAGATCGGCAATACGTTCGTGCGCCACCGTCTCGCGCGCATGTGGCAGCTCGATCTCGCGGCCAACGGTTTTCCGAGCCTGCATGTCGCGGTGACGTGCGTCGCTTGGCGGATGCTGACGGACCGGCGCCGGCTCGCGGCGGCAGCGATCGGCCTGCTGATCTGCGCGTCGACGCTGACGCTCAAGCAGCATACGGTCGCCGACGTATTGGGCGGTGTCGCGCTCGCGATGGTCAGCGCGTTGTGGGTCGAGCGGCGTTCGCTGCGCAGGAGGCTCGCGTGACGGATGTCCATGTTCATCATGCCGGCCAGAACGCCCGGCTCGCACAGTTCGTGCCCGATCCCGCGCTGTTTCGCGTGAACGCGTCGCGTGTCGGTGCGGCGCTGGCCGGCGACTGGTTGATGATTGTCGCTGCGTTCGCGGTGGCGACCGCGTTCCCGCATCCGCTCGTCTACGCGTTTGCCGCAATCGTGATCGCGCGCAGCCAGCTTGCGCTCGCGGTCATGATGCACGAAGGCGCGCACGGGTTGCTGGCACGGAACCGGCGCGTCAACGACGTACTGGGCCAGTTGCTCGCGGCTGGCCCGCTGTGGCTGTCGCTGCGCACGTATCGTGCGGGCCATCTGAAGCACCATCGCGCGCCGATGCAGCCGGACGATCCCGTCGCGCTGCTGTTCGGCGTGCACGACTATCCGCTGACGCGCGGGCGGCTGATCGGCCGCCTGCTCGCGTACGCGTGCGGGATCGGCTACGTGACGAGCGTCGTGAAGCTCGCGCGCGGTGAATTTGCGCATGCGTTGCCGAAGGTCGGGAAATCGCGTGCCTATGCGGCATGGGAAGTCGCGTCGATGCTGTCCGGCAACGGCTTGCTGTTCGGCGCGCTCGCGCTGGCCGGGCATCCGCTGCTGTACGTCGGGCTGTGGGTCGTGCCGTCCGTCACGCTGTTGCCGCTCGCCGGGCAGGTGCGCGCGATTTTCGAACACGCGGGGCTGCCGGCTTGCGACGACCAGAGTCGCAACGCGCGCACGATCGGCCGGCGTTCGTGGCAGACGTTCCTGTTCGGCCCGCACGCGATTCATTTCCATATCGAACATCATCTGTTCACGCGGATGCCGTTCCACAACCTGCCGGTCGTACACCGGCAGCTTGCGCAGCTGCAGTTGCTGCCCGACGGCAACCTGTACGCCGGGTACGGTGCTGTGCTGCGGGACGTGAGCGTGCGCTGACGCATCGTTCGATGCCGCGTGACCATTTTCCGGGAGTAAAAGAGTGAGAGTCGATTTCAAGCCGCGGGTGCTGCACCGGGCCGTGCTTTCCGTGGCGCTTGCGATGCTGGCGGCCGGCGCGTGTGCGCAGACGGAGCCCGCCGCGACGACGGCCGCGACGCCTCCTGCGCCGGCCGTCATTGCGGTCGGTAACGGGCCGGCCGGCATGGCGTTCGGGCCGGACGGCAAGCGGCTGTACGTCACCAGTAACAGCGACAACACCGTCGCAGTGATCGATGTGGCGGTCGGGCAGCGCATGCGCGACCTCGGCGAGCGACCGGCCAAGGCGGTGAAGGATGGTTGTCCCGACAATTTCTGCCGCGGGATGGGGGCGACGGGCATCGCGATCGCGGCCGACGAGCGCCATGCGTATGTCAGTTCGATGCGTCCCGATTCGCTCGCGAAGCTCGACCTCGACAGCGGGCATGTCGACGGCGTCGCGAAGGTGCAGCGCTTTCCGCAGGCGGTCGCGATATCGCCGGATGGCACGCGCGCGTACGTGCTGAACGTGGTCGCCAACTCGGTATCCGTCGTCGATCTCGCGACGTTCCGCTCGCTCGGTAAGCCGATCGCGCTGAGCGGCGGGAACGCCGGCAACCAGCCGTTCGGACGGCCTGCCGCGCTCGCGCTGTCGGCAGACGGACGGCGCCTGTTCGTCACGAACGGCGTGGCGGGCGGCATCGACGCATTCGATACGCAGACGCGCGCGCAGGTCGGCACGATCGCCGATGCGGACGCGTTCGACGTGGCGGTCGAACCGGGCTCCGGCGACCTGGTCGCGCTGTTTCGCGACGGCATCGCGGCCTACGACGCGAACACGCTGAAGCCGCGCCAGGCCGCCCAGTATTGCCGCGCGCTGACGAGCTACCAATTCGCGTTCAGCCCGGACGGTCGCCTGGTCGCGCTCAGCCTGCCGCAGGAGAACACGGTGCTGGTCGCCGATCGTGCAACGGGCATGTTGCGCGCCGCCTACCGCACCGGCGAATGGCCGCTTGCGCTGGCGTTCAATCCGGACGGCAGCCGGCTCGCGGTGCTCAATGCGAGCCAGGCCGGCAGCGTGTCGCTGTTCGATGTACGCGATCCGGGGCGGCTGGCCGACTATGTGGCCGCCAGCGGCGAGCTGTTCTGTCGGCCGGCCGCGCAGGCCGCGGCGCAATGAATGACAGGAACCGGCCGGCTTGCCCGCGCAATGCGCGGGCCAGCAGTCGGCGCGAACGGAATGGCAAGGAGAGGAAGATGATCCGGAATGCAAACGGGTTCGGTGTGCGCATCGCGACCTGCGCGGCCGTGGCCGTGCTGCTGGGCGCGTGCAGCAACTTTCCGCCGGCAGGCGGGCCGTCGCTCGAGTGGGTGGCCGGCACGCCCGGCTCGGAAGGCAATCTCGACGGTGCCGGTACGGCGGCCCGTTTCGCCGGCGACCTGCGGCTGCATGCCGACCGGGACGGCGGCGTGCTCGTGGTGGACCGGTACGCGTCGACCGTGCGGCATATCGATGCGCAGGGCCATGTGACGACGCTGGCCGGCCGCAGCGGTGTGCGCGCGTATCTGGATGGCGCGTCTGCCGCCGCGCGGTTCGACCAGCCGGGCGATGCCGTGCGCGCACCGGACGGCACCGTCTACGTGGCTGACGCCGGCAACGCGCTGGTGCGCGCGATCCGGCCGGACGGCACCGTTGCCACGATCGCCGGCGTGCCGGGCAAGCCGGGCGATGCCGACGGCCCGCGCGGGGTCGGCCAGCTCGATCACCCGGACGCCATCGCGCTGGACGGGCAGGGCCGGCTCTGGACGCGCGAACGCTATTCGGGCCATGTGCGTATCGTCGGCGCCGACGGATCGGTGGCGACGTGGAAGCAGCCCGACGGCGATTGCACACCGTCCGGGATCCGCGCGATTGCGGCTAGCCCGGACGGGGCGATCTGGGTCACCGACGGCAAGACGTTCGGCCGCGTGACGCCGAACGGCTACACGCCGTTGTCGTCGTGCAAGACGGCCGACGCGCCGGACGATGTTACGGCGGCGGCCGCGTCGGCACGTGTGCCGCCGGAGCCGGGGCCGGTCGCGGCACTGGCCGGAAGCGTGCCGTTCATCGGCATGGCACCGGTGAGCGAGAATGACAAGCCGGCCGAAGCAAGCGATGCGCGCGACGATCCCGACTACATCGCGCTTGCGTTCGATGGCGCGGGACAGATGATTGCGGCCACGGCGCGGTCGATCGCGGCGATCGGTGCCGACGGCAAGCCGGGCGCGACCGTGCGCATCGCACAGCCGGCGTTGCAGCGCGGGCGCTCGGACGATCGCGACCTGACGTCGCTGGCAATCGACGGATCGGGCCGCAGGCTGGTGGCGACGGGCAGCGGCCAGGTCGTGCTGCAGGCGGCGTCGGACGGCCGCCTGCTTGCCTACGCGGGCGTGAGCAACCGCAGCGATGCGCGGCTGGTGACCGATGCGGCCGACGTGAAGATCGCGCGGTTGCCGGGATCGGTCGACGACGATTTCGCGGTGGCCGCCGACGGCACGATCTACTACGTCGACCGGCTGGACGATGCGATCTACCGGATCGCGCCGGACGGCAAGAGCGAGCTGTGGGCCGGTGCGCCGGACGACGAGGGGCGCAACGACGGGCCGCGCTTGAAGGCGCGTTTCCGCTATCCGTCCGGGCTCGCGCTGGACGCGTCGGGCAACCTCTATGTCGCCGACAGCGGCAACGCGCGGATCCGTCGTATCGACCCGCAGGGCAACGTGCAGACAGTGAGCGGCAAGGCCAGCGACGAGACGCGGGTCGACGGCCCGTTTGCGCAGGCGACGTTCTGGCGGCCGCGCTATCTGCGTTTCGATCGCGATGGCCACCTGTACGTGCTGGACGACAGCCCGTACGTGGCGGGCCGCGGTGCGAGCATCCGCCGGCTCGATTTCTCGACGGGGACGGTCGCGACGGTCGCACGCGAGGCGCAGCAATACAAGATTCCGCGCGAGGACGTCGAACGCTTCGTCACGAGCGGGCGGATGCCCGGCAGCTACGAGGATCTGGCGGTCGGCCCGCAAGGACAACTCTACGTGTTGAGTCGCGACGTGATCTGGCAGATCGACCCGGCGACCGGCGCGCACCGCATCCATTTCCTGCCCGGACCGTGGCCGGCCGCGGAGCACGCGTACTACGGCGCGCTGGCGAACGCGAAGTCGCGCGACGAGGAAGACCGGCTGACGAACAACCTGATCAGTTGCGACTGGACGTGGTGCATGCCCGACCGGATCGCGGCCGATGCGAGCGGCAACGTGTATGTGAGCGACCGCGGAAACCATACCGTCCTGCGGATCGATGCGAAGGGCGATGCGGCGGTGATCGCCGGGCAGCTCGGGTTACGCGGCAATCGGCCGGGTACGTTGCCGGGGGCGCTGAATCGTCCGGCGGGGATGGTCACCACGCCGAACGGCGATCTGTTCGTCGAGGTCGGTGACGAGGGGATCGTGCGATTGCGCGCACCGGGTGCGGCAGTGGCGCAGGTGCCGGTTGCGGCGGCGACGTCGGAGAAGGCCGTGGAGGCGAGCGCGCGACAGCCGTGACGGACGGAGCAAGCGACGCTTGCAGGTGCGGTTACGCTGCGCCGGCGAGCGTCGCTGCCCTGGCAGACCGGCGCATGACGTCGAACGGTGCGCGGTGCGCTTTCAACGGAGCGCCCATCGCATTGAGGGAAGGGACGTGTTGTTCGGCAAGGCGACAGACGCAAAAAAGCCTCCGCGAGGGAGGCTTATTGCACTATCGAAGATAGTTGGTAGGGTGGGAGGGACTCGAACCCTCGACTCTCTGATTAAAAGTCAGATACTCTAACCAACTGAGTTACCACCCCACGTTCTCAAAAACTGCTCGAGAACAAAAAAACGGCTTCAGGTTGTAGCTGATGCGGCTTGGCTAGCGACCCAAAGAGCAAAAGATTATAGCGACGGATTTTCGGTGAGTCAACAATCCGCCACGATAATTATTTGATCGTTTCGAGCTTGCCCTGTGCCGTCTGCGCCGCGTTCGACCCGGCGTACTGCGAAACAACCTGTTCGAACGTCTTCTTCGCAGCCGCCTTCTGGCCTTGTTCGAGCTGGTTCGTACCGATCGCCACGAGTGCATCGGCCGCGCGCGGGTGCTGCGGGAACTTGCTCACGATCCCTTGCCACGTCGCCGTCGAACCGCGGTAGTCGCGCAGCGCGTATTGCGCATTGCCGAGCCAGTACTGCGCGGTCGGCTGGTAGGGGCTCTGCGGATACTTCGCGATGAAGCTGCGGAACGAGGCCGCCGCCGCCTTGAAGTTGCCGTTGCGGAACTGCTGCTGCGCCGCGCTGAGCGCATCCGTTTCACCGGGCTGCACGGTGCCTTCGACGCCATCGATCGTCGCTTGCTGCGGCTCGAACTTCTTGAGCCGCGTGTCGAGATCCTGGTAGTACTCCTTCTGCTGCCGTTCGAGCGTCGTCAGCCGGTTCGTCAGGTCCTCGTTCTCGCCGCGCAGCGTCGCGACCTGCTGGTTAAGCTGGTCGAGACGGCCGGATTGATCGAGGATCGTACGCTGGGCGGCGGACAACTGGCTCGCCAGGTTGTCGGTCTTGCTGCGCAGGTCGAGCACGGCGCGGCGCGCTTCGTTGTCGTCGAACACGCCGGCGTGCGCCGGCGCGGCCGACCACGCCGCGCCGACGACGCAGAAAGCTGCGGCTGCGCGCAGCCAGGTTACACGGTGCGTCATACGGCGATTCTTCCGTTACTTACTGTTGGTAGACGAGGTCGGCGCGACGGTTCTGCGCCCACGATGCTTCGTCGTGACCCGCTGCTTGCGGCTTTTCCTTGCCGAGGCTCACGGCTTCCATCTGCGAATCGTTCACGCCGAGCAGCGCCATTGCGCGACGGACGGCTTCCGCACGCTTCTGGCCCAGCGCGAGGTTGTACTCGCTCGTGCCGCGTTCGTCGGTGTTGCCCTGGATCAGCACGTGGCGCTGCGGGTGGTTCTTCAGGTACTGCGCGTGCTGCTGCATCAGCGGCTGGTACTCGTCCTTCACCGAATAGCTGTCGAAGTCGAAGTAGATGCTGCGCTTCGCGAGCGGGCTGTTCGGGTCGTTCAGCGGATCGACGTTCACTTGCGCGACGTTGTCGGCGCTCGGCTGCGTGCTGACTGCACCCGCGTTTGCCTTGTCGTCGAGCTTCACACCCGACTTGCACGCTGCGAGCGCGCTGATCATCATCACGGCCAGGGCCAGACGAGCCTTATTCGACATCATGGTTACTCTCCTTGTGGTCATTGCATGAAGGGCCCCCACGACGGCTCACGAACGGAGCCGCCCTGGACGGACAGGATTTGCGGCGGCGCGCTGCCGTCGGAGGGCACTGCAGCCAGAACGTTGCGACCACCCGACTGGGTAGCGTACAGAAGGTACTGGCCGTTTGCCGCGAAGCTCGGCGATTCGTCGCGATTCGTATTCGTGATGGCGTTCGCCGCGCCGGATTGCAGATCCTGAACGTACAGCTTGAAGCCCCCACCGGTGCGGGAGATGTAGGCGAGCAGCTTGCCGTCCGGGCTCACACGCGGGCTCGTGTTGTAGCTGCCGGTGAAGGTCACGCGCTGCGCGGCACCGGCGCTTTCGCCCTGTGCGGGCATCCGGTAGATTTGCGGCGCGCCGCCGCGATCGCTCGTGAAGTAGATCCAGCGGCCGTCCGGCGAGTAGAACGGCTCGGTGTCGATCGAGCTGCTCTGCGTGAGACGGCGCAGGCCGCCGCCGGTCGAGTTGACCGTATAGATTTGCGTATTGCCCGTGAGCGACAGTGCGACGGCAAGCGTGTTGCTGTCCGGCGACCACGCCGGCGCGCTGTTGTTGCCCTTCTGGTCGGAGACGATGTAGCGGCGGCCGGTCGGCAGGTCGTGGATGTAGACGATCGGCTTCTTGCGCTCGAACGACACATACGCGACCTTCGTGCCGTTCGGCGACCAGGCCGGCGAGATGATCGGCTCGGTGCTCGACAGCGCGATGCGCGGGTTCTGGCCGTCCGAATCCGAAATCTGCAGCTGGTAGCGGTTACCGGTCTTGATCACGTAAGACAGGCGCGTGGCGAATACGCCGCGCACGCCGAGCAGCTTCTGGTAGATGTAGTCGGCGATCTTGTGGCCGGCCGTGCGCAGCGTGGTGTCGGTGGCCGTCAGCGACAGGCCGCCGAGGCTTTGCTGCTTCACGGTGTCGTACAGGATGAAGTTGACCTTGTACTGGCCGTTCGCCTCGCGGTTCACGCTGCCGGCGACGAACGCATTCGCGCCCTTGGCCTTCCATGCGCCGAGATCGACCGATGCGGTCTCAGGCACGGGCGTGCTGCCCGCGTCGATGTTGGTGAATTTGCCGCTGCGGGCGAGGTCGGCGCGGACGATCGACGTGACCTGCTGCGGCAGGCCTGCCTCGTTCGCGAAATTCGCGGTGGCGATGGGGAACTGGGTCGAGCCGACACCGGTGATCAGCACGTTGACCTGGGCATTAGCGGCGCTGCCCGCCGCAATCAGACACGAGGCCACGAGTGCCCTGAAACCTAGCTTTGTCATCAAACTCATGCTTCTTGCTTCCCGTATGACTTGGATCGCTGCGCAACCGCAGAGAGACAGTAAAAATACCCGATTCGTTCCCGTCTGACAGTGACGCCCGGAGTGTAAGCGTATTTCCTTTCACTCCGCCGCCTTGAAGGTAATCGTAATGTCAGACGGGGTACGACCGTTAGAATCGGGCGGCAACGGGACCGATGCGTGGATCGCACTGACCACGGCTTGATCCCACCCCGAATTCCCGCTGGAGCGGGAGACCGATGCGCTCAATACGTCACCGGACGGCGTGCACCGAATCTTGACGACGGTGGTCAGGCCTGCTCGCTCGCCGCCCCAAACGATGTTCGGCTTGACGCGGCGGCGCACCTTGTCGGCATAGCCGGGCGTTGCGGCATTGCCGCCGGAGCCCGTGCCCGTGCCGCTTTTCGCGAGGCCTTCGCCGCCGCCTTCGCCGGCACCGGACAGGCCCTGCATCTGCGCGAGACGCGCGCTGCGTTCGCGGTCGAGCTTCGCGTTCGCCGCCGCCTCGGCCTTCGCGCGCGCCGTGGCTTCGGCCTTCGCCTTGGCCTGGGCTTCCGCCTTTGCCTTCGCGGCTGCCTCGGACTTCGCCTTCGCCGCCTGCTGCGCTTCGAGCTGCGCCTGCTTCTGCTGCTGGAGTTTCTGCTGTTCGAGCTTCTGCTGCTCGGCGAGCTGCTGTTGCTTGAGCTTGTCTGCCTGCTTCTGCCTGTCGCGTTCCGCGGCCTTTTGCGCGGCGAGCGCGGCAGCCTGTTGCGCCGCGAGCTGCGCGCGCCGCGCGTCCTCTTCCTGGGCCTTCAGTTGCTGCGCGCGGCGCTGCTGCTCGAGCAGCGCTTCGCGCGCGGCCGCTTCCTGCTGCCGCTTCTTCTGCTGCAGCGCGATGTCGGCTTGCTCGTCGCGCACCGGGGGAGGGGGCGGCGCGACCTTCGCGGGCGGCGTCACGACCGGCCGCGGCGCGGCGACGTCGGGCACTTCGGTCCACAGCTCGGCTTCGGCGCCGGCCGGCGTGCTGTTCTGCCACTGCACGCCGTGATAGAGAAACAGCGCGAGCAGCACGTGCATCAGCGCGGCGAGCGCGAATGCGCGCCAGGTGCCGCGCTCGCGGGGAGGCTGAGGCGGATAGCCGGTGCTGCGCGTGGATTGCTGCCGGTTCATTGCGATTTGACGAGGAGACCGACGCGCTTGACGCCGCGCGCCTTCAGATCCGACATCACGGTCATGACCGCATCGTACTGCACGGTCTTGTCGGCCGCGATCACGACCGGCTGGTCGGGATGATCGGCCTGCCGCGCCGAGATGAAGCCGTCGAGCTCGGCCTTCGTCATCGTGTCTTCCTGGGTCGCGCCCGAGTCGCCCTTGTACTTGACGCTCATCGTGCGGTCGGCCTTGATGTTGACGACGACGGGCGGTGTCTGCTCCTGCGGCGCGGCATTGCCGACGGTCGGCAGGTTGATGATCGACGGGGCGACGAGCGGTGCGGTGACCATGAAGATCACGAGCAGCACCAGCATCACGTCGATGTACGGCACGACGTTGATGTCGGCCATTGCGCGGCGCGAGCGGCCGCCGCGCATGCTGGATCGGATGGGACTTCCTGCCATGGCGTGCTCCTTACTGGGCCTGACGCTGCAGGATGTTCGAGAACTCTTCGATGAAGGTCTCGAAGCGGATCGCGAGGCGGTCGATGTCGTGCGCGTAGCGGTTGTACGCGACCACCGCCGGAATCGCGGCGAACAGGCCGATCGCGGTGGCGACGAGCGCCTCGGCGATGCCCGGCGCGACGTTCGCGAGCGTTGCCTGCTGCACGTTCGCGAGGCCGCGGAACGAGTTCATGATCCCCCAGACCGTGCCGAACAGGCCGATGTACGGGCTGACCGAACCGACCGATGCGAGGAATGCGAGGTTCGCTTCGAGCACGTCCATTTCACGCTGGAACGACGCGCGCATCGCGCGGCGCGCACCGTCGAGCACGAGGCCCGGGTCGCTGAGGCGCTTTTCCTTCGCCTTCAGGAATTCACGCATCCCCGATTCGAAGATGCGCTCGAGCGCGCCGATCGTGTGGCGGTTGTTGGCCGCGCTCTGGTACAGCGCCTGCAGGTCGCCGCCCGACCAGAAGTCCCTCTCGAAGCGTTCGGTCTGCGCGCGTGCGCGGCGGATCGCAAACCACTTGCGGAAGATGAAGGTCCACGACATCACGGACAGCAGCAGCAGCAGCCCCATCACGGCCTGGGCCAGCACGCTCGCGTTGAGGACGAGGGAAATGATCGACAGGTCTTGAGAAGTGTTCATAGAGGTTTGAGTAACGTCCCTTCGGGGCGCCCGGTATGCGTGCGGCGCGGCGCGCCGGCCATGCCTGGCGCCGAACCTTGCTTAGTATCGAATCAGGACGGCAAGTTCATAGGCTTTGTCTAAACGGCGCTCATGCGAGCTTCGTTGACAGTACAGTCTGCCCGGCGTCGATGACGGGCCCGCGGTGCAGCGCGTCGAGCACGGCCGGCGGGATGGCCGCGGGCCGGATACCGTTACGGTCGACGCAGCCGAGCCGGATATGTCCGGCCACCAGCAGCGTGTCGCCACACCAGGCTTCCTGCGTGAATTCCACCGATGCACGGCCGATGCGTCCGGGCCGGCTCGTGATCGCCAGCGTGTCGTCGAGTCGCGCCGGCGCGCGGTAGTCGAGCGACGTGCTGCGGACGATGAAGATCGCGCCGGTATCGTCGGCGAGCTGGCGCTGGTCGATGCCGCATGCGCGAAGCCACTCGGTGCGGGCGCGCTCGAAGAACTTCAGGTAGTTGGCATAGAAGACGATGCCGCCTGCGTCGGTATCCTCGTAGTACACGCGCACCGGCCAGGTAAAGCCGGAACGCGCTTCCGGGGAGCGGGTAGGCTGAGTCATGGCGCGCATTCTACCGGAACGCAGGAGCCTGATTCGTAACCGTTTCGTAACGGAATGTAGTACGAGGTAGCACACCGCGGGCCGGCCCGACGGCCGGGCCGCGGCTGTGCGCGATGTGTCAGCCGCGATGGATCGTGAGGCCGGCCGGTGCCTGGGCGACCGGCATCATCTCGATCGTGTTGATGTTCACGTGTGCCGGGCGCGTCGCGATCCAGTAGATCGTGTCGGCGATGTCCTCGGACGTGAGCGGCTGGACGTTCTGGTAGACGTTTGCCGCCTTCGCGTCGTCGCCGCGGAAGCGGACGTTCGAGAATTCCGTGCCGCCGCACAGGCCCGGCTCGATGTCGGTCACGCGCAACGGCGTGCCGATCAGGTCGGCGCGCAGGTTCAGGCTGAATTGTCGGACAAAAGCCTTGGTTGCGCCGTATACGTTCCCGCCCGGATACGGATAGGTGCCGGCCACCGAACCGAGATTGAAGATATGGCCGCGGCCGCGCTCGATCATGCCGGGCAGCAGCGCGTGCGTGACGGTCACGAGGCCCGAGCAGTTCGTGTCGATCATGGTCTGCCATTCGTCGAGGCTGGCCTTGTGGGCCGGCTCGACGCCGAGCGCGAGGCCGGCGTTGTTGACGAGCACGTCGAGCGCCGCGAATTCGGCGGGAAGGGCGGCCGGCACGGCTTCGACGGCCGCGCGGTCGCGCACGTCGAGCTCGAGCGGCAGAAGGGCATCGCCGAGTTCGGCGGCGAGCGCATCGAGACGATCCTTGCGGCGCGCGGTCGCGACGACGCGGTGGCCTCCGTTGACGAAGGCACGGGCGATGGCGGCGCCGAAGCCGGCGGACGCGCCTGTGACGAACACGATCATTGCTGCTCCTGGTCGGTGACAAATTAGCGGGTGGTATCCCGCAAGCCTACTGAGATTGCCGCACCGCGGCAAGGCGGCAAAGCGTTTCGGCACGGGCGCGTAGAGTCTGGCCCCAATTGCTTCCGGCGTACTGCCGTGCGGTTGCCTATTCATGACGCATCCAATACACTAACGCGCTCATCACCCCTGCGTGACTGGCGATAGAACCCTTCGGGTTCAAGGTGGAGCATCCCACCGTGAAGCGCGGGGCGCCGTTTTTGCCGTTCGCCTGGGCAGCCGTTGTGTGCCGTCGCGTGCATCGCCGGTGGCTGTCCTGCTTCGCGTCATACGGATTCTTCCGCCACGTCGAGCTGGTCCCGCCAGCAGCGCACCGTACACGGCCACTCCGGTCAACCTGTACACACTTAACGGAAACCGTATGTTTGACAGAGCCCAAAGCACCATCGCGAACGTCGATCCCGAAGTCTTTGCAGCGATCGAGCAGGAAAACCGCCGCCAGGAAGATCACATCGAGCTGATCGCGTCGGAAAACTACACGAGCCCGGCCGTGATGGCCGCACAAGGCTCGCAGCTCACGAACAAGTACGCGGAAGGTTATCCGGGCAAGCGCTATTACGGCGGCTGCGAGTACGTCGACGTCGTCGAGCAACTGGCGATCGACCGCGTGAAGCAGCTGTTCGGCGCGGAAGCGGCGAACGTGCAGCCGAACTCGGGTTCGCAGGCGAACCAGGGCGTGTTCTTCGCGATGCTCAAGCCGGGCGACACGATCATGGGCATGAGCCTCGCGCACGGCGGTCACCTGACGCACGGCTCGCCGGTGAACATGTCGGGCAAGTGGTTCAACGTCGTGAGCTACGGCCTGAACGAGAACGAAGACATCGACTACGACGCGGCCGAAAAGCTCGCGCAGGAACACAAGCCGAAGCTGATCGTCGCGGGCGCATCGGCGTTCTCGCTGAAGATCGATTTCGAGCGTCTGGCGAAGATCGCGAAGTCGGTGGGCGCGTACCTGATGGTCGACATGGCGCACTACGCAGGCCTGATCGCGGCCGGCGTGTACCCGAACCCGGTGCCGCACGCGGATTTCGTGACGACGACGACGCACAAGAGCCTGCGCGGCCCGCGCGGCGGCGTGATCCTGATGAAGTCCGAGTACGAGAAGCCGATCAACTCGGCGATCTTCCCGGGCATCCAGGGTGGCCCGCTGATGCACGTGATCGCGGCGAAGGCAGTGGCGTTCAAGGAAGCGCTGTCGCCGGAGTTCAAGGCATACCAGGAAAAGGTGGTCGAGAACGCACGCGTGCTGGCTGAAACGCTGGTGAAGCGCGGGCTGCGCATCGTGTCGGGCCGCACCGAAAGCCACGTGATGCTGGTCGACCTGCGCGCGAAGAACATCACGGGCAAGGCAGCGGAAGCGGCGCTCGGCGCGGCGCACATCACGGTGAACAAGAACGCGATCCCGAACGACCCGGAAAAGCCGTTCGTGACGAGCGGCGTGCGCCTGGGCTCGCCGGCGATGACGACGCGCGGCTTCGGGCCGGCGGAAGCGGAACAGGTGGGCAACCTGATCGCCGACGTGCTGGAGAACCCGGAAGATGCAGCGACGATCGAGCGCGTGCGCGTACAGGTCGCCGAGCTGACCAAGCGTTTCCCGGTCTATCGCTGAGCGACGATGCGCTGCCCGTTCTGCCGGCATGACGACACGCAGGTCGTTGACTCGCGCGTGTCCGAAGATGGCGCCGCGATCCGGCGGCGCCGCCGCTGCTCGGCTTGCGACAAGCGCTTCACGACGTACGAGCGGGTCGAGCTGTCCCTGCCGTTCGTCGTGAAGAAGGATGGCAGCCGCACGGAATTCGACCGTCGCAAGATCGTCGCCAGCATGCAACTCGCGCTGCGCAAGCGGCCGGTTGCTGCCGACGCGATCGACGCGGCGGTCGCCCGCATCGAATACCAACTGCTCGCGACAGGCGAGCGTGAAGTGCGTAGCGAGAAGCTCGGCGAACTCGTGATGAACGAGTTGCGCGGCCTCGATACGATTGCCTATGTCCGCTTTGCATCGGTGTATCGCCGGTTCGAGGACGTTTCCGAATTTGCCGACGTGATCGAAGAGTTCCGTCGCGCCTCTCCCGCCAAGACTCCGCGTAAGCGCTGACGCGCTGCGTCCGTTCATCGTCTTCTCCGTTGGTCCAGTTCGCGCCGATTGTGTCGGTCGCGATCGCATGTCGCCAGTCGGCCGTTCGGCTAATGGCGTGCTTCCGCACGCGTCGCTACAGTCGTCGCATTACCTTGGCGGAGGACGACTGCGATGGGACTGCGCTATCCATCCTTGAAAAAAGTAGTGCGACGCTCGAGCGGGTTCACGCTCGTCGAGTTGATGGTCGCAATCGCGCTGGCGGCCGGGCTCGCGCTCTATGCGGCGCCCGCGTTCGACCAGTGGCGCATGCACGAACGCGTGGATGCGCGCTCGCTTGCGTTGCTCGGGGCGCTGTCGTTCGCACGTACCGAGGCGACGCGTCTCGGCGTGCGCGTCACGCTGTGTCGGGCCGGGAACGACGGCACCTGTCTGCGTGCCGGTGAGCGGTGCGATCCGGCCGAATGGTCATGCGACTGGCTCGTCAGTGGGCAATTCGACGGGCAGTCGCGCGTGCTGCGACGTTATCCGCGCGATGCCGAAGTGGCCGTCGCGGGCGCTGCACACGATCTGGCTTTTGCGCCACCGGTCGGTCAGGCGATCGGCGGAATCCGGCGTTTCGAATTGCGTCCGCGACGCGGCCCGTCCGGAGCCGACGACGCACGTGCGTCGCGTTGCGTGCGGATTGCGGCGGGCGGCCGCGCGCGCGTTGTCGCCGGCCGTTGCGACGCGGCGTGATGGCCATGCGCAACGCAATGCACGGCACGTCGCTGATCGAGGCGATGCTGGCCATCGCGCTGCTCGCCACCGTGATGCTGGCGGTGGCCGGCAGCCAGCTCGCGATGGCGCGCACGCAACGGGCGACGATCTGGCGTGAACGCGCGCTGTGGCTGGCCGATGCGCGTGTCGAGCGCTCGCGCGCCGGCGCGCGAGCCGACGACGGTCTAGCGGCGCTGGCGGCTGCAGCGTTGCCCGGCGGCGCGATGTCGCTCGACGACGGGCCGGGCGGCGTCCGGTACGCGATTGTCGGCTGGCGTGGCGGCAATGCAGCGGCGTCGCCGCGATGCGAAGCCGCAGGTGCGTCGGCGCAGCCGCCGTCGTGCGTCCGGATTCCGTTTCGGGAGGCTGGTGCAGATGAACGTTGATCGCCGCATGCGTGCACATACGCTGCTCGAAGTGCTGATCGCGATGACCGTCGGTCTCCTCGTGCTCGCGGCGGCCGGTGCGCTGTACCACGCGCAGCGTGTTGCGCAGCGGCGCGCGGAGGACGGGTTCCGGATGCGCGATGCGGCCGGCACCGCGCTGATGCTGATCGGCCAGCAGCTCCAGATGGCAGGATTCCGGCCGCTCGATGCCGAAGGCGCGTCATCGTTGCCGCCGGTGTTCGGCTGTTCGATGGCGCGCGTGCGAGGCGACGGCGCGCAGGTGCGCTGCGAGCCCGTACGCGCTTCGTCGGACGCGTTGCTGATCCGGTACGTCGGCGATGCCGTGTCGACGTGGCCGACGGTGAGCGGCCAGGTGTCGGATTGTCTCGGGCAGGGTGTCGGCGTGTCGGGCGAACGAGTGCAGGTGGAGAACCGCTTCGATGCGCACGTCAGCCCGTCGACGGGCGAGCCCGAACTGTACTGCGAAGGAAACGGCCGTCCGGGCACGCCACAGCCGGTGGTGTCGGGAATCGATCAGTTGCGCGCGCGTTATCTTCGTCGCGGCGGCATGCAGTTCGTCGATGCCGAAGCAATGCGTGTCGACGACTGGCGCGATGTGGTGGCCGTGCATGTCTGCGTGCGGGCGCGCGGCGAACCGATGCGCGAGCCGGCCCGTCAAGTCGACTGCGATGGTCGCGCTGCGGTTGCACAGGACGGCCGTGCACGTTTGACGCTGCATCGCGTCGTCGCGTTGAGGAATGCAGCGGTCGCATTCGGCGACATGTTGCGCGACGGAACGCACGCGCGCGAGGTGTTGCGATGAGCGAAGCAGGGCGGTACGCGCGGGAGATATCGCGATGCGTTGCGGCAGGCAACACGCATGGGCGCGTTGCGGCGAACGGCGACGAATCGCGTCAGGCCGCGCGCACGGGAGCCGTGGCGACGAGCCTGCGCGAGCCGTGCATACGTTTCCGGTCAGCCGGTCGCGACTGGCGTCGCGACGCGGGCCTTGCATTGCCCGCGGTGATCGCGGTCGGCGCCGCCGTTGCAGCCCTGACAGGCACGTGGTTCGAATCCGCGCTGACGGAGTCGCGCCGTACGCGTGCGTTGTCGGATCGGCTGATCGCATTCCACGCGGCCGATGCCGCGCTCGCTGCGTGCACCGCGCGATTGCTCCGTGGCTCGGCGCCCTACGTGAACGAAGGCGAATCGCGCGCGGAGCCCGACGCGTGGCGGCGCATGCCGGCGATGGCAGCAGCCGAAGCATTCGCGCCGTTCGCGGGATGGCCGTTGGTCGCGCAGCCGCCGAGATGCCTGATCGAGGCGTGGCGCGGGGCGGGGCCGGCCGGCGGCCGCGCTTACCTCGTCACCGCACGTGGTGTCGGTGCGCATGCGTCGAGTTCCGTCTGGCTGCAACAGCAGATCGCGATCCGCGATGGACGCGTCGTCGCGCTGCGCTGGCGTCGTGTCGCGGCGGTGCTTCGATGAACGGGCGCGCGTCCGTGTATCGATCGGCGGGATTCACGCTGCTCGAGCTGATGATCGTGCTCGCGATCGTCGCGGCGCTGGCCGGATGGGGCATCCCGTCGTATCGCGAGCATGTCGTGCGCGTTCATCGCGCGTCGGCGGTGTCCGCGCTGTACCGGGCGGCCCAATATCTCGAAACGCTGGACGGTGCGCCGCCGCCGGCGCTGCCGGACGCGCTCGCGCAGGCGCCGCCGGACGGGCAGGCGGTCTATCGATTGACGCTCAGGCGGCCGGACGGCGGCGACTCGCCGGTGAGCTACGAACTGGAAGCAAGCCCGCTCGACACGGGTCCGATGCACGACGATGCCTGCGGCGTCTTCACGCTGCGTTCGGACGGGACGAAGGGCAATGCGCGGCGGGATGGCGCCGACGAACAGGGTGCTGCTTGCTGGGGCGTGCGTTGACCGCGCACGAAAGGCGCGCAACGGCGCATGGCCGTGCGCGCGGGATGTCGATTGTCAGTCGTCGTGCGCGTCGAGTCCGCGCTCGTCTCGCGACTGCTTCCAGATCCGGTAGACCTCCCATGCGGCAAAGCCTAGCGTGCCCCACTTCAGCGCGGGGCCCGCGCTCGCGCGCAGCAGCGAGCGAACGGGTTTCGCCAGCACGAGCGACGCAAGCGAACTCAGCATCGGATACTGGTTGACGAGGTGGCCGAGGCTCGCATTCAGGTTTTTTGCGGACTGGCTGAACTTGTTGCTGGAAAGGCCGGGGACGAACACCTTGAGCCAGCTGAAGCGGGTGACGGCCTGGCGCATTTCGCCGGCGGCTTCCGCGAGTTCGAGCCGCTCGACTTCGGATCGCAGGATCAGCAATTCCTTGCGGAGTGCGCGATGCTGCGACGCGCTCCAGTTCGATCGCGACGAATGGGGGCGGTGTGCATTGCCCGTGACGTTCTGGCTCATGGCGCGTCGGCGAAGTAGGTGGGACGGGTGAACACGGCTGCGTTCACGGCTTGCCGCGGAACAGTTCGCGGTCTTTCTCGAGTTCGGCGAGCGTCGCTTCGAACACGGTCGGCGCATCGCGGAAGCCCGAGCGCGCCTTCAGCGCGCATACGATGCCGCCTGCGGCATACAGTGCGGTGATCGCTGCGAGCGATTGCCAGCGATAGGTATCCCAGAACGCGATCGTGACGAGCACGGTCAGGCTGATGAGCGCCATCGTCGCGAGCATCATTGCGGCGAGCCCGAGGAACAGCACGCCCATCAGGCGCTCCTTCTCCTCGGCAAGCTCGATGCCCACCAGTTCGAGGCGCGTTTGCAGAAGCCCGATCGCGGAGCCGACGAGGCGGCGCAGCGGTCCTTGGCCGGACGGCTGCGAGGTGGTGTCTGTCGTCATGGGTGAGGTGCTTGCGCGTGCAGTGAGCAGCTAGGACAAAGCCGGCCGGCGGCAACCGCCGGCCGGCTTCGACGCCCGTGGGCCGCGCGACGCGGCCCACGGGACGGAACGGCGCAGCGCGCGTTACTTGCGGTTGATCAGCAGGCCGATCAGCACGCCGACGCCGGCTGCAACGCCGATCGACGTCCACGGATGCTCGTGCACGTAGTCGTCGGTCGCGCGAGCGGCCTTCTTGCCTTTCTCGACGACCACGACCTGGACGTCGGCTGCCTTGTCCTTGGCCTGCTTCAGGCGCGACATGGCTTTCTCGCGCAGCTCGGCCGCACGGTCGCCCGTGCTGCTGGCGGCTTGCTTGAGCAGGTCTTCGGCGTCTGCGAGAACGGTTTTGATATCCGACATCAGTTTCTCCTTGTTGATTTCCGACATTGCAACTCCCTTCGTGCTGTCATGCTGCAAGTTCACATCGTAGCGAAACGCCTGCCTGCTGGCGAGCCGGGAAGACGCACGGCGACAGTGCAAGACTGCATGGTAAACGACTTGTAATCATGAACAGAGCGGAAAATGAGGTGAAGAGTTTCCCTCAGGGGCGCCCGTCCTGCCCCGACACCACGCAAAAATGATAAAAAAGTATGAATATCAAACGGAATAATCGTTCGCACGCCCCATTGCTTCCCGTAAGCTGATGGACTTTCCCGCGCTGTTCAGCGCGCGGTTTCAACCAGCACCGTTCGAGGAGGGAACATCATGAGTCTGCGTCTTGGCGACATCGCACCGGATTTCGAGCAGGAATCGAGCCTGGGCCCCATCAAGTTTCACGAGTGGCTCGGCGACGGCTGGGGCGTCCTGTTCTCTCACCCGGCCGACTACACGCCGGTGTGCACGACCGAGCTCGGGCTGACCTCGAAGCTGAAGGGCGAATTCGAGAAACGCAACGTGAAGGTGATCGCGCTGTCGGTCGACGGCGTCGAATCGCACAAGGGCTGGATCAACGACATCAACGAAACGCAATCGACGGTCGTCGGCTTCCCGATCATCGCCGATGCGGACCGCAAGGTTTCGCAGCTGTACGACATGATCCACCCGAACGCGAACGAAACGCTGACGGTGCGCTCGCTGTTCGTGATCGACCCGAACAAGAAGGTGCGGCTCACCATCACCTATCCGGCCAGCACGGGGCGCAACTTCGACGAAGTGCTGCGCGTGATCGACTCGCTGCAGCTGACCGACAACTACAAGGTCGCGACACCCGGTAACTGGAAAGATGGCGACGACGTCGTGATCGTGCCGTCGCTGCAGGATCCGGAAGAGCTGAAGAAGCGTTTCCCGAAGGGCTTCAACGCGGTGCGTCCGTATCTGCGCCTGACGCCGCAGCCGAACAAGTAAGCATCGGCGGCGCGTGAACGCGGTACCGGGCCGGCGGCCCGGATCGCGGATCCGATGAAAAAACGGCCCGCCCGGCAGTCTTGCCGGGCGGGCCGTATCTTTATGCGCGTACGCGGCAGCGCTGCCGGGCGCGTCGCATCCGGACGCTCAGAAGAATGCCTGGATGCCCGTCTGTGCGCGGCCGAGGATCAGCGCGTGGATGTCGTGCGTGCCTTCGTACGTGTTGACCACTTCGAGGTTCACGAGGTGGCGCGCGACGCCGAATTCGTCGGAGATGCCGTTGCCGCCGAGCATGTCGCGCGCGAGCCGTGCGATGTCGAGCGACTTGCCGCACGAATTGCGCTTCATGATCGACGTGATCTCGACGGCCGCCGTGCCTTCATCCTTCATCCGGCCGAGGCGCAGCACGCCTTGCAGGCCGAGCGTGATTTCGGTCTGCATGTCGGCGAGCTTCTTCTGGATCAACTGGTTCGCAGCGAGCGGCCGGCCGAACTGCTGGCGGTCGAGCACATACTGGCGCGCGGTGTGCCAGCACGATTCGGCGGCGCCGAGCGCGCCCCACGCGATCCCGTAGCGCGCCGAGTTCAGGCACGTGAACGGGCCGCGCAGGCCGCTCACGTTCGGCATCAGGTTCTCTTCGGGCACGAACACCTCGTCGAGGACGATCTCGCCGGTGATCGATGCGCGCAGCCCGACCTTGCCGTGGATCGTGGGCGCCGACAGTCCCTTCCAGCCCTTCTCGAGGATGAAGCCGCGGATCGCGTCCTTGCCGTTTTCTTCGAGCTTCGCCCACACGACGAACACGTCGGCGATCGGCGAATTCGTGATCCACATCTTCGCGCCGGACAGCGAGTAACCGCCAGGGACCTTCTTCGCGCGCGTGACCATGCTGCCCGGATCGGAGCCGTGGTTCGGTTCGGTCAGCCCGAAGCAGCCGATCCATTCGCCGGTCGCGAGCTTCGGCAGGTATTTCTGCTTCTGCGCGTCCGAGCCGAATTCGTGAATCGGCACCATCACGAGCGACGACTGCACGGACATCATCGACCGGTAGCCCGAATCGACGCGCTCGACTTCGCGCGCGATCAGGCCGTAGCTCACGTAATTGAGGCCGGGGCCGCCGTATTCCTCCGGAATCGTCGGGCCGAGCAGGCCGACTTCGCCCATCTCGCGGAAGATGGCGGCGTCGGTGCGCTCGTGGCGGAACGCTTCGGTGACGCGCGGCGCGAGCTTGTCCTGCGCGTAAGCCTGCGCGGCATCGCGCACCATCCGCTCTTCCTCGGTCAGTTGCTGGTCGAGCAGCAGCGGATCGTCCCAATGAAAAGTTGCAGCACTCATCGTCTCATCTCCTGTCGGCCCCCGTTAGCGCTTCAGCGCTTACGGGGGCCCCATGCTTCGCGGTCGGCCCCCGTTAGCGCTTCAGCGCTTACGCGGGTCCCATGCTTTGCGGTCGGTCCCTGATTTCACCGGGCCCATGCTTGAAATTTGCTTGACTCAAGTTCCGCTGTGCGGAACAATGTTTTGCAAATAGAGCCCAGTGTAGCACCAGATGACACTTTCAACCATCGACGAAACCACGATCGACGAACGCAAGTTCGTGGTCGCGCTCGCGCGCGGGCTCGACCTGCTGCGCGCATTCCGGCCCGGCGAGACGATGCTCGGCAATCGCGACTTCGCAGAGCGCACGGGGCTGCCGAAGGCGACCGTGAACCGGCTCGCCTATACGCTGACCGTGCTCGGCTACCTGCGCTACGACGAGACGCTCGGAAAGTATGCGCTCGACGCCGGTGTGCTGTCGCTCGGCTACGCGCTGCTGTCGGGCTCGGGGACGATCGATCTCGCGCGGCCGCACATGCAGGCGCTCGCGCGCGAGATCGGCGCGGCCGTGTCGCTCGGTTGCCGCGACGGGCTCGACATGATCTATCTGGAGACGATCCGCAGCGAAACCGCGCTGACGCTCGGGCTCGCGCCCGGTTCACGGCTGTCGATGCTGACGAGCTCGATGGGGCGCGCGTACCTGGCCGTGCAGCCGGAGGACGTGCGTCGCGCGCTCTATGCGGAACTGCATCGCGCGGCCGGCGGCGCGGCCGACGCCGATGCGCTCGTCGCCGCCGCGCAGCACGCGGTGGCCGAGTTCTCGGCGGGCGGTTGCTGCTATTCGTTCCGTGCGTGGCATATGGACGTGAACGCGGCGGCCGTGCCGTTTCGCGAGCCGCGCGAGGGGCGCTGGCTGATCCTGAGCTGCAGCGGCCCCGCATCGTCGATGGACGAGGAGGTGTTCCGTACACAAGTCGGGCCGAAGCTGAAGGCGCTCGCGCAGCGGCTCGGGCAGACGGCCTGAGCGACGCGGTGCGCGGCAATGGCTATCGCTGCGACCGTGTGACGTCGGTGTCCGCGCGAATGCAAGAGTCAGTACCGCCGCCGTCTGTTGCAACCGGAGCGAACCGCGCTCATCATCTTTCGCCAGCTTCCCGAAGACGAGGTTTGCGATGTCTCACCCGGAATCAATGGAAGGCGGATGCGCGTGCGGCGCGATCCGCTACCGTATCGCCCACGTTCCGACCGACGCCGGCTTTTGCCACTGCCGGCTGTGCCAGCGCACGACCGGCGCGGCGGTCGTCGCATCGGCATCGGTGCCGATCGGCGCGTTCGAATACCTGCAGGGCGAGCCGACCGTCTACGCGTCGAGCGCGTGGGGCGAGCGGCGCTTCTGCGGCCGTTGCGGCGCGCAGCTCGAATACCGGCTGATCGACGCGCCGAAAACGGTCGAGATCAATTACGCGACGCTCGACGAGCCGTCGCGGCTGCGTCCGGCGTGGCATGTCTGGTATGGGGATCGTTTCCCGGGCATCGAGATCGACGACGATCTGCCCAAGTACGACGATGGCGGAAGTGCTTAAGCGATAACCAGCGGCACTGACGGGCAGGCGTTGCGCAGCGGGCCGCGCCAGGCGATCCGATCCCCCTGTCCCGCAAGCAGCACCACGCCCGCGACGGGCATCCGGTGCGCCGCTCCCCGCGCACGCCGGCTACTTCATCCTTTCAGACCGTCACGACCTTCGCAAACACGGGCCCCTGCATGAACCGCACGTCGTGCTGGCGCAGCAGCTCGCACTGCGTCTCGTCGACGACGCCGTCGAAGATCAGCGGAATCCGCACGCGCTGCGCATACGCGACGAGCGCCTTGACCATCCCGTCGCGCAACGCGACACCCGCATCCATCTTGATGTAGTCGGGCCGCGCCATGTCCGATTCGACCGCGAGGATGCGGCCCGGATCGGGCAGCTTGTCCGCGACCTTGAAGCCGTGATGCTGGTAGCTGCGCGTCAGGTAGCCGAGGAAGGTCTTGTGCGCGACCGCGACCGCCGGCAGCTCGATCACGATCCGCTCGGTCGGCAGCCCGAAGCGCTGCAGCACCGACGAGAAATGCTTGCCGTGGTCGTACTTCACGCTCTTGAGCAGCCGTTCGTGCACGCGCAGGAACAGCAGCCCGTGGCGCTGCGCGCCGAAGAAGTTGATCGCGTGCAGCGCGCGCGACAGGCGATCGATCGCGACGAGCGTCTGATCGTCGACGGCCGAGTCGACCGGATCGTGCGCGGCACCCGTGACGAGAGTGACCGCCTGGAAACCGAGTTCGTCGCCGTAGCGCTCGATCGTATCGGCGAACGACGTCGATTGCGGCGCACCGGGCATCGTCACGTCGTAGATCGGTTCGTAGGCGCTGCCGAGCGTGCGCTCGGGCAGATTCGCGCTCGCGGTGCCGCCTTCGGCGAGCACGAGGTGATCCCGCAGATACGGCAGTTGCCCGGCACGGGTGACCAGCTCGGGAATGGTGGGCGGAATCATCGGCGTAAGAAGGAAAAACGGCGGCCGAACGGGCCGCCTCGTATCTGGATATTAGCAGCGCGCGCCACGCTCGGCTTGGCGTTTCGTTCATATGGTTATCCCGTTTTCGAGCCGGCGCCTAGGGTTTACGTTGATTTCACTATTCGTAATTGGTTTTACTATTCGTAAATCCAGGATTTGTCGCCGATCAAGAAATGCGGCATTCGGGCGCCGCTCGATGGCGCCGTTCGCGAATCAACAGGAAGCAAGGAGCGAGACGTGGCGGGTGACAGGAAAGGCGGGCGGGAGCGCCGGCAGGCGACGGGCGGGACGACGGGCGCGCCGGCGCGCGCGCGGCAGGGTTGAGGAGCGGATGGCGACCATGAGCATCGATTACCAGACGCTGAAGTTCGAATACCGCGCACGCGGGCATGACGCGGCCGTTCACCCGGTAATCGTCGTCGGCGCGGGCCCGGTGGGCCTGTCGGCCGCGATCGACCTCGCGCAGCAGGGCGTGCCCGTGGTGCTGCTCGACGACGACGACACGCTGTCGACCGGCTCGCGCGCGATTTGCTTCGCGAAACGCACGCTCGAGATCTTCGACCGGCTCGGCTGCGGCGAGCGCTTCGTCGACAAGGGCGTGAGCTGGCACGTCGGCAAGGTGTTCCTGCAGGACGAGCAACTGTACGCATTCGACCTGCTGCCCGAGGAAGGGCATGCGCGCCCCGCGTTCATCAACCTGCAGCAGTACTACGTCGAAGGTTATCTGGCCGACCGCGCGTTCGAGCTGCCGAACATCGACATCCGCTGGAAGCACAAGGTGACCGGCATCGAGCAGTCGGCCGAGCATGCGGTGCTGACGATCGAGACGCCGGAAGGTGTCGCGACGCTGCGCGCGCAATACGTGATCGCGGCCGACGGCTCGCGCAGCCCGATGCGCGCGATGATGGGCCTCGAAAGCCACGGCCGCACGTTCAAGGACCGTTTCCTGATCGCCGACGTGAAGATGAAGGCGGAGTTTCCGACCGAGCGCTGGTTCTGGTTCGATCCGCCGTTCCACCCGAACCAGTCGGTGCTGCTGCACCGCCAGCCCGACAACGTGTGGCGCATCGACTTCCAGCTCGGCTGGGACGCCGACCCCGTCGCCGAGAAGCAGCCGGAGCGCGTGATCCCGCGCGTGCGCGCGCTGCTCGGGCCGGACGTCGAGTTCGAACTCGAATGGGTGAGTGTCTATACGTTCCGCTGCCAGCGGATGGACACGTTCCGTCACGGCCGCGTGCTGTTCGCGGGCGACTCCGCGCACGGCGTGTCGCCGTTCGGCGCGCGCGGCGCGAACAGCGGCGTGCAGGACGCGGACAACCTCGCATGGAAGCTGAAGCTCGTGCTCGACGGCCGCTCGGCCGACCGCCTGCTCGATACGTACGCGAGCGAGCGCGAGTTCGCGGCCGACGAGAACATCCGCAATTCGACGCGCTCGACCGATTTCATCACGCCGAAGAGCCCGGTGTCGCGCGTGTTCCGCGACGCGACGCTGAAGCTCGCACGCGATTGCGAATTCGCGCGCAAGCTCGTGAACAGCGGCCGCCTGTCGGTGCCGGCCGTGCTGGCCGATTCGCCGCTGAACACGCCGGACCGCGAAGGCGACGCATTCGCGGGCGCGATGCGGCCGGGCGCGGCGGCAGCCGATGCGCCGGTGCGTGTGCAGGATGCGTCGGGCTGGCTGCTGCAGCATCTGAGCGGCGGCTTCACCGGCGTGCTGTTCGGGTTGCCGGGCGATGCGGCCGCGCTCGCGCAGGCCGTCGACGGCCTCGCGCCGCCGGTGCGGCCGGTGCTCGTCGTGCCGGCCGGGCACGCGCAGCCGGTGGCCGGCGTCGACGTCGTGGAGGACGTCGACGGTTTCGCCGCGCAACGCTATGACGCGAAGCCCGGCACGTTCTACCTGCTGCGTCCCGATCAGCACGTCTGCGCACGCACGCGCATGCCCGACCGTCAGGCGATTGCCGACGCACTGGCGCGCGCGACCTGCGCCCGCTGAATACCGCATTGGACACGATAACGACACCGGAGACTCCGTCATGCCCTCCCTCGACACCCGTCCGCGCCTGGCCGATCCGGACGCGTTCTACGAAGCGCTGATCGACATGCATCGCGACCTGTCCGACGCCGACAGCCAGCTCGTCAACGCGAAGCTGATCCTGCTGCTCGCGAACCAGATCGGCGACGCCGACGTGCTGCGCGAAGCGATGGCGCTCGCGCGCCAGGGCGTGACGCCGCCCGTGCATCCGGCCGCCGAGGTGGCGCAATGAGCGCGGCGCCGGCCGACGCGCGCGTGCTCGAAGTCGAGCGCGTGATCGAAGAGACCCATCGCCCGGGCTTTCACTGGATGCTGCTCGTGTTGTGCGGGCTGTGCCTCGTGATCGACGGTTTCGATGCGCAGGCGATGGGCTACGTTGCACCGAGCGTGATTGCCGAATGGGGTGTGCCGAAGCAGGCGCTCGGCCCGGTGTTCAGCGCGAGCCTGTTCGGGATGCTGCTCGGTGCGCTCGGGCTGTCGGTGCTGGCCGACCGGATCGGGCGGCGCCCGGTGCTGATCGGCTCGACGCTGTTCTTCGCGGTGACGATGCTCGCGACGCCGTTCGCAAGCTCGATTCCCGTGCTGATGGCGCTGCGCTTCGTCACGGGCCTCGGCCTCGGCTGCATCATGCCGAACGCAATGGCGCTGGTCGGCGAGTTCAGCCCGGCCGCGCATCGCGTGAAGCGGATGATGATCGTGTCGTGCGGCTTCACGCTTGGCGCGGCGCTCGGCGGCTTCATCAGCGCCGCGCTGATTCCGGCGCTCGGCTGGCGTGCGGTGTTCTTCGTCGGCGGCGCGGTGCCGCTCGTGCTCGCGATCGCGATGGTCGCGCGGCTGCCCGAGTCGCTGCAGTTCCTGGTGCTGAAAGGGCGCGTCGCGCAGGCGTGCGACTGGCTCGCGCGCTTCGCGCCGCAGGCCGGCATCGACGCGAACACGCGGCTCGTCGTGCGCGAGCGCGCCGCGAGCGGCGCGCCGGTCGCCGAGCTGTTCCGCCACGGCCGCCTGCCGGTCACGCTGCTGCTGTGGGCGATCAGCTTCATGAACCTGATCGATCTGTACTTCCTGTCGAACTGGCTGCCGACCGTGATGCGCGATGCGGGTTATTCGCCGGGCACCGCGGTGATCGTCGGCACGGTGCTGCAGACGGGCGGCGTGATCGGCACGCTGTCGCTCGGCTGGTTCATCGAACGCCATGGTTTCGTGCGCGTGCTGTTCGCCTGCTTCGCGTGCGCGGCCGTGTCGGTGGGGCTGATCGGCTCGGTTGCGCATGCGCTGCCGTGGCTGCTGGTCGTCGTGTTCGCGGGCGGCTTCTGCGTGGTCGGCGGCCAGCCGGCCGTGAACGCGCTCGCGGGCCAGTATTACCCGACGTCGCTGCGCTCGACGGGCATCGGCTGGAGCCTCGGCATCGGCCGGATCGGCTCGGTGCTCGGGCCGCTCGTCGGCGGACAACTGATTGCGCTCAACTGGTCGAACGGTGCGCTGTTCCACGCGGCCGCGGTGCCCGTGCTGTGCTCGGCGCTGTTCGTCCTTGGCCTGGCGGGCGTAACGCGGCGCAACGGCGCGCAGGCGCCCAATGCCGCGATGAATTGATGGAGAAAGGAAACGATGACGCTTGACCTGTCGAAACCGGCGACCGCCGGCTACCTGAGCGGTTTCGCGAACGAATTCGCGACCGAGGCACTGCCGGGCGCGCTGCCGCACGGCCGCAACTCGCCGCAGCGCGCGCCGTACGGGCTGTATGCGGAGCAGTTGTCGGGCACCGCGTTTACCGCGCCGCGCGGCCACAATCGCCGCTCGTGGCTGTACCGCATCCGCCCGGCCGCCGTGCACCGGCCGTTCGAACCGTACGCGGGCCCGCAGCGGCTCGTGTCGGAATTCGGCGACTCGGCCGACGTGCCGCCGACGCCGCCGAACCAGTTGCGCTGGGACCCGCTGCCGATGCCGGTCGAGCCGACCGATTTCGTCGATGGGCTGGTGACGATGGCCGGCAACGGCTCGGCGGCCGCGATGAACGGCTGCGCGATCCACCTGTACGCGGCGAACCGCTCGATGCAGGACCGCTTCTTCTACAGCGCGGACGGCGAACTGCTGATCGTGCCGCAGCAGGGGCGGCTCTTCATCGCGACCGAGTTCGGCCGGCTCGACGTCGAGCCGTTCGAGATCGCGGTGATCCCGCGCGGCGTGCGTTTTTCCGTCGCGCTGCCGGACGGCGACGCGCGCGGCTACATCTGCGAAAACTTCGGCGCGCAGCTGCGCCTGCCGGATCTCGGCCCGATCGGCTCGAACGGTCTCGCGAACCCGCGCGACTTCCTGACGCCGCAGGCCGCCTACGAGGATCGCGAAGGCGCGTTCGAGCTGATCGCGAAGCTGAACGGGCGCCTGTGGCGCGCGGACATCGGCCATTCGCCGCTCGACGTCGTCGCGTGGCACGGCAACTACGCACCGTACAAATACGACCTGCGCCTGTTCAACACGATCGGCTCGATCAGCTTCGACCATCCTGATCCGTCGATCTTCCTGGTGCTGCAGTCGCAGAGCGATACGCCGGGCGTCGACACGATCGACTTCGTGATCTTCCCGCCGCGCTGGCTCGCGGCCGAGGATACGTTCCGCCCGCCATGGTTCCACCGCAACGTCGCGAGCGAGTTCATGGGGCTCGTGCACGGCGCGTACGACGCGAAGGCCGAAGGCTTCGTGCCGGGCGGCGCGAGCCTGCACAACTGCATGTCGGGCCACGGGCCCGACGCGGACACGTTCGAGAAGGCGTCCGCGAGCGACACGACGAAGCCGCACAAGGTCGACGCGACGATGGCGTTCATGTTCGAGACCCGCACGCTGATCCGGCCGACGCGCTACGCGCTCGACACCGCGCAGCTGCAGGCGGACTACTTCGAATGTTGGCAAGGCATCAAGAAACACTTCAATCCGGAGCAACGATGAGCGATACCCAAGACTGGCGCGCGACGCTCGACCCGGCCCGCAAGAGCTGGGTCGACACGGCGAACGATCCCGCCTGCGATTTCCCGATCCAGAACCTGCCGTTCGGGATCTTCAGCGACGCGAAGCAGGCGGCGCGCCGTGCGGGCGTCGCGCTCGGCGACCAGATCGTCGATCTCGCGGCGCTCGCGCGCGCGGGCCTCGTGACGCTGCCGGCCGGCGCCGATGCGTTCGCCGCACCGACGCTCAACGCGTTCATCGCGCTTGGTCGCGATGCATGGCGCAGCGTGCGCGTGCAACTGTCGGACCTGTTCTCGCGCGACAACACACGGCTGCGCGACGATGCGGCGCTGCGCGCGCAGGTGCTCGTCGCGCAGCGCGACGCGACGCTGCATCTGCCGGTCGAGATTCCCGGCTACACCGATTTCTATTCGTCGAAGGAGCACGCGACCAACGTCGGTTCGATGTTCCGCGATCCGAAGAATGCGCTGCTGCCGAACTGGTCGGAGATGCCGATCGGCTACAACGGTCGCGCGTCGTCGGTGGTCGTGAGCGGCACGCCGGTGCGGCGCCCGAACGGGCAACTGAAGCTGCCCGACCAGGAGCGTCCGGTATTTGGCGCGTGCCGCAAGCTCGACATCGAACTGGAGACGGGTTTCATCGTCGGCAAGGGCAACGCGCTCGGCGAGCCGATCGCGTGCGAGGACGCAGAGGCGCATATCTTCGGGATGGTGCTGCTGAACGACTGGAGCGCGCGCGACATCCAGCAGTGGGAATACGTGCCGCTCGGCCCGTTCAACGCGAAGACGTTCGCGACGACGATCTCGCCGTGGATCGTCACGCTCGACGCGCTCGAACCGTTCCGCACCGCGCAACCCGAGCAGGCGCCGCAGCCGCTCGCGTATCTGCAACATGCGGGCAAGCATGCGTTCGACATCGCGCTCGAAGTGACGCTGCGCGCGGAAGGGGCAACGCACGCGACGTCGATCTGCCGCACGAACTTCAAGCACATGTACTGGTCGATGGCGCAGCAGCTCGCGCATCACACGGTCGCGGGCTGCAACACGCGGGTCGGCGACCTGATGGGTTCGGGCACGATCAGCGGGCCGACGAAGGATTCGTTCGGCAGCCTGCTCGAACTGACGTGGAACGGCAAGGAGCCGGTTGCGCTGGACGGCGGCGGCAGCCGTGCGTTCATCGAGGATGGTGACGAGCTGACGCTCGCCGGATGGTGCCAGGGCGACGGCTATCGCGTCGGCTTCGGCACCTGCGCGGGCAGGATCCTGCCGGCGCGGAACGCGTAACTTACGACAGCGGCCCGACAGCCCGATACGTCACGCGCAATCTGGAAGGACAGGGCGGCCCGCATTGCGCGGGCCGCTTTCGTTTTACCGGCGCGCGGTAGCGCGGATGCGTCGATGCATACCGATGCGCGCCGGCATCAGACCGCGCGTTGCAACGCGGTGCGGCGTTCCCACAGTGCGGCCGCGACGAACGCCGCGACGCAGACGACCAGCACGCCGACCAGCGCGTTGCTGCCCAGTTGCTCCATCAATGCGCCCGCGACGAGCGGGCCGCCGAAGCTCGCGGCGCTCCACGACGCCGATACGAGCGAGCTCGCGGTGACGAGCGCGGCGCCGCGGAAGCGTTCGCCGCACGCGACGAGCGACAGCGTGTAGATGCTGCCGGCCGCCGCGCCGAGCACGAACAGCAGCGGCCAGCACAGCCACGGGTTCGCGATCACGAACGGCAGCAGCGGCAGGCCGGCCAGCACGATCCAGCCCGCACCGAGGTGCACGCGTTCGCGGCCGAGCTTGTCCGCGAGCCAGCCGATCGGGAATTGCATCGCGGTGTCGCCGAACAGCATGATCGACGCGAGCAGCACGGCGGTCGCGCTCGCGACGCCGTGATCCATCGCGTAGAGCGGCAGCAGCGACAGCGCGAGCGTATCGAACAGCGCGAAGAACCCGGTGCCGATGATCAGCGCGGGCATGCGCGGCAGCACCGCGAGCCAGTGATCGTGTTCTGCGTGATGCGCGTCGTCGCCGGCGAGCGGCGCGCGCCGGATCGTCGCGAGCGTCGGCAGCGCGAGCAGGAACAGTGCGCCGCACAGCGCGAAGCGGATGCCCGTCGCACCGGCGATCTGGCTGACGAGCACGGGGCCCGCCATCTGGAACAGCGTGAAATTGGTCGCGTAGATCGCGACGACGCGGCCGCGCGTCGAATCGTCGGCGAGCTGGTTGACCCACGCCTCGCCGATCGTGAACAACAGCATCAGCGCGGCGCCGCACAGCACGCGCAGCACACCCCACAGGATCAGGTTCGACGTGAACTGCATCAGCGCGGTGGCTGCCGCGAGCAGCACGACCGACACGACGATCGCGCGGCGCGAGCCGATGTGCCGCGCGAGCGCGGTGACGAACGGGACGATCGCGAGGCCGCCGAGCGCCTGCGCAGCGGTCAGCATGCCGACGACGTTGGTGCCGTGTCCGGCTTCGGTCAGTGCGAGCGCGGTGAGCGGCAGCGTGGCGCCGGTCCCGAGGCCGACGACCGCGACGCTCAGGATGAGCGCGAGGAAATCACGATTGAGAATGGCTTTCATCGGGCGGGATGCTACACCGCGGACCTTGAAAGGTCCATGAAGGCCATCAGGTTCGAATGGGGTTGCGCGCGCAACGAATGCGCGCGGTTGCGTTACACGTATTCGGTCGGCGCGGCCAGCGGGCGGCGTTCGAGCGACGCGGACCACAGCGTGAGCGCCAGCGCCGCGACAGCCATCGCGACGCCGACCCACGGCAGGCTCACGAGCGACACGCCGGAGCCGATCGCCATCCCGCCGAGCCACGCACCCGTCGCGTTGCCGAGGTTGAACGCGCCCTGGTTCAGTGTCGACGCGAGGTTCGGTGCGTCGCTCGCGCGATCGACGATCAGGATCTGCAGCGGCGGAACGATCGCGAACGCGAGGATGCCCCACACGAAGATCGTTGCGAGCGCGGCGAACGGCAAATGCATCGTGCCTGCGAACAGCGCGAGGACGATACCGATCAGCGCGAGCGTCGCGATCAGCGACGGCATCCGGCGCCAGTCGGCCAGCTTGCCGCCGAGCGTGCCGCCGACCGTCAGCCCGAGGCCGAACAGCAGCAGCACGTAGGTGACCTGACGCGGCGAGAAGCCGGTCACGTCCTCGAGGATCGGCGTGATGTACGTGAACACGCTGAACAGGCTCGCGGACGCGAGCACGCTGATGCCGAGCACCATCAGCACCTGCGGGTGCTTCAGCACGCTGAATTCGCGCGTGATGCTGGTGTCGGGCATCGCGAGGTTCTTGGGCAGGCAGACCGCGAGCGCGGCGGCCGCGGCGATGCCGATGCCGGTGACGGCCCAGAACGTCGCGCGCCAGCCGAACGCCTGGCCGAGCGCGGTGCCGAGCGGCACGCCGAGTACGTTCGCGAGCGTGAGGCCCGTGAACATCAGCGCGATTGCCTGCGCGCGGCGGTTCGGCGCGACGAGGTTGCTCGCGACCACCGAGCCGATCCCGAAGAACGCGCCGTGGCAGAACGCGGTGACGACGCGCGCGGCCATCAGCACCGCATAGCCCGGTGCGATCGCGCAGAACAGGTTGCCCGCGATGAACAGCCCGATCAGGCCCATCAGCGCGCGCTTGCGCGGCATCTTCGCGGTGACGATCGCGAGGATCGGCGCGCCGATCGTCACGCCGAGCGCGTAGCCCGACACGAGCATCCCGGCGGCCGGAATCGACACGCCGAGGTCGCGTGCGACGTTGGGCAGCAGCCCCATGATCACGAATTCGGTGGTACCGATTCCAAAAGCGGCGACGGCAAGGGCGAAAAGAGGCAAGGGCATCGCGGTAGGCTCGGGAAAAGCCGCCGCTCGGGCTGGCGCAGGATGCGCGGGACGGGCGGACGGGAAGGCGAACGACAGCGCGATTCTACTTCAGTGAAAACCCTTATGCTCGGGGCCAAAACGGATGTTGCCGGCGTGCGACGGGGCAGTGGGCGGGAAGCTCACAGTGTGGGAATCGGTGCTTGTGCGTGGACGCGGATTTACCGGGGGCGGAACGATGGTGGCTGCCGCGCCGCGCGTCAGGCTAGCCGTTCGGGTGACGCGTCGGTGAGCACGGCGGAGCGCGCCGGTTCGGCGCTGGCGTCCGATGTGCGAGGCGCATTTGCGTCCGCAGGCGACGCGGGCGATCCGGCGGCATCGATCGCGGCCGGATCGTCCCAGCCGTTTTCGAACAGGCATGCTTCGATCGGCATCCGCGCGGCCCAGCGCTCCTGCTCGAGCATCGGCTTCGCATAGAACGCGTCGACGTGTCCGACGCACAGCACGGCGATCGGCTTCGCGCCATCGGGCATCCGCAGCAGCGTGCGCAGCGCATCGACGTCGAACAGCGACACCCAGCCCATCCCGAGCCCTTCCGCGCGCGCCGCGAGCCACATGTTCTGGATCGCGCACGCGGCGGACGCGAGATCCATCTCCGGCAGCGTGCGGCGGCCGAATACGTGGCGCTCGCGACCGTCGGCAAGCGCGACGACCAGCAGCTCGCCGCATTCGCGCACGCCTTCGACCTTCAGCCGCATGAACTCGTCCTGGCGCTCGCCGAGCGCGTCGGCGGTCGCGCGGCGCTCGGCCTCGACCAGCGCGTGGATCGCGGTGCGCAGCGCGGGATCGGTGATGCGGATGAAGCGCCACGGCTGCATGAAGCCGACGCTCGGCGCGTGGTGCGCCGCGCGCAGCAAGCGCGCGAGCACGGCCGGATCGACGGGCGCCGGCGTGAAATGGCGCATGTCGCGCCGTTCGAAAATGGCGCGGTAGACGGCGGCGATGTCGGAGTCGTCGAAACGCATGAGCGGAAGGCGGCGGGGTAACGTCGGCGCAACGATAGCAGACGGCGCGCGGGAATCGTTACATCAGTCGAAACAAAGCGCGAAATTGTTCATGAAAAAGGCCGGTTGCGCAGCAGTGTGCGCAAGCAAACGATTGCGGTGGCGCCGGCAACCATCAAATGAGCCAATTTCGTCGATTTGTCAGCGAATCGCCGTCACGACGTTCTGCGGCGTGCCCGCATGCCAGGCCTCGATGTTCAGCAGCGTCGTATGCGCGATCTCCGCCAGCGCCTCGCGCGTGAAGAACGCCTGGTGCGACGTGACGATCACGTTCGGGAACGTCAGCAGGCGCGCGAGCACGTCGTCCTGCAGCGGCTGGTCGGAGTGATCCTCGAAGAAGAGCCCGCTTTCCTCCTCGTACACGTCGAGCCCGAGATGGCCGAGCTGGCCGCTCTTGAGCGCATCGATCAGCGCCTGTGCATCGACGAGGCCGCCGCGGCCGGTGTTGATCAGCATCGCGCCGTGCTTCATTCGCGCGAGCGTCTGTTCGTTGATCAGGTGGTGCGTCGACGGCAGCAGCGGACAGTGCAGGCTGACGATGTCTGCGTGGTGCAGCAACGCGTCGAGCTCGACATAGCGTGCGCCGAACGCGATCAGCTCGTCGTTGTACGGCGGCACCGAGTGGGCGAGCACGTGCATCCCGAAGCCCATCATGATCTTCGCGAACACGCTGCCGATGATGCCGGTGCCGATCACGCCGACGGTCTTGCCGTGCAGGTCGAAGCCGAGCAGGCCGTTCAGCGAGAAGTCGCCTTCGCGGGTGCGCGCGACGGCGCGCGGCAGGCGGCGGTTGAGCGCGAGGATCAGCGCGACCGCGTGCTCGGCGACCGCATGCGGCGAATACGCGGGCACGCGCACGACCGTGATGCCGAGCCGCTCGGCGGCCGCGAGGTCGACATGGTTGAAGCCCGCCGAGCGCAGCGCGATCAGGCGCGTGCCGCCGTCCGCCAGCCGCTCGAGCACGGCCGCGTCGACCGTGTCGTTGACGAACGGGCAGACGACGTCATGACCATGCGCGAGGATCGCGGTCTCCGCGTCGAGGTGCGACGGCTGGAAGTGCAGCCGATAGCCGAACTGCCGGTTGGCGGCGGCAAACGAATCGTCGTCGTACTGCCGGCTGCTGAACAGGATCACGCGCACGCTGCACCTCCGATGGCTGACGCGCGCAGTTTACTGCAGGCCCGTGACGATGTCGGAGCGCTCGGGGCCGCGCGGCGGACGCCGGAAGCCGTAATCCACCCGCTCGCGGGCCGACTGCGCGCTGAAGTGGTCGAGCGCGTGCTCGACGAAGCTGCGCGTGCGGGCCGGCACGTACTGGCGATTCGGATAGACGA
Organism: Burkholderia pyrrocinia; assembly: GCF_001028665.1. Taxonomy (NCBI): domain Bacteria; kingdom Pseudomonadati; phylum Pseudomonadota; class Betaproteobacteria; order Burkholderiales; family Burkholderiaceae; genus Burkholderia; species Burkholderia pyrrocinia. The sequence continues at coordinate 2,122,850 of NZ_CP011503.1, forward strand.
GCGACAGTTGCGCGTCCGGATCGTCGATCCGGTAGCCGGGCAGCAGCCGCACGAGCGTGCCGTTGTTGAGCGCGTCGGCAACGCACGGCTCGGGCAGGACCGCGATGCCGGCGCCGGCTACGGCGGCGGCCTGGACGAGCGCAAGCTGGTTGACCGTGCAGGCCGGACGCACCGTGACGGAATGTGCGACGCCGTCGTGGCCGACCAGCTGCCACGCGGGCGCGTGCTGGTGCGGGGCGAGCGCGACCCAGTCGTGGCCCGGCAGGTCGTCGGGCGCGCGCGGCTCGCCGCGCCGGTCGAGATAGGCCGGCGCCGCGCAGGCGACGAACGGGTTCGGCGCGAGCGCATGGCCGATCAGCGACGGGTTGCCGTCGAGCCGGTTGCCCGTGACGATGCCGACGTCGTAGCCGGAATCGAGCACGTCGAGCGGCCCTTCGGCGACGGTCAGCTGCACGCGCAGTTCAGGGTAGCGGTGCCGGAAGCTGCTGACGAGCGGCGTCAGCGCGAGCGGCGACAGCAGGCCCGACGCGACGACGCGCAGCGTGCCGGCCGGTTCGCGCACGGCATGCGCGACGGACGACTCGAGGTGGTCGAATTCCTCGAGCAGCGCGCGGCAACCGTCGAGGTAGCGCACGCCCGCCTCGGTGAGTGACAGGTTGCGCGTGGTGCGGTGGATCAGCCGTGTGTTCAGGTGGCCCTCGAGCATCGCGATCGAACGCGTGACGAGCGCATTGGACACGCCGAGATGGTGCGCTGCGCGCCGGAAGCTCTGCTGCTCGGCGACACAGACGAATACACGCATGGTCTGAATCTGGTTCATGGCTCGCGTATTTCTGGCCCGGTTGATTGATTATGGTTGTGGTTTTTCGCCGCGCAACCTCGAAAAGGCATCGTGCGGCACCCAGTTCTCCCGCGTATCGAAAAATCGGTTTTCGATTCCGCAGACGATTGTCAAATACAGATGCTATATCCGTCAACCTGAGAAAACGGGCGGGTTGCGGAAAATCGAAATCGCGAGTACCGGTTAAATGTCGGGCTGTCTCGTGTGCCTGCCGTTCAAAGGCGGCGGAGTATTGGATTATGTGTCGGATCGGCGAATAATTCGTATGTTAATCAATTGGTTGTTCGCGATTCGAGCAGGTTTGTTCCGGTAATAAGATCGATCGACCCCCAATATATGCAGCAATAATGGATGTTTTTTGCCGTGTGCAGGTTTTGCGTACCGCATTCCGTGCGGCGATTTTTAGCGGGCAGCCAGTCTATTTCGTTCGATACCCAAGTCGTGTTGAACCGTCGGCATCGATGAAACACGTCGATATTGACGGAGAAAATCACGAACATGGAACCGTTTCGCAACCGGCCGGCAATGCCATTCCGATCCGGAATGCCGGCGCGCGACGCTTGCGCGGCCGGCTGGCCCGGTCCGGCGACCGGGCCACCGTCGCGCTGTCCGGCCGCGCGTGCCTCTTGCGCGAGGCCGCGGAACGCGGAATGATCGATCAGTTCGCCATGCAGCGCGGCGGGCGCCCGTGCATTTCCTTTCCTCGACTCTTACCAGCCATGTCCATCGATTACTCGCCGATTCCCTGTCCCGTCGTCGTGCCGCTCGACGCGATCCTGCCCGAAGAACCGCTGCTGATGATGGGGGCCGGCCCGGTCCCGATCCCGGCCGCCGTCGCGAAGGCGAACACGATCGTGATCAACCACCTCGGCGCGACGATGGCGAAGATCATCGAGCAGGTGAAGGAGATGGCGCGCTATGTGTTCCAGACCCGCACGAAGTGGGTGCTCGGCGTCGCGGGCCCCGGCTCGGCCGCGATGGAAATGGCGATCTCGAACCTCGCCTGGCGCGGCACGCGCGTGCTGTCGATCCGCAACGGCTTCTTCAGCGCGCGGATGGCCGAGATGGCCACGCGCGTCGGCGCCGACGTCGCGACGCTCGAAGTGGCCGACCGCGCGGTCGCGAGCCTCGACGAGGTCGCGGATGCGATCGCGCGCGAGCGGCCCGAGATCGTCACGATCGTGCAGGGCGAGACGTCGAACACCGTGTGGAACCGCGACCTGCGCGACATCGCGGCGCTCGCGAAGGCGGCCGGCGCGCTGGTCGTCGTCGATGCGGTGTGCACGCTGTCGACGATGCCGCTCGACATGGATGCGTGGGGCATCGACGCGGTGATCACCGGCGGCCAGAAGGGGCTGTCGTCGATCCCGGGCGTGTCGCTGATCGCGTTTTCCGACGCCGCGTGGGAGCGCATGAAGCATCGCCCCGAACCGAACACGCACTGGTGCCTCGACATGGCGCTCGCGGAGAACTTCTGGCACAACGCCGGCTATCACTACACGGCGCCCGTGTCGGGCGTGCTCGCGCTGCACGAGGCGCTGCGGCTGGTTTGCGCGGAAACGCTCGAAAGCCGCTTCGCGCGGCACCTGCGCTGCTCGCTCGCGCTGCAGGCGGGTGTCGAGGCGATGGGCCTCAAGCTCTATGCGCCGAAGGATTGCCGGCTCAATTCGGTGGTCGGGATCGAGACGCCGGAAGGGCTCACGCCCGGGATGGTCTGCGGCCATATCTCGAAGCAGTACCAGGTCGAGATCTCCGGCTCGTTCGGGTTGCCGATCGTGCGGATCGGGCAGATGGGCGAGCAGTGCCGCGAACACAACCTGTTCCGCACGCTGCACGCGTTCGGCCGCACGATGGTCGACCTGAAGGTGCCGGTCGACCTGCCGGCCGGTGTCGCGGCGCTCGAACAGGAACTGTCGCAACGCGGCGTGTAACGGCGCAAGGGGCCAACCGGCCTCGGTGGCCGGCTGGCCGCGATCGGTCGATCGCGCTCAGCGGCCTTGCATCGCGCGCCGGTACGTATTCGGCGTCGTGCCGTGTGCGTCGCGAAAGCGATGGCTGAAGTGGGCGGCGTTCGCATACCCGCAGTCGGCCGCGACCTGTGCGAGCGGCAGCGACGTCGTGCGCAGCAGCTCGCGCGCCCGCGCGAGCCGCTGCTCGGCGACCCACGCATGCGGCGCGCGGCCGAACGACAGCCGGAACATCCGCGAGAAGTGATATTCGGACAGCGCGGCGACGTCGGCCAGTTCGCCGAGCGTCAGCGGCTGCGTCAGGTACGTGTCGATGTAGTCGCGCACGCGGCGGCGCACGGCCGGCGCAAGCCCGCCGCGGAACGACGCGTCGGTGCGCGTCGTGCTCTGCCCGCGCAGCAGCAGGCTCAGCACCTCGTGCGCGGTTTCGTTCACACGCAGCCGCTCGTCGGCATCGTCCCAGCCGTCCAGCGCGAGCGAGCGCAGCAGCGCGGCGACGCGCGCATCCTCGAAATAGGTGCGGTCGGCGAGCTTCAGCTCGCGCGGCTCGCGGTCGAGTTCGCGGATCGCGCGCTGCGTGAAGTGCTCGGGCAGGAAATACAGGTGGATGAAGTGCATCTCGCCGCGCACCCACCAGCGCGATTCGTGGTCGCCCGGCAGCGCGCACAGCAGGCTCGGCGCGCCGTAGCGCGGCACGCGTTCGCGTTCGGTCCGGTAGCCGCCGTCGAGGTAGCACGACAGCGTGTGGTGGCCGGGCTGCTCGTAGATCGTCTCGCTTTCGTCGGTGATCCGTGTCCATTCGGCGATCGCGAGATGGTCGCCGAGCCACGCGAAGCGCTCGAGCGTCGCGTTCGCGTCGGCGAGCGTGCGGCACACCGACTGCAGGCCGAACGGCAAATCGCCGCCGGCCAGGGGGGCGGCGCGGTCGACGGGCGGGGCGGAGAGGGAGAAGCTCATGATGCGCCGAGTATAAGCGGGCGCGCGGCACCGGGTGCGACCGCCCGGAAAAGACCGCAATTCCGGACAATCGGCGCGCGCCGCACGGCGGCATAGTCGGGATCCCGTTTCATCCGATTTCCGGACCGCCACCGCCATGAACCTGTCGCTTTATTTCGTCACCGTGCTGATCTGGGGCACCACCTGGATCGCGATCAAATGGCAGCTCGGCTCCGTGCCGCCGCCCGTGTCGATCGCGTGGCGCTTCTGGCTCGCGGCCGCCGTGCTGTTCGCGCTGCTGCGCATGATGCGCCGGCCGGTCCGCCCGCCGCGCGAAGCGTGGCGCTACCTCGTCGCGCAGGGCTTCGCGCTGTTCTGCCTGAATTTCCTGTGCTTCTACTACGCGGAGCAGGTCGTGCCGAGCGGGCTCGTCGCGGTGATCTTCTCGACCGCGCCGCTGCTGAACTCGATCAACGGCCGGCTGTTCATGGGCCGCCCGCTGCGGCCGTCGGCGATTGCCGGCGCGCTGCTCGGCCTGGTCGGCATCGCGTGCCTGTTCTGGCAGCAGATGGCCGGCCATCTCGACGACCACGCGACCTGGATCGGGCTCGCAATCGCATTCGCGGGCACGATGTGCTTCTCGGCCGGCAACCTGCTGTCGAGCCGGATGCAGTCGATGGGGCTGCACCCGCTCGCGACCAACGGCTGGGCGATGCTGATCGGCGCGGCGATCCTGACCGTCGGCAGCGCGGTAGCCGGGATGCCGTTCGCGCCCGACATGAGCCCGCGTTATCTCGGCGCGCTCGTCTACCTCGCCGTGCCGGGCTCGGTGATCGGCTTCACCGCGTACCTGACGCTCGTCGGCCGGATCGGGCCGGAGCGCGCCGCGTACTGCACGGTGCTGTTCCCGATCGTCGCGCTGGCCGTGTCGACGGTGTTCGAGGGCTACCAGTGGTCGCCGCTCGCGGTGCTCGGGCTGCTGCTCGTCGTGGCCGGCAATCTCGTCGCGTTCGACCTGACGCGCCGGCTGTTTCTCCGGACGGCCTGAGCGCGCCGGCCTCTGCATAAAAAAACGCCTGCGCGATGCAGGCGTTTTGTTTTTGGGGCGACGGTGTCGCGTCTTCCGCGACCTGCCGCCCTGCGGCGAGCAGCGTGATCAGGCAGCCGCGCCGCTGCCGGCAACACGCGCCTGCCGCTGGTACAGCACCATCGACAGCGCGACGCCCGCGGCGGCGGCCGCCGCCGCGAACAGGAACACCTGCGGATAGCCGAACGCGCCCGCGACATAGCCGGCGAGCGGGCCCGTGATGCCGAGCGACAGGTCGAGGAACACCGAGTACGCGGACAGCGCCGCGCCGCGGCTCGCAGGCGGCACGAGCGCGACGGCCTCGACGCCGAGCGCCGGGAAGATCAGCGCGAAGCCGAAGCCCGTCAGCGCGGCGCCGACGAGCGCGACGTGCGGCACCGGCGCGAGCCACAGCAGCACGAGGCCCGAGCATTCGAACGCGAACGACACGATCGCGACGCGGAAGCCGCCGTAGGTCTTGATCGTGTTCGCGAACAGCAGGCGCGCGCCGATGAACAGCGTGCCGAACACGGTCAGCGACAGCGCGGCGTTCGGCCAGTGGCGCGCCGCGTAGTACAGCGTGACGAAGGTCGCGATCGAGCCGAAGCCGGCCGAGCCGAGCGCGAGGCCGAGGCCGTGCGGCAGCACGCGCGTGAACACGCTCGCATACGACATCCGTTCGCCGTGCACGAGCGGCACGGAATCGATCAGGCGCGCGAGGTAGAAGCCGGCCGCGGCGAGCGCGATCACGATCACGCCGATCAGGGCCGGATTCAGCGTATGCGCGATCGCGACGCCGACCGGCGCGCCGAGCGCGAGCGCGCCGTAGGTCGCGATGCCGTTCCACGAGATCACCTTCGCGTTGTGCGTGACGCCGACCCGGCCGATGCCCCACAGGATCGCGCCGGTGCCGCACAGGCTTTCGCCGACGCCGAGCACGAGCCGGCTCGCGACCAGCAGCACGAGGCTCGCGACCGGCCAGTGCGCGAGCAGCAGCGCGACGAGCAGCAGCACGCCCGACACGCCGCAGCCGACCAGCCCGCGCAGCACCGTCTGCTTCGGGCCGAGCGTATCGGCGAAGCGCCCGGCGAGCGGCCGCGACGCGAGCGTCGCGAAGTACTGGACGCTGATCGCGCCGCCCGCGACGATCGCGGAAAAGCCGAGGTCGTCATGGACGAAGCCCGGCAGCACCGCGAGCGGCAGGCCGATGGTCAGGTAGCAGATGAACGTGAAGCAGACGACGGACACGATTTGCAGCGTGACCGCGAACCCGCTGCGCGGTGGTGTGGCGGAGTCGGTAGACATGGGGTCGGAACGAATGAGCGAAACGGAGCGAGACGAAACGGAAGACGGCGCAAAAAGGAATCGGGATTTTCCCATGGAACCGGTTTTCACGCAGGTACCATTTAGTTAATCGCGACCCGTTTTCGCGCGCAAAGGATCGGTGTCGGCACGTCGGAAAGGCCGGCAGGGCACCGTGCGGAAAGGGCGCCGGGCGGCCCCGGGCTCATATCGCGGCAGTTATATGGGCCCCATGCGTGATGGGCTATGGGTTGCGAAATTTGATGGTGATAGCGTGCAAACTGTCAGAAAGACGTCGGTCGAGCGCTTCGCGCAGGCCGCCTAGCCCCCCAATTTGAAGAATCATCGAGACATGAGTGAGCCGATCCGCTTCTACCATCGTCACGCGATCCGCGAAGTCAGCGGCGCGGACGTCACCCGCACCGTGCTGCAGTACCTGCGCGAGGACGCGCATTGCACCGGCACCAAGGAAGGCTGCGCGGAAGGCGACTGCGGCGCGTGCACGGTCGTCGTCGGCGAGCTGACCGACGCCGGCGCGGTCGAGTTCAAGGCCGTCAACGCGTGCATCCAGTTCCTGCCGACGCTCGACGGCAAGGCGCTGCTGACGGTCGAGGACCTGCGCCAGCCGGACGGCGCGCTGCATCCGGTGCAGCAGGCGATGGTCGACTGCCACGGTTCGCAATGCGGGTTCTGCACGCCCGGCTTCGTGATGTCGATGTGGGCGCTGTACGAGAAGCACGGCCACGAAGGCTGCGGCAGCGCGTGCACGAAGGCGAAGGACGTGCCGACGCGCACCGAGATCGCCGACGCGCTGACGGGCAACCTGTGCCGCTGCACCGGCTATCGCCCGATCGTCGATGCGGCCGTGCAGATGTTCGATGCACCGGCGCCGTCGGCGCCGGTCGACACCGCCGCGCTGGCCCGCACGCTCGCATCGCTCAAGCGCGACGACACATTCGACTACGCGACGATCAACGGCGCGCGCTTCGCGGCGCCGCGCACGCTCGACGCGCTGGCCGCGCTGAAGGCCGAGCGGCCCGATGCGCGCATCCTCGCGGGCAGCACCGACATCGGCCTGTGGGTCACGAAGCAGATGCGCCGGCTCGACGACCTGATCTACGTCGGCCAGATCGCCGAACTGCAGCGCGTCGTGGAGCGCGGCGACTGGATCGAGATCGGCGCGGGCGTGACGGTCGAGAACGCGTATGCGGCACTGGCCGGCACGTATCCGGAGCTGACCGAGATGTGGAAGCGCTTCGCGTCGCTGCCGATCCGCAACGCGGGCACGCTCGGCGGCAACGTCGCGAACGGCTCGCCGATCGGCGATTCGATGCCCGGCCTGATCGCGCTCGGTGCGCGCGTCGTGCTGCGCGGGGGCGACACGGTGCGCGAGCTGCCGCTCGAGGCGCTCTACACGGGCTACCAGCAGAAGGACATGGCGCCGCACGAATTCGTCGTCGGCGTGAAGGTGCCGACCCGCAGCGGCGCGCGCGCAAAGCTGCAGTTCCGCACGTACAAGCTGTCGAAGCGGTTCGACTCCGACATCTCGGCCGTGTGCGCGGCGTTCGCGTTCATCGCGGACGGCGACACGATCCGCGAGCCGCGCATCGCGTTCGGCGGGATGGCCGCGACGCCGAAGCGCGCGACGCAAACGGAAGCCGTGCTCGACGGCGCGCTGTGGCACGAAGCCACCGCGCAGGCCGCGATGCAGGCGCTCGAGCGCGACTACCAGCCGCTGTCCGACATGCGCGCGACGAGCACGTACCGCCTCGATACCGCGAAGAACCTGATGTATCGCTTCTGGCTGGAGACGCGCCCGCACGACCCGCTGCCGCCGCAAGCCCTGAATGTGCGTGAAGTGGCCGCGGAAGTCGGCACCGACGCGGCGCGCGTCTGAAGACGGAGAACACCGAAGATGAACCAGCAAGCAGAACCGTTCCTGAGTACCCTCGACCCGCAAGCCGACGCCGCGCAGGTCCACGTATCGCGCGCGCACGAATCCGCGCACCTGCACGTCAGCGGGCGTGCCACCTACACCGACGACATTCCGGTCGTCGCGGGCACGTTGCACGCGGCGCTCGGATTGTCGGCGAAGCCGCACGCGAAGATCGTGTCGATGAACTTCGACGCGGTGCGCGCGACGCCGGGCGTGGTCGCCGTGTTCACGGCCGACGATATCCCGGGCGTCAACGATTGCGGCCCGATCATCCACGACGACCCGGTGCTCGCCAACGGCATCGTGCAGTTCGTCGGCCAGCCGATGTTCATTGTGGTCGCGACGTCGCATGAAACCGCGCGGCTCGCCGCGCGCCGCGCGAAGGTCGACTACGAGGAGCTGCCCGCGATCCTGACCGCGCAGGAAGCGCGTAAGGCCGAAACCTACGTGATCCCGCCGCTGAAGCTCGCGCGCGGCGACGCGGCCGCGCGGCTCGCCGCGGCGCCGCACCGCGAGTCGGGCGAAATGCTGCTCGGCGGCCAGGAGCAGTTCTACCTGGAAGGGCAGATCGCATACGCGGTGCCGAAGGACGACGACGGGATGCACGTGTACTGCTCGACGCAGCACCCGAGCGAGATGCAGCACCTCGTCGCGCACGTGCTCGGCGTCGCGTCGCACAACGTGCTGGTCGAATGCCGCCGGATGGGCGGCGGGTTCGGCGGCAAGGAATCGCAGTCGGGCCTGTTCGCGTGCTGCGCGGCGCTCGCCGCGTGGAAGCTGCTGTGCCCGGTGAAGCTGCGTCCGGACCGCGACGACGACATGATGATCACGGGCAAGCGGCACGACTTCCATTACCGCTTCGACGTCGGTTACGACGACGACGGCCGCCTCGACGGCGTGGCGCTCGACATGACGTCGCGCTGCGGCTTCTCGGCCGACCTGTCGGGCCCGGTGATGACGCGCGCGGTGTGTCACTTCGACAACGCGTACTGGCTGGGCGACGTCGACATCGCCGGTTATTGCGGCAAGACCAACACGCAGTCGAACACCGCGTTCCGCGGCTTCGGCGGCCCGCAGGGCGCGTTCGCGATCGAGTACATCCTCGACGACGTCGCGCGCTCGCTCGACCGCGATCCGCTCGACGTCCGCTACGCGAACCTGTACGGCAAGACCGAACGCAACGTGACGCCGTACGGGCAGACGGTCGAGGACAACGTGCTGCAGGAGCTGCTCGGCGAACTCGAGACGACGAGCGACTACCGCGCACGGCGCGCGGGCGTGCGCGAATTCAATGCACGCAACACGGTGCTGAAGAAGGGCATCGCGCTCACGCCGGTGAAGTTCGGGATCGCGTTCAACGTCACGCACTTCAACCAGGCCGGCGCGCTGGTGCACATCTACACCGACGGCTCGGTGCTCGTGAACCACGGCGGCACGGAGATGGGGCAGGGGCTCAACACGAAGGTCGCGCAGGTCGTCGCGCACGAGCTCGGCATCCGCTTCGGCCGGATCCGCGTGACGGCGACCGACACGAGCAAGGTCGCGAACACGTCCGCGACGGCCGCGTCGACGGGCTCGGACCTGAACGGCAAGGCCGCGCAGGATGCGGCGCGCCAGTTGCGCGAGCGGCTCGCGGTGTTCGCGGCGAAGCAGTACGGCGACGGCAACGTCGATGCGGCCGACGTGAAGTTCGGCAACGACGTCGTATGGGTCGGCGGCCACGGCGTGCCGTTCGGCGAAGTGATCGCGAAGGCCTACCTTGCACGTGTGCAGTTGTGGTCCGACGGTTTCTACGCGACGCCGAAGCTGTACTGGGATCAGTCGAAGCTGCGGGGCCGGCCGTTCTACTACTACTCGTACGGCGCGGCCGTGTCGGAAGTCGTGATCGATACGTTGACGGGCGAGATGCGCACGCTGCGCGTCGATGCGCTGCACGACGTGGGCGCGTCGCTGAACCCGGCGCTCGACATCGGCCAGGTCGAAGGCGCGTTCATCCAGGGGATGGGCTGGCTGACGACCGAGGAATTGTGGTGGAACAAGGGCGGCAAGCTGATGACGCATGCGCCGTCCACGTACAAGATCCCGACCGTCAACGACACGCCGCCCGAATTCAACGTGCGGCTGTTCGAGAATCGCAACGTCGAGGACAGCATTCACCGGTCGAAGGCCGTCGGCGAGCCGCCGCTGCTGCTGCCGTTCTCGGTGTTCTTCGCGGTGCGCGACGCGATCGCGGCGGTCGGCGATTACAAGGTCAACCCGCCGCTCGATGCGCCGGCCACCGGCGAGTCGATCCTGCGCGCGGTGAGTGCGGTGCGTGCGGCGCGCGCGGGTCAGGCAGGCTGATATGAAACGCCCCCCGCGCTCACTTTGTTCGCTGCTCCCCGAGGGGGCAGTCAGCCTCCTTGGGGCGGCACGGCGGAGGCTGACATGAACGGGCCCGCACGTTCGCTTCGCGCCGCGTCGAACCCGGCGTTCGCGCAGGGCACCGGCCAGCGCAACCGCGCGACCGGCGCGCCGGCGCCGATGCACATCGTGCTGTTCGGTGCCGGGCACGTCGGTCACGCGCTCGTCACGCTGCTCGGCGCGCTGCCGTGCGTCGTGCAGTGGGTCGACACGCGCGACGAGCTGTTCCCGGACGAATGTCCGCCGAACGTGCAGCCGGAGCCGACCGACACGCCGGAGGCCGTCGTCGACGCGGCGCCGCCCGGCGCGTACTTCCTCGTGATGACGCACAACCACGCGCTCGACTTCTCGCTCGCCGCGCAGATCATGCGGCGGCGCGACTATGCGTACTTCGGGATGATCGGCTCGCGCACCAAGCGCGTGAAGTTCGAGCGCCGGCTCGCGGCGCGCGGCGTCGATCCGGCGCGGCTCGTGGAGATGGTGTGCCCGATCGGCGTCGCGGGCATCGTCGACAAGGCGCCGGGCGCGATCGCGGTGGCCGTGTGCGCGGAGCTGCTGCAGGTGCGCTCGGGCATGCCGGTGGCCGGCGCGAAGGCGGCCGCGGCAGGGCGCGCGCGCGACGACGTGTCCTGCGCGCGGTAACGCTGCAAGGCACATTCCCCGGTTTGGGAAAATTCATTCGTGGGGCCAGCGCAAGCCCGTTATAAGCGGGAACAGGCCGTAGCGCACGGCCGCGCGTTTTTGCATACACTGCACGGCAACGCGCGGCATCGGGCCGCGCTTTTTTCCGTGCAGGCGCCATGTCCGATCACCCGATCTATCTCGACGCGCTCGATGCGAGCCTCGTCGCCATCGAGCGCTGGCTGTCCGGCGTCGACACCGCGCCTGCGGCGCTCGACGCGCTGCTCGCACCGTTCTCCACCGGTTTCACGATGACCCTCACCGATGGCCGCGTAGTCGACCGCGAAGGCACGCGCGCGCTGTTCGCGAAGCTCGCCGGCGCGAAGCCGGGGCTGCGCATCACGCTGTCGGAAATCCGCGTGCTCGCGGCCGACGCATCGCATGCGGTGATCACCTATCTCGAAGCGCAGCACGCGGCATCGGGCGAGCTGCCCGCGCGTCGCGCGACCGCCGTGTTCGAACGCGACGCGGCGGGCGTCGTGCGCTGGACCCATCTGCAGGAAACCTTCTGCACGGCCTGAGCGGCCGCGCCGGCACGTATCAGCGCTTGCGGCTGCGGGCGACCGTCAGTTCGTCGGACACGCTCTGCATCAGCGCGCACAACCACGCGATGTCGGTCGGACGGTCGGGCTGCGGATGCGTGAGCAGGTAGCTCTTGATGCGCGGGAACGGTACGGGCGGCGTGACGACGACGAGCGGCAGCAGCTGCGCATAGTGCGTCGCGAAGCGGCGCGTCGTCGTGAAGATCAGGTCCGACTGCAGCAGCACCTGAGGCACGATCCCGAAGTAAGGCAGCGTCGTCACGATGCGCCGTGTTAGGCGCGCACGCGCGAGGCCGATCTCGATCGCGTTGCGCTTGTCGCCGGTGTACGGCGTCGGCGCGACATGCGCGGCCGACGCATACGCTTCGCGCGTCAGCGGCACGCGCGCGAGCGGGTGCGCTTCGCGCATCAGGCACACGATCGTGTCGGAGAACAGGTCCTGGCGCGCGAACTGCGGATCAGGCTTCGGCCAGTTGCCGATCACGAGATCGAGTGCGCCCGATTCGAGCGCGCCCGCGTGGTCGAGCGCGGGATTCAGCGAATCGATTTCCAGATGCGCATGCGGCGCAGCGTCGCGAAAGCGCTCGATCAGCGTCGGCATGAAGAAATCGTTCAGGTAGTCGGGTGCGGCGACGCGGAACGTGCGCCGCGCGGACGACGGGTCGAAATCGCCGTGCGGCGTCGCGATGAAGTCGACCTCGCGCAGCGCGCGCTGCGCGGCTTCGAGCAGCGACGCGCCGTATTCGGTCGGCACCATCCCGGATTTGCCGCGCACGAGGATCGGGTCGTTCAGCGTCTCGCGCAGCTTGCGCAGCGCGGTGCTGATCGCGGGCTGGGTCTGGTTCAGCCGCAGCGCGGCCTGCGTGACGCTGCGCTCGAGCAGCAGCGTGCGCAATACGCGCACGAGCCAGATGTCGAGCGAGGCGGTACGGTCGTCGTCTTCCATCGGTGCGGGTGATTCGGGAGAAGCGTAACCTTACCGCAGCCGCGCGTAGCCGGGCGTGATACCGGCCATCACGCACGACCCTTCGGCAGCGCGCTGATCCGCTTGACCTCGCGCGATTCGAGCCAGGTCGGCGTGCGCGCGCAGTACAGCACCATCGGCAGCGCGTCCTCGCCCCAGAACAGCTGCTGGTTCATCCAGAACGTCGGCACGCCGAACGCGCCGAGCGCGATCGCGTCGGCGTTGTTGCGGGCCAGTTGCGCACTCGTTTCCTCGAATTCGATCAGCTCGTCGCCGTGGCCGACGCCGACGCGTTCGCACAGCGCCGCGAAACCGTCCGGCGTCGACGGATCGTTGCCGTCGCGCCAGATGAAGCGGAATATCTCCAGCACCGTCCCGATATCGGCGCGCAGCGCGATCGCGAGGCGCAACACCTTGTCGGAATCGAACGGGTGCGCGGGCGGCATCTTGAAGCGGATGCCGAGCTGTTCCGCGCGAAACAGCGCGTGACGGTACGTGAACACGCGCTTGGCCGGCACGTCGGCGCTCGGGCGTTGGCCCCAGTGGCGCTGCAGGTCGAGCAGCGATACGGCGATGGGCTCGAATGGCACGTCCGGCCACTTGTCGTGCTGTTCGAGCAGCAGATAGGAGAACGGCGACACGAAGTCGAAGAACCAGGCAGGCTGGGCGGTGTCGAGGCCGGTTGTCATGACGATCTCCAGAGGGTGGGGCGTGCGGCGCGTGGCGGCGGCCTTCATGTTACGCGGCGGCGCGCGCATGCAGCAATGATCGCGGATCGTCCGCTCATGCGGAACCGGGAGTCGCCCGGGGGGGATCGCCGGCCGGCGGCCGTGCGACGTCGGCGCGCGCCTGCGGCTGGCCGCCGGTGCCCGGCGGGGCCGCCGGCGTGTCCTGGTCGTGCGCGGTGAGCCGTTCGCGCACGAAGCCGATGTGCTCGCGCAGCACGTAGAACTGCCCGGCGTACGCGAGCGGCATCTTCATCCGGTTCACGGCTTCCTCGATGTCGTCGAGCTCGTCGAGCAACTTGACGCGCTCGTCGGCCGTGTGCTCGCCGAGCGCGCTGCGCTCGAGCGCGATCAGCGCGCCGTACCAGCGGTAGATGCGCGAGCGCACGCGCCAGCCGTACAGCGACGGCACGAGCCGCAGCCCGGGGATCAGCACGACGATCAGCGGCACGATCACGACGAGCAGCCGGTCGACGAGGCTCGCGACCCAGAACGGCAACCGCCGGTACAGGAAAGACTTGCCCGACTTGTAGTAGCGGGCGGCATCGTCGGACAGCGGGAAGCCGCGCGTGACGGACGACGGGAATTCACCCGCGTGCTGCAGGATCGTCGCGTGGCCGTGTACCTCGCGCGCGGCCTCGATCAGCAGGTCGGACAGCGCGGGGTGCAGCGAGTCGCGCGCGACCAGCTCGATCGTCGGCGCGACCGTATGGATGTCGGCGGGCGGCAGGTTCTGGCCGAGATCGTAGACGCCCATCGGCAGCGTGATCGCGGTCAGGTACGGGAAGCGCCGCGCGTACGCCTCGGCCTGCGTGAACGAATACACGTGCACGCCCGGCGCGCGGAACAGCTTCGCCATCACCGGGATCTGCGTCGAGTCGCCGGACAGGAACGCCGCGTCGATCTTGCCGTCGAGCAGCGCGGTCGCGGCGTCCTCGCCGGCGGTCGGCAGCAGCTCGGTCGGGCCGCCCGGCACGATGCCGTTCATCTTCAGCAGCGCAAGGCTCAGCTCGCGCGCGCCGCTGCCTTCCGCACCGAGCGCGAGCCGCTTGCCCTTGAAGTCGGACAGGCGCGCGACGACCGGGCCGCGGTACATGATCGCGAGCGGCACGTAGCCGATGCTGCCGAGCGACACGAGTTGCTCGTCGCGCTCCTTCGGGCCGATGCCGCTCTGCACGAAACCGACGTCGACCGGCGCGCTCGGGTTCGACAGCCGCGCGAGGTTCTGCGCGGACCCTTCGGACGATTCGACGTCGAGCGTGACGCCGTTCTTCGCGAGGATGGCCTTGTATTTCTGCGCGGCGTTCCAGTACGTGCTGCCGGGCGGCCCGGCCGAGATCACGAGCGTGGACGGCGGCGCCGGCTGGATCAGCCTGACCGCGAGCCAGACGGCCGCGCCCGCGAGCAGCACGGTGGGGCCGATCGACAGCGCGAGGTCGCGCCACGACACCGCGACGAAGCGGGCGAGGATGCGGCGAGGCGGGCGAGGGCTGGCAGGCTTCATGGGATCGGCGGATGACGCTGGCGTGACGCATCGATGACGGTCGTCGCGGACGATGCGGATTCTCGCGGCGATGGTACCCGGTTTCGCCGTGCGTGCGCGAGTCGGGCGCCGCGGCGCGGCTCCGTGGCGACAGCGGCGGGCGGCGCCGCGTCAAAAGCTTTGCGCTTCCGCGGGCGCTGGATTACATTGTGCGACGCAGCCGCGCCCGATTCGCGCGCGACCCGGCACACAATGAGACCGGGCGCGTACGGCCGGCGGCTGCCCGGCCCGGCCGGCCCGCTATCGCGCGCGCCGGCTGCCGGCCCGTCTCGCCTCTCTCGCATCGCCGTGGAAATCACCGGCTGTCCCGCCCGTTCGCGCGCGGGACGGCTGTCTTTGGGGGTATCCGGCCGTACTGTGCACGGCCGTTCCGGAGTTACAAGGAGATAGCATGAAGTCGATCGTGTTGAGAGCGTTGGGCGTCGCCGCAGTGGCGGCCTGTCTGTCGGGCAGCGTGTATGCGCAGTCGAGCGATGCGGCGGCCACCGAAGCGCCGGCGGCCGCGACGAGCGCGCCGAAGGCCGCCGCGAAAACCGCGAAGAAGGCGAGCCGCAAGCTCGGCTACGCGGTGCGCAAGGCGATTTCGAAGGAACCCGGCGTGAATGTGTCGAACCTCGTCGTGCGTTCGAAGGGCGGCGAGATCACGCTGGAGGGCACGATGCCCGAACAGGCACAGATCGACAAGGCCGAAGCCGCAGCCAAGGACGTGAAGGGCGTGACGTCGGTCACGAACAAGCTGACGGTCCAGCAGCAGTAATGCCGGGCGGCGGCGCGCGAGCGCCGCGTGCGCCCGTTTTCAGGCGGGCCCCGGCATCCCGGGGCCCGTTTGCGCTTCAGAGGCCGCGAACCGCGTGCGACGCGGCGGCGGACCGATAACGATATCGAGAGGGCGGCGATGACGAGACTCGGGTGGGGCAGGCGGATGGTTTTCGGCGCGGCGCTGGCTGCGGTCGCGGTGCTCGGCGCCTGCAACGGCAACGAGTCGGGCGAGCGCAACCGGCTGCCCGGCTTCGTGTCCGGCAGCGTGCGCACGACGGCCTACGACGGCGCGAGCGACGACCTGCTGACGGCAGGCCTCGGCAAGACGGGCCTCGCGGCGGCAGCGCCCGGTTTTGCGAATCCGTCCCGGCCGACGAGCGCCGAGCTGCGCCGTCTCGCGATCTGGTCGAACTACCGCGCGCTCGTCGACATGAGCGCGAACGGCGGCTACGGCCGCTTCTGGGGGCCGAACGTCGACCTCGCCGGCAACGACACGCTTGGCGAAGGCAAGATCCCCGGCACCGAATATCTCGCGTATTCCGACGACGGCAGCGGCAGCAAGAACGTGACGCTGCTCGTGCAGGTGCCCGCCAGCTTCGATCCCGCGCAGCCGTGCATCGTCACCGCGACGTCGTCGGGCTCGCGCGGCGTGTACGGCGCGATCTCCGCGGCCGGCGAGTGGGCGCTCAAGCGCGGCTGCGCGGTCGCGTACAACGACAAGGGCGGCGGCAACGGCGCGCACGAGCTCGGTTCCGATACGGTCACGCTGATCGACGGCACGCTCGCCAACGCGGTGCTCGCCGGCACCGCCAGCCTGTTCACCGCGAACGTGACGAGCGGCGATCTCGCCGCGTTCAACAGCCGTTTCCCGAACCGCTATGCGTTCAAGCACGCGCATTCGCAGCAGAATCCCGAGCAGGACTGGGGGCGCGTGACGCTGCAGGCGGTCGAGTTCGCGTACTGGGCGCTCAACGAGCAGTTCGGACCGCCGATCGACGGCTCGCATCACGGCGTGCGCTATCGCGCGGGCGACATCACGACGATCGCCGCGTCCGTCAGCAACGGCGGCGGCGCGTCGCTCGCGGCGGCCGAGCAGGACAACCGCGGCTGGATTACCGCGGTCGTGGTCGGCGAACCGCAGATCAACGTGCGGATGGCGCCGAACGCGATCGTGCGCACGGGCGGCCAGCCCGTGCCGTCGTTCGGCCGGCCGCTGGCCGACTACGCGACGCTCGCGAACCTGCTGCAGCCGTGCGCGGCCGCGTCGGCGTCGCTTGCCGACGCGCCGTACCTGAGCGCGCTGCCGGCCGCGACCACGCAGTCGATCCGCACGCAGCGCTGCGCGACGCTCGCCGCGGCCGGGCTCGTGTCGGGCGCCGACACGCAGAGCCAGGCCGCCGACGCGCTCGCGCAGCTCCACGCGGCCGGCTACCTGGCCGATTCCGACCTGCTGCAGGCGCCGATGTGGGATTCGCAGGCGATTCCGGCGATCGCGGTCACCTATGCGAACGCGTACACGCGCTCGCGCGTCACCGACAACCTGTGCAATTTCAGCTTCGCGACGACGAACGCGGCGACGGGTGCGGTCGCGCCGCCCGCCGCGTCGCCGATGCCGGCCGTGTTCGGCGTCGGCAACGGCGTGCCGCCGACGGCCGGCATCAACCTCGTGTTCAACACGGGCGCGGGCGTCGACCACCGGCTCGCGACACCCGATGCGAGCTTCGCGGGCGCGCTGTGCCTGCGCCAGCTCTGGACGAACGGGATGCTCGGGATGCCCGCGAACGTCGACGCGGTGCGCGTGAACGCGAACCTGCAGGGCAAGCCGGCGATCATCGTGCAGGGCCGCAGCGACGCGCTCGTGCCGGTGAACCACGCATCGCGCGCGTACGTCGCGCAGAACGGCATCAGCGAAGGCGGGCGCAGCCAGCTCGTGTTCTACGAGGTGACGAACGGCCAGCACTTCGACGCGTTCCTGCCCGTCGCGGGCTTCGACACGCGCTTCGTGCCGGTCCACTACTACGACCTGCAGGCGCTGAACCTGATGTGGCGGCACCTGAAGAACGGCGTGCCGCTGCCGCCGTCGCAGGTGATCCGCACGGTGCCGCGCGGCGGCACGCCGGGCGCCGCGCCCGCGCTGACGAGTGCGAACCTGCCGCCGATCTCGGCCGCGCCCGGCGCGAACGCGATCACGACCGGCGCCGGCGCGATCGACGTGCCGCTCTGACGGCGCCCGCCGCGCCGCCATCACGAAGCCGGACAGCCGTCCGGCTTTTTCTTTTTCTCGTCGCTGGAATCGGTCCCGTGCCGCCTTTTATCCGAATGGCGAGCGTCGTAACAAATTATTACTTTACGGCGGTAAATCCGGAACCTATTATGCGCCGGTATTTTCACTTAATTTAATAAATTCCAGATACGAGATATTCCTTTCCGTTTGGTTAATCGATCCTTTCGATTTTATTAAATCGGCTCGAGCTGCGATTGGTCGCCGTTTTGCGATTAATCGGCATCTCGCCGGCGGGGATTGTTCGTCTGTTTAAAGCGGAGCCGCCTTATCGGGCGGGCTTTGCGGGGCATGCTTTTGCCGTCGATTTTGTGCGCGTGCGGATAGGCGAAATGAATTCGCATTGCCGCGGATTATTGAATTGTCGTTTGCAATGGAATTGATTCCATTGTGCAGTCGCAAAAACATGGGTGGGGTAAATCGTGCCGATCGGTATTCACCGATCCGGTAAAAAACTCGGAGTGCGTCGCATAACGAATGCATTCCCGGTGCGGAGCGCCGGCGCAAACGATCCTTTGCGGCCGGCGGTATTTATCGTTCTGTTCGAGAGGCAATAATGACGACACGGAAGTCCTTGAAAGACGGTTTCGCGCTATTCGGAACGACTCTGAGCGTGCCGCTCGCCGCAGCCGCGGCTGCAGCGCTGCTCGTCACGGGGTGCGGCGGCGACGACGGGCCGAGCCCGGCCGCATCGGCCGCCGCCGCGGCGGCGACGTCCAACGGCAGCACGACGGCCAGCACCAACGCAACGGCCGCAGCCGACCAGCCGTACGTCGACAACGACGTGTACGGCACCGGGCCGAACGACGCGGTCACGGATTCGACGGAAGGCGCCGCGGTCGTGCACCGCCAGGTCACGATCGGCGGCAAGACCGTCAAGTACACGGCCACCACGGGCCACCTGACGACGATCGATCCGATCACGTCGGCGCCGAACGCGAAGATGTTCTACGTCGCATACACGCAGGACAATCCGGACCCGTCGAAGCCGCGCCCGGTCACGTTCTTCTACAACGGCGGCCCCGGCTCGTCGTCGGTCTACCTGATGCTCGGGTCGTTCGGGCCGAAGCGGCTGCAGTCGTCGTTCCCGAATTTCACGCCGCCTGCGCCGTACAAGCTGCTCGACAACCCCGACAGCCTGCTCGACCGCACCGACCTCGTGTTCATCAACCCGGTCGGCACCGGTTATTCGGCGGCGATCGCCCCGGCGAAGAACAAGGACTTCTGGGGCACCGACCAGGACGCGCGCTCGATCGACCGCTTCATTCAGCGCTACCTGACCAAGTATTCGCGCTGGAACTCGCCGAAGTTCCTGTTCGGCGAGTCGTACGGCACCGCGCGCAGCGCGGTCGTGTCGTGGGTGCTGCATGAGGACGGCATCGACCTGAACGGGATCACGCTGCAGTCGTCGATCCTCGACTACGCGAACGCGCTGTCCGCGCCGGGCATCTTCCCGACGCTCGCGGCCGATGCGTTCTACTGGAAGAAGACGACGGTCAACCCGACGCCGGCCGATCTCGACGCGTACATGGTCCAGGCCCGCGCCTACGCGGACAACACGCTCGCGCCGCTCGCGCAGAAGCCGAACCCGCAGGACGGCGGCTTCGTGAACGTGCGGCTGAACCTGAACCTGCAGACCGCGCAGCAGATGGGTTCGTACATCGGCACGGACCCGACGTCGCTGATCCAGACCTTCGGCAACCCGGCCGCGCTCGGCAACGTGCCGTCGTCGAACGACAACCCGCCGTACACGTTCTTCCTGACGCTCGTGCCGGGCACGCAGATCGGCCAGTACGACGGTCGCGCGAACTTCACGGGCAAGGGAATCGCGCCGTACATCCTGCCGAACTCGGGCAGCAACGATCCGTCGATCACGAACGTCGGCGGCGCGTACACGGTGCTGTGGAACAGCTATATCAACACCGACCTCAAGTACACGTCGACGTCGTCGTTCGTGGACCTGAACGACCAGGTCTTCAACAACTGGGACTTCAGCCACACGGACCCGACCGGCGCGAACAGGGGCGGCGGCAATACGCTGTACACGGCCGGCGACCTCGCGTCGACGATGAGCGTGAACCCGGACCTGAAGGTGCTGTCGGCGAACGGCTATTTCGATGCGGTCACGCCGTTCCACCAGACGGAGCTGACGCTCGCGCAGATGCCACTCGATCCGGCGATCAAGGCGCAGAACCTGACGATCAAGAACTACCCGTCGGGCCACATGATCTACCTGAACGACGCGTCGCGGACCGCGCTGAAGGGCGATCTCGGCAACTTCTACGACGGCATCCTCGCGAACCGCACCGCGCTGCAGCGCGTGCTGAAGCTGCAGGCGCGCACGCAGCAGCTCAAGCAGCAGCAACTGAAGCAGCAGGGGCAGTAAGCGCGGCGGGCGGCTCGCCCGGCCCCGGATGGACGACAGCCCGATCGGCGCAGGCC
The DNA here is from genome assembly GCF_001028665.1 of Burkholderia pyrrocinia. Classification (NCBI taxonomy): domain Bacteria; kingdom Pseudomonadati; phylum Pseudomonadota; class Betaproteobacteria; order Burkholderiales; family Burkholderiaceae; genus Burkholderia; species Burkholderia pyrrocinia. The sequence goes on from NZ_CP011503.1 coordinate 2,143,238, forward strand.
GGTCGGGCTGTTTTTTGCAGTGGGCGACGGGCCGGCGCGTCGTGCGCCGACTGGGAGCGGAGTTACGCCGGAGGAAAGGGCGGCCGGGCCGCTTACGCGAGCACGAGCCGCACGCCGACCGCGACGAGCGTCGCGGCGAGCAGGTTGCGCAGCAGCCGCTCGGGCGCGCGCGCCGACAGCAGGCTGCCGAGCACGATGCCGGGCAGCGAGCCGAGCAGCAGCGACAGCAGCATCGACCAGTCGACCGAGCCGAGCAGCCAGTGGCCCATGCCCGCGACGAGCGTGAGCGGCACCGCGTGCGCGATGTCGGAGCCGACGATGCGGGTCGTCGCGAGCGCCGGATACAGCAGCAGGAGCACGGTGACGCCGATCGCACCGGCGCCGACCGACGTCATCGACACGAGCACGCCGAGCACGGCGCCCGTGAGCACGGTCGACCACAGCGTGCGCGCGGGGCTCGGCGCGAGCGGGTTGCGCGCGGCGAACGCGGTGAGCTGCGGCCGGAAGATCAGCGCGAGCGACGTGAGCAGCAGCGCGATACCGAGCACGAGCTGGATCATCCGCGCGGTGCCCGGCGTGTTCATCCCGTGCGTGTGCAGCCACCACAGCGTGAGCGCCGCGGCCGGGACGCTGCCCGCCGCGAGCCGGCCCGTGATGCGCCAGTCGATCGATCCCTTCAGGCCGTGGACGAGCGTGCCGGTGGCCTTGGTCGCGGCCGCGTACAGCAGGTCGGTGCCGACCGCCGTCGCGGGGTGGACGCCGAACAGCAGCACGAGGATCGGCGTCATCAGCGAACCGCCGCCAACGCCCGTCAGGCCGACGAGGATGCCGACGAACAGGCCGGACAGGGAGTACAGCAGATCGATATGGGGAAGCGACATCGGAAGCAGGCGGTTATGCGGCGTTCGGCGGCGGCGCGCGGCTGCGGCGCGCGCGTCAAAGTCCGCCATTGTCGCAAATGTGGCGGGTCGATGGTCGACTGCGTTAAAAATCGGCCGTGAAGGGCCGTGCGGCGGGCGGCCGGACGGGGGTGAAACGGGCGTTTGAACGACGGCGGGGCCGATGACGGCGATCGGCCCGAAAGGGTTGACGAACCGGGAACGCGCGCCGCACCCGGCACGCGCAAAAAAGGGCGCGACAGTGCGCGCCCCGGTTCGATGCCGGCGACCGGCTCAGCCTGCCGACGGTCAGTGCATCGCGGGGCCGACGCCTTCGACGCCGTTCTGCGGCCGGATGCGCAGCGCAAGGCCGATCAGCGCAGCCGCGGCGGCGAACGCCGCGCCGAACGCGAAGGCCGCGTGGTAGCCGCCGTTCAGCGCGTCGAGCGGCGCGGCCTGCGCGGCCGCGAGCGCGTCGGTGCGGGCGGCCGCGAGGCTCGCGAGCACCGCGAGGCCGAGCGCGCCGCCCATCATGAACGCGGTGTTGACGATCCCCGACGCGAGCCCGGAATCGGCCGGATCGACGTCGCTCATCGCGGCGAGCAGCATCGGGTTGAACGCGACGCCCGCGCCGATGCCGAGCAGCGTCATGCCGGGCAGCACGTGCCAGACGAAACCGCCGTCGACCGGCGCGCGCGAGAACAGCGCGAGGCCGCAGGCCGCGATCAGCAGGCCGGCCGCGATCGGGCCGCGGATCCCGAAGCGCATCACGATGCGCGCCGACAACCCGAGCGAGAACGCGGCCATGATCAGGTTCGCCGGCAGGAACGCGAGGCCGACCTGCAGCGGCGCGTAGCCGAGCACGCGCTGCATGTACAGCGCGGACAGGAAGAACCACGCGAACATCGCGGCCGCCCACAGCACGCCGATCACGTTCGCGAGCGCGACGTTGCGCGCGGCGAACAGCGTGAGCGGCATCAGCGGATGCGCGGCGCGCGCCTCGATCACGATGAACAGCGCGAGCAGCGCCACGGCCGCGCCGATCAGCGCGACGGTCTGCGTCGACAGCCAGCCGGCCTCGTTGCCGCCGACGATCCCGTAGACGGCCAGCATCAGCGACGCGGTCACCGTGATCGCGCCCGCGACGTCGAGCCGCGCGGCGCCGGCCGGCGCGCGCATGCGCGGCAGCAGCGCGACGCACATCGCATAGACCGCGACGCCGATCGGCAGGTTGACGAGGAAGATCCAGTGCCACGACAGCGAGCTCGTCAGCAGCCCGCCGAGCAGCACGCCGATGCTGCCGCCGCCTGCGCAGACGAAGCCGTAGACGCCCATCGCCCGCGCGCGTTCGCCGGGCTCGGTGAACAGGTTCATGATCAGCGACAGCGAAACGGCCGACACGACCGCGCCGCCGAGCCCCTGCACCGCGCGCGCGGCGATCAGCATCGCCTGCGATTGCGCGAGGCCGCACGCGAGCGACGCGAGCGTGAACACGACGAGGCCCGCGAGGAACATGCGGCGCTGGCCGTACAGGTCGCCGAGCCGGCCGCCGAGCAGCAGGCAGCCGCCGAACGTCAGCAGGTACGCGTTGACGACCCACACGAGGGCCGTTTCGGTGAAATGGAGGTCGGTGCTGATCGACGGCAGCGCCACGTTCACGATCGTGCTGTCGAGCACGATCATCAGCACGCCGAGGCAGAGCACGATCAGCGCGTACCAGCGCTTCTCGCCGTGGATCCCGTGGGTCATGGGCCTGCAGCCTTCCGATAGTGATTTGAAAGGATGCATTGTAGACGTCATCGGCGCGGGCTTCCTGCCGGTTTGTGGCAGGAGCGACGCGTAGTGGCGCGTCCGGACGGGACGCGCGGGATGGGCGTCGTGCGCGTTACGGGCGCGCCGGCAGTTCGCAGCCGTCGGGGCCGCATGCGGCCGCGTCGCTGCCGTCGAGCTCGACGATGCCGTCGCGCCACGCCTGGTCGAGCGCCTGCGCGAACGCGTCGGCCGGTTGCGCGCCCGACACCGCGTAACGGCCGCCGAACACGAACAGCGGCACGCCGCGCCCGCCGATTTGCGCAGCGCGTGCGATGTCGGCCTCGACTTCGGCGCGGTACGCGTTGCTGCGCAGCACGTCGTCGACGGCCGAGCGCTCGAGCCCCGCTTCGACCGCGAATTCGGTCAGTTGCGCATGATCGAACAGCGAGCCGTGCTCGCAGAAATACGCGCGGTACAGCCGCTCGGTCAGTGCATGCGCGCGGCCGGTCGATTCCGCGAGCTTCACGAGCCGGTGGCCGTCGAGCGTGTCGCCGACGAGCGTGCCGGGCAGGTCGTAGCGCAGCCCGACGCTCGCGGCCGCGTCGGTCACCTGGCGCAGCATCTGGTCGACCTGCGCGGGCGACATCCGGTACTTGCCCGCGAGCATCGCCTCGACCGGCTCGACAGGCTGGCCGGGCATCAGCCGGTACGCGCGCAGCGCGACGTCGACGCGGTCGGCGTGCGCGAACGCGGCGAGCGCCTCGTCGAAGCGGCGCTTGCCGATCCAGCACCACGGGCAGATCAGGTCGGACCAGATTTCGACGGTCAGGGTCGGGCGGGCAGTCGGGGCGGGAGCGGTCGTCATGGGCGGTCCGGGGCGGCAAAAAAGTGTAACCGGGACTATATCATTTTCTGCTTCGACGCTTGGTCCTGGCCGGGCCCGTGTGGAACGGGCCCGCGCCCGACGTATCACGAAGCATAGACACGGACGGCACGGACCGATAGCGATTGCCGATGCCGGACGCGGCGGAAGGGGCCGGCGAACCGGCCCGCGGGGGCACGCCGCTTGCCGCTCACCGCTTACCGCTTACGCGTCGCCCTGCGTTTCCTTCAGGTGCTTGAGGTGCTTGTAGACCGTCGCGCGCCCCATCCCGAGCACGTTCGCGACATAGTTCGCCGCGCTCTTGCCGCGGAACGCGCCTTCCGCGTAAAGCGCCTCGACGAGCTCGCGCCGGTGCTCGCGGGTGAGCCCGTTGAGCCCGACCTGCCGCTCGTGCAGCCAGCCGTGCAGGAACGTGTTGATGCGCTCCTGCCAGTCGTCGCGGAACAGCTCGTCCGGCTGTGCGACGACGCCCGCGCCCTTGATGAACAGGTCGAGCGTCGCGCGTACCTCGTCGAACACCGCGATGTTGAAGTTGATGCACATCATCCCGGCCGGGCGGGCTTCGTCGTCGAACAGCACGTTGCTGACGCAGCGCATCCGCCGGCCGTCCCAGTTCAGCTTCTCGTACGGGCCGATCACGCGCTCCCGCGCCGAATGATCGATTTCCTCGAGCGCGGAATCGTCGCCGACCTCGCGCTTCGACAGGTTGTTCGCGAGATACAGCACGGTCTGGTCGTGCAGGTCGTGGATCACGACTTCCGCGTACGGGAAGAACAGCGCGGCGATACCGTCGGCGATCGGCGCATAGCGGGTGAGCAGCAGGTCTTTGACGGGGGATTTCTTCTTGCGCATCGGTGTCGCCATCTCGGGTGGGCGGGGGCCGGGCGGCGCATCGGGCCGGCGTGCCGGCGCGCCGGTGGCCGGCATGCCCGTGCGCCCGCGCGCGGCCGCCGCGGCGGTTGCGCCATTGTATCGGCCCCGCGCTCGCGTGCCGCTCATGCGCGCGTCAGGTGCGTGTACAGCGCGTGTGCGATCGCGATGTCCTCGAGCCCGAGGCCGATCGAGCGGAACAACGCATGACGCGTGCGCGACGGCGCCGCGCAGGTGCCGGCGACGAGCGCGGGCAGGTCGCCGACGATCCGCGCGGCGTCCCAGCCGTGGTCGGCCGCCGCGATCTGCATCTCGCCGGCGCTCGCGGGCGTCGTGTGCCGGTAGTCGCAGTACACGTCCATGTCGGGCAGCCAGGCGGGCGGGATCTCGTGCGCACGCGCGACGTTCGTGCTGATCGACGTGACGAGCGCGGGGCGCGTGAGCATCCCGTCGCCGAGCACGGGCGTGCCCGACGACGTGCACAGCATCACGACGTCCGCGTCGCGCACGCAGGCTTCGACGCTCTCGGCCGCACGTGCGCGCGGGTCGAGTTCGGCGAGCGTCGCCTGCAGCGCCGCGTCGCCAGCGAGCGCGGGCGAGTACACGCGGATCGTCTCCCAGTCGCGCAATGCCGCGGTGTGCCGCAGGTGCGCGAGGCCGACCGCGCCGGCGCCGACGATCGCCAGACGGCGCGCGTCGCGCGGCGCGAGGCAGTCGACCGCGAGCGCGGTCGTGCCGGCCGTGCGTTCGACGGTCAGCCGCCCCGCGTCGCACCACATCAGCGGCTGGCCCGTGCGCATCGACATCAGCGCGGTCCACGCGGTGACGAGGGGCTTGCCGCCCGTCACGACGTACGGCGACAGCTTCGCGCCGAACACCTGTTCGTCGGCGAGCGCGCCGAGATACGTGATGAAGTCGCCGGCCTGGTCGGGAAACAGCGTGAGGGTCTGCGGCGGCTGCACCGCGCGCGCCGACGCGAGCGACGCGAACATGCGGCGCAGCGTGCCGAGCACGTCGAGCGACGGCAGGGCCGCGCGCACCGCGGCTTCGTCGACGGTCAGCGGCAGGGGCGGGACGGTTTGCGTCATGGGGACATCTCCGGTCGGGGCCGGACAGGAATGTCTCGAAAGACGTGCCCGGCAGTGTTCGTGATGGACGAAAAGTCTAATATAGACAACCGAAATATGGAGAATTTTTCTTTTCGAGACTTTGCGTCGTTGCTGTCTTCATGAAAAACATCGGGAAATCAACGGTGTTTTTGACAGTCGACGAAATTTCGACGCAGCGAGACAGCGCACGATTCTCGTGTCCCCTATAGTCTATTGTAGACTTTGAGTCTATATTTCGCGTGCAGGACACGACGTGTCGCCGTGTGGCCGCCGCCTGTGTCGAATACCGATCCGGCGCCCGGACGAGGGCGTCGCGCGACCGATCTTCATCGCCTCAATCCAGAACGGAAGGACCGTCTCATGAACTGGAAGCTTTCCCTCTGCGCCGCCGCGGCGCTCGCATGCGCGGCCGTCACGGCCCACGCGGAACAGTCCACGTTGCGCTTCGGGACCGAAGCCGCCTACCCGCCGTTCGAGAGCAAGACGCCGGCCGGCCAGTTGCAGGGTTTCGACGTCGACATCGGCAACGCGGTGTGCGCGAAGCTGAACATGAAATGCGTGTGGGTCGAGAATTCGTTCGACGGCCTGATCCCGGCGCTGCAGGCGCGCAAGTTCGACGCGATCAACTCGGCGATGAACATCACCGCGAAGCGCAAGCAGAGCATCGACTTCACGCCGGCGATCTACGTGGTGCCGATCGTGATGGTCGCCAAACGCGGCTCGCCGCTGCGGCCCGACGTCGCGAGCCTGCACGGCAAGCACGTCGGCGTGCTGCAGGGCTCGTCGCAGGAGGATTTCCTGAAGGCGCACTGGGCCAATGCGGGCGTGGCCGTCGTGTCGTATCAGGACCAGGACCAGATCTACGCCGATCTCGTCGCCGGGCGTCTCGACGCGGCCGTGCAGGAAGCGCAGACCGCGCAGGACGGTTTCCTCGACAAGCCGGCCGGCCGCGACTACCAGATCGTCGGCGAGCCGCTGGAGGATCCGGCCACGCTCGGCGAGGGCACGGGCTTCGGGCTGCGCAAGGGCGACAAGGCGCTGCAGGCGAAGATCGTCGGCGCGCTCGACGCGCTGAAGAAGGACGGCACGCTGGGCGCGCTGTCGCAGAAGTACTTCAAGCGCGACATCGTCGCGAAGTAAGCACGGCCGCGCGCCGGCCGCGGGGCCGGCGCGCGTCGCATCGAATCTCGACGCTGGGCGGGCAAGCATGGATTTCGACGTCATCGTTCTGGGGGCCGGCATCGTCGGCGTGTCGTCGGCGCTGCATCTGCAGGATCGCGGGCTGCGCGTCGCGCTCGTCGACCGGCGCGCGCCCGGCGAGGAAACGAGCCACGGCAATGCCGGGCTGATCGAGCGCTCGTCGGTCGTGCCGTATGCGTTTCCGCGCCGGCTCGGCACGCTGCTGCGCTATGCGCGCAACCGCTCGGTCGATCTCTATTGGGACTACCGCGCGCTGCCCGCGTATGCGGGCTGGCTCGCGCGCTTCTGGCGCGAATCGTCGCCGCAGCGGCTCGCGGCTGCTGCGCGCGACATGCTGCCGCTCGTCGCGGCGAGCGTCGTCGAGCACGATGCGCTGCTCGCGCGCACCGACGCGCAGCCGCTCGTACACGACGGCGGGTGGATCGAGGCATTCCGTTCGCCCGCGTTGTTCGACGCGGAAACGCGCGCGCAGCAGCGCGTGGCCGACGCGCACGGGCTGCGGATGACCGTGCTCGACGCACGTGCGCTGCGCGAACACGAGCCCGGTGTCGGCGACGCCTTCTGCGGTGCATTCCACTGGCAGGACCCGAAGACCGTGTCGAGCCCGGGCGGGCTGACCAAAGCCTACGCGCGGCTGTTCGAACGCGACGGCGGCACGTTCGTGCTCGGCGACGCGAAGACGCTCGCCCAGGTGGATGACGGCTGGCGCGTCAGTACCGAGCATGGGCCGATCTCTGCACGCTCGGCCGTGGTCGCGCTCGGGCCGTGGTCCGATCACGTGTTCGCGCCGCTCGGCTACCGGATTCCGTTGCGCGCGAAGCGCGGCTACCACATGCACTACCAGCCGACGCGCACGCCGCTGAACGTGCCGGTGTGCGATACCGAGGAAGGTTTCGTCGTCGCGCCGATGGAAGGCGGCCGCCTGCGGCTCACGACCGGCGTCGAGATCGCGCTGCGCGGCGCGCCGCCGACCGGCGTGCAGCTCGCGCGCGCCGAGCCGCTGGCGCGCGACGCGTTCGGCATCGGCGAGCGGCTCGATGCCGAGCCGTGGCTCGGGATGCGGCCGTGCACGCCGGACATGCGTCCGGTGATCGGGCCAGCGCCGCGCCATCGCCACCTGTGGTTCGCGTTCGGCCATTGCCACCACGGGCTCACGCTCGGCCCCGCGACCGGGCGCCTGCTCGCCGAAATGATGACGGGCGCGCCGACCTATATCGATCCCCATCCGTACCGGCCCGCGCGCTTCGGCTGAGCCGGCGGCGGCCCGGCCGCCGCCGCGCGCGCTGCATCGCATGCTCCGGATGCGATGCAGCCGCAACAATTTTTCATTCGGCTATCCGAGTTATCGAAAATCGGGTAATCGGAAATGATCTGCGTAATCGCCAAGAAAGAAATCGCGCAATAAATAAAATCAGTAAATTCGCGATTTATCAATGCATTTTCATATTGCTGAAATGCGCGCGGGCAGCCGGTCCTGACGATGCAGGGCACCATCCCGACCGGACGTTGCGGCGTTACGCGGAATGTACCGGAACACGTTACTACGGGGCTCGCAAACGTTACGTTACATCCGCGTTCCGCCAGCCTTTTTCATCAGACGATTCGAGCTCCACAACCCGTGTATTTCGCCTGAAATCCATAAAAAGGCGTTATTGACCGGAAATTGGCAGATGAATCAATCCGCTTTTTTGAATTGGCACGCTTCGTGCAATCCGTCCCCATGCTTTATCAACGTAGTGCCAACCGAGATGGGGTGAATAAGGATGGGACAAAATCTTAAATTGACGGGTGTGGCGTTGTCGGTCGCGACGGTGTTCGGGGTATTGGCTTCGGGTTCCGCGATGGCGGGGGCCCTCGATTCGCTACCGATCCCGCAAGTCATCGTCAATCCGCCGACGAACAGCGTGTCGGTCGGGCTGGTCGCGACGGGCGCGTCGCCGCTGGGCTCGGTCACAGTGGCGGCGGGCGGGGCGGGCACGATCCAGACGTCGCTCGGCGATCCCGGCCAGGTGTTGTCGGGCGCCGTGGGGGCGGTGACGGGCGCACTCGGCGGTGGCGGCGGCACGGTGCAGCCGCTGGCGCCGGTCCAAGGCGTCGTGAATCAAGTGACGGGTGCGCTTGGTGGCGGCAACCCGGCTGGCGCGCTGACCGGTGCCCTTGGCACGGTAACGGGCGCACTGGGCGGCATCGGCGGCGGCGCGAACCCACTGGCGCCGGTCCAAGGCGTCGTGAATCAAGTGACGGGTGCGCTCGGCGGCGGCAATCCGGCCGGTGCGTTGACCGGTGCCCTCGGCACGGTCACGGGTGCATTGGGCATCGGCGGCGGCGCGAACCCACTGGCGCCGGTCCAAGGCGTCGTGAATCAAGTGACGGGCACGCTTGGTGGCGGCAACCCGGCTGGCGCGCTGACCGGTGCCCTCGGCACGCTCACAGGTGCACTGGGTAACGTCGGCGGCGGCTCGAACCCGCTGGCGCCGATCCAGAACGTCGTCGACCAGGTCACGGGCACGCTCGGCAGCGGTAACCCCGCCGGCTCGCTGAGCAACGCGGTCAACACGATCACGGGCACGCTCGGCAACGTCGGCGGTGCAGGGAGCCCGCTCGCGCCGGTGCAAGGTGTCGTCACGCAGCTCGCCGGTACGCTCGGCAACGACAATCCGGCCAGTGCACTGACGAACGCGCTGAACTCGGTGACGGGCGCGCTTAGCGGCGCGAACCCGCTGGCACCGATGCAGGGCGTCGTGAACCAGGTCGTCGGCACGCTGTCCGGCGCAGGCGGCGGCAGCCCGATCACGCCGATCACGAACCTCGTCAACGGCCTGCAGAACGCGCTGCCGACGGGCGGCAATCCGGCTGGTGCGCTGACCGGCGCACTCGGTTCGGTGACGGGCGCGCTCGGCAACCTCGGCGGGTCGAACCCGCTGGCGCCGGTGCAAGGCGTCGTGAACCAGGTCGTCGGCACCCTCGGCGGCAGCAATCCGGCTGCGGCGCTGAGCAACGCGGTCGGCACGGCCACGAGCGCACTCGGCAATGCGGTCGGCTCCGTCGCGGGCGCGCTCGGCTCGCTGGGCGGCACGAACCCGCTGGCGCCAGTGCAGGGCGTCGTCAACCAGGTCGTCGGCACGCTCGGCAGCGGCAATCCGGCCGGTGCACTGACGGGCGCGCTGAACTCGGTGACCGGTGCCCTCGGCAACCTCGGCGGCGCGAACCCGCTGGCGCCGGTGCAAGGCGTCGTGAACCAGGTCGTCGGCACGCTGACGGGCGCGGCGGGCAACAGCCCGATCGCACCGATCACGAACCTCGTGAACGGCCTGACGGGCGGCAGTAATCCGGCCGGTGCACTGACCGGTGCGCTCGGCTCGGTGACGGGCGCACTCGCGAACGGTCCGGCGGCACTCGGCCAGGCGGCCGGCGCGCTGTCGGGCGCGGCCGGTTCGACGGCAGCGGCAGGCGGCAGCCTGCTCGGCTCGGGCGCGAACGCGGCCGGCGGCACGACGGGCGCGGTCGGCTCGCTGCTGGCGACGGGTGCCAACTCGACGGCGACGGTCGTCAATGCGGTCGGCACGTCGGTAGGCACGGCGCTCGGTTCCGCGCCGGGCCTGTCGGTGACGCCGCATTCGGGCAACAGCTCGCCGAACAACCCGCTCGCACCGGTGACGACGCTGCTCCAGTCGCTGACCGGCGCGCTGCCGAAGTAACGAGCCGGAAACGCACGGCGGCGCCGTATCGGCCGCCGTGCGCAAAGGTCGTGCAACACGGGTCGCGCAACGCGGCATGACATCGCTGTCATGCCGCGTTGTCTTTTGGTTTCCCGCTTTCTTTCGTCACATGAATGGCCGATAACGTGCCGCCGCCGATCGTCGCCGGGCGGCATGGAATAACCGGCCGCTCCCGTCCGTTTACATACCGAGTCCCGGCACGACCGCCCGGCGGGATAATGGTCGCGACGAAGCCGATCATCCCGTCCGGCGCCGCCGTGTCGCGATGCCATGTCAAAAGGAGAACGGGAATGAAACGGATTTTCCTCGCCGCTGCGCTGATGGCGGCGATCGTGCGGCCGGCGGCCGCGGAACCGCCACAGGTCGGCGACGGGAAACTGGTCGACGAAGATCACATGACGCTGTACGTGTTCGATCGCGACGCGCCCGGCAAGAGCGCGTGCGACAGCGCGTGCGCGGCCAACTGGCCGCCCGCGATCGCCGACGCGTACGACAAGGCGTCGGGTGCGTGGAGCCTCGTCACGCGCGGCGACGGCAAGAAGCAATGGGCGTACCACGGGCGCCCGCTGTATCGCTGGAAGATGGACCACAAGGCCGGCGACGCGGGCGGCGACGGGATCGGCGGCATGTGGCACGTTGCGCGTCCGTGACCGCGCGGCGCCGCGCGAGGCATCGATGAGCTACGAATCGGACCTGCTGGTGTGGCTGCCGCATCTCACGCGCTATGCGCGTGCGCTGACGGGCGACCGGGCCTGGGCGGACGATCTCGTGCAGGACACGCTCGAGCGTGCGCTGAACCGTCCGCCGCGCGACGGCGGCAACCTGCGGGCGTGGCTGCTGACGCTGCTGCGGCACCGCTTCATCGACCAGTTGCGTGCGCGGCACGAGATCGCGGTCGACGACGCGACCGCGCCGTGGCAGACGATGGCCGCGCCGGCCGGCGAGATCGGCGGGCTGGTGCTGCGCGACGTGCAGCGCGCGCTGTACCGGCTGCCCGTCGAGCAGCGCGAGGTGCTGCTGCTGGTCGCGCTCGAGGAGTTGAGCTATCGCGACGCCGCGCAGGTGCTGGGCGTGCCGGTGGGAACGGTGATGTCGCGGCTCGCGCGGGCGCGCGGGCAGATGCGCGCACTGCTGTCGGACGAGCCGTCGGCGCACGGCACAACCACGTTACGGGTAATCAGGAAGACATGATGGACGAACCGCGCAAGCCTTCGAAGGATCGGGACGACGATGCGTCGGCGCAACTGCTGTCCGCGTTGCTGGACGGCGAACTGTCCGGGCACGAGCGGCAGGAGATGCTCGAACGCCTGCAGTCCGATCCGGAGGAAGCCGAACGATTCGCGCATTACCGCGCACAGCGCCATGCGCTGCATGCGCTGTTTCCGTTGCCGAACGCTGCGCCCGCGCTGTTCGTGCAGCGCCGTGCGTCGCGCCGGCGCGGGTTCGCGTATGCGTTCGCGGGGCTGGCGGCCGGGCTGCTGATCGGCGTCGCGCTGCATGCGGGCTGGGCCGTGTTCGGCAGCGAACCGGCGTTCGCCGCGCGTGCGGATGTCGCGTATGCGGTGTACACAGCCGATCGCGAGCATCCGGTCGAGGTCGGCGCGGGCGATCCTTCGCACCTTGCCGCGTGGCTGTCGGCACGCGTCGGGCGGCCCGTGCGTGCGCCGTCGCTCGACGAATACGGCTATGTGCTGCTGGGCGGCCGGTTGCTGCCCGGCGAAGCGGGGCCGGCCGCGCAGTTCATGTACCAGCGCGCGGACGGCGAGCGCGTGACGCTGTACATGACCGCGTACGACGCGCGGCACCTCGCGCCGCAGGCGATGTCGGCCCATGGCCGCTACACGTATTTCTGGTCGGATCGCGGCATGGGTTATGCGATGTCCGGCCGCGGCGACGAACGGCGCCTGCGCGAGCTCGCGATCGAAGCGTGCGGCGCGCTCGGCGGCTCGACCGATGCATGGAAAGGATGACGCGCACGGTGCCGGCAGGGAGCAGGCGATGAAGAAGACGAAGATTCTCGTGCTGATGCCGCTGCTGGCGGCGCTCGCCGTGGGTGCCCCGCTCGCGCGGGCTGACGGCGCCGCGCCGGTGCGCGTGCCGGTCGATGCCGACGGCGTGCAGCGGGTGACGATCGTCGGCGGCAGTTATTTCTTCCGCCCGAACCACGTGATCGTGCGCGCGCACGTGCCGGTCGAGCTGACCGTGTCGGCCGAGCCCGGTGTCGTGCCGCACAGTTTCGAGATCGACGCGCCGCAGGCCGGCATCGCAGTCCACACGGATCTCGCCACGACGCCGAAGACCTTTCGCTTCACGCCGGCGCAGCCGGGCCGGTTCGCCTACTATTGCACGCATCGGCTGCTGTTTTTCAGGAGCCATCGCGAGCGCGGGATGGAAGGCGTGCTCGACGTCGAGGCGGCGCCGTGATCGCCGCGTTGCTGGCCGCGAGCCTGATAGGAGCGAGCATGACAGCCGATCCCGTGACCGTCGCGCAGGCGCATTTCGACCACGTCCGCTCGTACCGCGCGACGATCCGCTCGTCGGCGCGCGGCGGCGAACACACCGAAATCCGTTACGCGTACCTGAAACCCGGCTTCGTCCGGATGGATTTCGTGTCGCCTCATCACGGCGCGGTAATTGCATACGATCCCGACGACGGCAAGGTGCGGCTGCGCCCGTTCGGCGCGCATGCGCCGCCCGCGCTGACGCTGTCGCCGTCCAATCCGCTCGTGCGCGACCGCAGGGGCCACCGGGTCGACCGGTCGGACGTCGGCGAACTGCTGCGCAACGTTCATGCGCTGCAGGAGGGCGGTGCGACCGTGACCGAAGGCGAGGAGGCCGTCGGCGGCCGGACCGCGCTGCGCGTGTCGGTCACGGGCGCGCCCGCGCATGCGGTCGACGGCGTGCATCGCTACCGGCTGTGGCTGGACGCCGAGGACGGCTTTCCGCGGAAGGTCGTCAGCTTCGCGGACGACGGCGACGTGCCGCTCGAAACCGTGACGCTCGACGATATCGAGATCGACGTCGCGTTTCCCGAGCGTTTCTTCGCGCCCTGATCGGTGCGCTGACTCATGTCCCTGACGCGCATGCCGGAGGCTGCATGGCGGAATACCGGTTCTCGACGACCTGGCGTGTGGACGCCCCGCTCGCGGCGGTCTGGGACGCGATCTACCAGGTCGACCGCTGGCCCGACTGGTGGAAGGGCGCGGTACGCACCGTCGAGATCGAGCAGGGCGACGCGCACGGCGTCGGCGCACTGCACCGATACACGTGGAAGGGTGCGCTGCCGTACCGGCTGACCTTCGACATGCGCGTGCGGCGTGTCGAGCCGCCGCATGCGCTCGAAGGCCGCGCGAGCGGCGCGATCGAAGGCGACGGATGCTGGTCGTTCGCCGGCGACGGCGCATGCACCGTCGTGCGCTACGACTGGCACATCCGCACGCACGTGCGCTGGATGAACTGGCTGGAGCCGTTCGCGCGCCCGCTGTTCCGATGGAATCACGACGTCGTGATGCGCGAAGGCGCGAAGGGTCTCGCGCGGCTGCTGGGCGCGGCGGTCGAGACGGAGGGCCGGACCTTCCGGCCGCTGTCGGGCGCGGGCTGCGCCGATGCGTGACGACGTGTGACGGCACGTGACGCCGGGCCGCACCGCTCAGCGCGCGTACGCCATCGCCGCACCGTCGACGACGAGCGCGACGCGTTCGCCGACGGCCGGGCACCGGTGTCCCGGCACGCGTACGCGCACGAATACGTCGGCATCGGCATCGAGGCGCGTGAGAACGTCGGCGTCCTGGCCCGCGAACTGCGCGGCTTCGACGCGCGCCGTATGGCCGCGCGCCGCATCGACCTGCGCGACAGGCACGATGCCGATCTGCTCGGGGCGCAGCATCGCGTCGGCCGGCCCGTCGGGCAGCGGCGCGACGAGCGGCAGCTCGCCGAGCGCGCACGCGATGCGCCCGCCGCGCACACGGCCCGCGAGCAGCACGGCCTGCCCGACGAACGACGCGATGTCGCGCGTGACGGGCTGCCGGTACAGCGTCTGCGGCGCGGCCGTCTGCACGAGCCGGCCTTGCCACATCACAGCCACTTCGTCGCCGAGCGTCATCGCCTCGGGCTGGTCGTGCGTGACGAGCACCGAGGTCGCGCCCGCCGCGGCGAGCGCATCCGCGACCGCGCTGCGCGTTTCGTGCCGCAGCGACGTGTCGAGCGCGGAGAACGGTTCGTCGAGGATCACGAGCGACGGCTCGGGCGCCAGCGCGCGTGCGAGCGCAACGCGCTGCTGCTGCCCGCCGGACAGTTGCTGCGGCGCGCGGCTCGCATACGACGCGGGCAACCCGACCATCTCGAGCAGTTCGTCGACGCGATGATGGCGCCGCCGCGCCGCGCGCGGCAGCCCGAACGCGATGTTGTCGGCCACCGACAGATGCGGAAACAGCGCGCCTTCCTGCGGCACGTAGCCGATCCGGCGCTGTTCGGGCGGCAGGTGCACGTCGGGCGCGGCCACGCGTCGCCCGTCGATCTCGACGGTGCCGCGCTCGGCGCGCTCGAAGCCGCACAGCACGCGCAGCAGCGTCGTCTTGCCGCTGCCGGACGGGCCGAGCAGCGCGAGGCGCGAGCCGCGCCGCACGGTGAGGTCGATGTCGTGCAGGACGGTATGCGATCCGAACGATTTGGACAGGCCGTGGATGCGTAGTTCGCTCATGAGCGGTTCCGGGGGAAAAGGGTGGCGCTCAGTTGCGTACCGACGCGCGGCCGAGCAGCAGGAACAGCAGTCCCGACGCGCCCAGCGACAGCGCGACGAGCAGCGCTGCATAGGGCGCCGCAGCCGCGAACGCGAGCGTTGCGGTATCGCTCCACACCTGTGTCGCGAGCGTACGCGTACCGATCGGCGACAGCAGCAGCGTCGCGTTGAGTTCCGTCACGACCGAGATGAACACCATCGTCGCGGCCGCGCCGAGGCCGGGCGCCGCGAGCGGCAGCACCACGCGCGTGAGCGTCGCGCGCCAGCCGAGGCCGAGCGAACGCGCGGTTTCCTCGAGCCGGACCTGCACGTGCGACAGCGCCGCGCGCACGCTGACCACCGCGAGCGGCAGGAACAGGATCGCGTACGCGCCGACGAGCGCCGGCGCGCTCTGGTAGAGCTGCTGCACCAGCCGTACCGTGATCGACACGATCGCGAGCGCGACGACGATGCCCGGCACGCCCTGCACGGTCATCGCCGTGCGTTCGAGCAACGTCGCGACGCGGCCCGGATAACGAACCAGCAGGAATGCGAGCGGCAGCGCGAGCAGCGTCGTGACGGCTGCGGCCGCGAGGCCGTAGCCGGTCGACGCGAGCGTGGCCTGCCACAGCAGCTCGGGCGATACGTCGGCCGGCGTGACGGCGGCCGCGCCCTGTTGCGTGAGCCAGTAGCCGATCATCGCGAGCGGCACGCCGAGCGTCGCGGCCGCGAGCGCAGCGAACGCAATGGTGGCGGGGCCGCGCAGCGGCCCGAGCGGATAATGCATCGCGACGCGGCGAGCGGCGCGATGCGTATGGCCGTAGCGCGCATGGCCGCGCGCACGCGCCTCGATCGCGAGGCACAGCAGGCACAGCGCGATCAGCACGCAGCCGAGCAGCGATGCGCCGCCGCCGTCGAACGCGGTGCGGTATTCCGCATAGATCTCGGTCGTGAACGTGCGAAAGCGCAGCAACTGGAACGCGCCGAATTCGGACAGCACGCCGAGCGCGACGAGCAGCATCCCGCCGCACAGCGCGGGGCGCAACTGCGGCAGCACGACGCGAAAGAACGTATGCCACGGCGAGCAGCCGAGCGTGCGCGCGCTTTCTTCGAGCGCGGGGTCGAGCTCGCGCAGCGCGGCGGCCATCGGCAGGTAGACGAGCGGGAAGTACGCGGATGTCAGCACGATCAGCGCGCCGAGGAAGTCCTGCAGATCGAGGCTCAGCGACACCCACGCATAGCTCGTGATGAACGGCGGCACCGCGAGCGGCGCGGCGGCGAGCGCGGTCCACAGCGGCCGTGCCGGCAGGTCGGTGCGCTCGATGAACCACGCGACTGCCGTGCCGAGCAGCGTGCACGCGAGGGTCGCGGCGAGCGTGATCGACAGCGTGTTGACGAGCAGTTCGCCGACGAGCGGGCGCCACAGCAGCTCGATCGCGTCGTCGACGCCGAAGGTCGCCGCGCGATACAGCGTGAAGCCGAGCGGCAGCAGGATCGCGAGCGGCCCGCATGCGGCCGCGGCGACGAGCGCGCGCGACGGGCGCCGCCGCGTCGCGGTGCGCTCGCCGTCGCGCGCGGTGCGTGCCGTGCGGGACACGGCGTCGCTCATGCTCAGAGCAGGCCGGCCTGGCGCAGCAGCTTGCCGGCCTGGCTATCGTCGCCGAGCTGTTCGAACGTCAGCGCCGGCGGGCTCAGTTCGCTGAACGGCTTCAGGATCGGGTCGGGTGCGACGCCCGGGTGCAGCGGATACTCGAAGCTGATGTGGCCGCCCGCCATCAGCTTCTGCGCGCGCTCGCTGACGAGATACTCGACGAACTTCTGCGCGTCGGCCTGGTGCTTCGACGCCTTCAGCACCGCGGCGCCGGACACGTTGACGGCCGCGCCGACGTCGTGATTGCCGAAGTGATGGATCGCGCTCTTGGTCGACTTGTCGCCGAGCTCGGCGTGCAGGCGGTCCCAGTAGTAGTTGTTGACGATGCCGGTCAGTACGCCGCCGCGGTTGACGGCCGCCGTCACGCCTTCGTCGTCGTCGAAGATCTGCGCATTGGTCTTCAGGCCTTTAAGCCATTGCAGCGTCGCGGCCTCGCCGTGCAGCGCGAGCACCGCGCTCACGAGCGGCAGGAAGTCCGCATCGCTCGGCGCGACGCCGACCTTGCCTTTCCATTCGGGCTTCGCGAGATCGAGCAGCGATGCGGGCAGTTGCTGCGGCTGGAGCTTCGCGGTGTTGTAGATGAGCACGTTCTCGCGCGCGAGCACACCGACCCAGTTGCCGTCGGCCGGGTTGAAGCGCGCGGGCACCGCCTGCAGCGCGGCGCCGTCGGTCTTCGCGAGCAGGCCCTTGCGGTCGAGCAGCACGAGCTCGGGCGAGTTCTCGGTGAAGTACACGTCGGCCGGCGTGCGGTCGCCTTCCGCGACGAGCTGCGCGGCGAGCGCCGGGCCTTCGCCCGAGCGCACCTTCACGGTGATGCCGCTCTGCGCTTCGAAGTCCTTGACGAGCTGGTTGACGACCTGCTCGTGCTGCGCGTTGTACAGCGTGAGCGTCGCGGCATGCGCGCGCGTGACATGCAGCGCGCCGGTCAGCATGAGCGCGGCGGCGGCCGCGGAGATCAGGTGCCGCAGCGGGCGGCTAACGGGTGAGGTGTTCATGTCGTCGTCGTGGGTTGCATCCGGACGGGCCGGGAAAAGGGTGCGTCGTGTGCCGTCGTGCCGATGCGTCGTTACGCTTCGAACAGCGCGGCGCCGATGTACGAACCGGGTTGCGCGCCCGGCGGGCACGCGAAGATCGCGCTGCCGACGTGCGTGGTGAACTGGTTCATGATGTCCAGCTTCGCGAGCTTCTCGTTGATCGGGATGAAGCCCTTGCGCGGGTCGCGCTGGTGCGCGACGAACATCAGCCCCGCGTCGTACTCGGTCTGCTGGCGCCACGGCGGCCAGCGCTCGATGTAGAAGTTCGCGCTGTCGTTGTACGAATACGCGCGGCGCAGGATCTGCGCGCCGTTGTTGAGCTGCGGCGACGCGAGACGCGCGTGCGCGTTGTCGGGGATCACCGAATTGCCGTCCTTGTCGACCGCGTCGAGGTCGAGCGCTTCGAACTCCTGCTTGCCGCCGAGCGGCGCGCCGCTGTACTTCTTGCGGCCGAACACCTGCTCCTGGAAACCGAGCTCGGTGTTGTCCCAGTGTTCGAGCGTGATGCGGATGCGGCGCACGACCGTATAGGTGCCGCCGTTCATCCACGCCGGGCCTTCGCTGCCGGCCCACACGAATTCGTTCATCGCGGCCGGGTCGTCGCGCGACGGGTTCATCGTGCCGTCCTTGAAGCCCATCAGGTTGCGCGGCGTCTCGCCCGGCTTGCCGGACGTGAAGCCGGCCTGGCCCCAGCGCATCTGCACGGCCTTGCCGCCGAGACGCACGAGCTGGCGCACCGCATGGAACGCGACCTGCGCGTCGTTCGCGCATGCCTGGATGAACAGGTCGCCGCCCGTCTTCTCCGGAATCAGCTGGTCGCCGTTGAAGCGCGGCAGGTCGACGAGCGCGGCCGGGCGCCGCTTCGCGAGGCCGTAGCGGTCCTTGCCCGCGACCGCGAACAGACCGGGCCCGAAGCCGAACGTGATCGTGAGCCGCGACGCGCCGATGCCGAGCGCGTCGCCCGAGTCGGCCGGCACCGCGTCGTCGCCGCCGGTCGTCGGCAACGGCTGCGCGGTGTCGCCGCGGGCCATGCGCGCGGCCGCGTCGGTCCATGTCTTAAGCAGCGCGATCACGTCCGCGCGTTTGTCGGTCGCGAGGTCGAGCGCCGCGAAATACGCGTTGCGCTGCTGCGGCGTCACGATGCCGCTTTGGTGCTTGCCGTAGAACGGCTCGAGGTCGTCGTCGTGCGCGTGTGTATCCGCGGCGGCCGGGCTGGCGGCATCGGCCGCGCGCGCGGCCGGCATCGTGCCCGCTGCGAGGCCCGCGGCCACCGCCGCGCCGCCGGCCTTCAGGAAGCCGCGGCGCGCGGGGCGCGACGGCGGGTTCAGATCGTCTGCCATGGTCGGCTCCGTTACTTCGCGAGCATCAGCGTGTTGACGTCGTCCTGGACGTAATAGAAACCGTCACCCTCGGGCGTCATCGCGATCCCGAACAGGTCGCCGTTGCCCGGCGGTGATTGCGCCTTGTCGGTGTCGATCCAGCGTGCATAGAGCTGCTTGCCGGCGGCCGGATCGATCTCGACGACCTGGCCGTTCAGCGCATTGGTCGCGAGCAGGTGGCCGTTCGGCGCGGTCGCGAGCGCGAGCGGGCGGCGCAGGAAGCCGTCGGCCGTGACCTGGCGGCCCACGCCCGCGCTCGTGTCGCGCGTGAGCGGATCGTCGATCTCGACGATCCGGTTGCCGATCGCGTCCGACACGTACAGCTTCTTCTGGTCGCCCGACAGCGCGAGGCCGGTCGGGCCGACGAGGAACACGCCCTTGTCGGCCTGCGCGCCGAGGCCGCTCGCGACGACCGTTTCCTGCTTGATGACGGGCGGCTTGCCGGCCGGCACGTCGACGTCGAGGCGCAGCACGGTCGCCTGCTTGTAGACGGGCGGGTTGCCGTCCGCGCCGCCGACGCCGAAGCCGGCCATGCTGACGAACAGCGTCGCGCTGTCGCCGCGGTCGACCACGGCCATGTTGCCCCACGGGTCGTTGATGTTCGGGCTCGACCACGTCGATGCGATCTTGCCTTGCGGATCGAGCACGATCAGGCAGCCGGCGCCCTTCGTCGACGTCGTGCCGTCGTTGCTCGGCGTGCTGCCGACGATCACCCAGCCCGACTTCAGCATCGTCATCGCGGTCGACAGGCCGACGCCGCCGGGGCACGCCTTCAGGTCGCGCGGAATCGACGCGAACAGGCTCATCTGCTTCGTCGACGGCCGGTAGTTGACGATCGTGCTGCCGGTGCCCTGCAGGTTCGCCGCGTTGTTGAAGTTGTCGACGAGCACGTCGCCGGCCTGGATCGTGCCGGCCGACACCGGCGCGACCGCGATCGCGTACGGGTTCTGGTCGCCGTTGTCGGGCACCGTGTTGACGAGCAGCGTATGGCGATGCAGCGTCTCGAGGAAGCCTTGCGGCTCGGCGAACGCGCCGGCGGCGGCCGTCAGCGCGGCGGCGGCCAGTGCGCCCGTCGCGAGGCGGCGAAGCGGGGCGGATTGAATCATCGGGGTCTCTCCTGGGGGACGCGCCGCCGCAGCGGCGCGCGAAAAACGGGGTGCGTGTGCGCGGCGCTCAGAACGTGATCGTCGTGCGCGCACCGAGCACGAACGTGTTGCGCAGCGGCTGGGTCGCGTCGCTCGGGTTCTGGCCCGCGCCGGCGTTGAAGGTGTACTGCGCGTCGGCCGCGATCACCCACCACGGGTTGACCTGGTACTGGTAGGTCGCCTCGACGGTCGTCTCGCGGGTGCGCACGCCGTACGGGCCGGTCGCGAACGACCGCGCGGCCCGGTCGAGGTCGGTCACGTGGCTGCCGACCTGGATGTACGTGACGGCGAGGCCGACGCTGTCGTTGTCGCGGCCTTCGAACGGCGCCTTCAGCACGATGCCGGCGTTGGCCGCGAGGCTGACGAGGTTGCGGTCGCCCGGCGCGCCCATCACGCGCGCGAACACGCCGAGGCTCCTCGGGCCGGTCGGGTCGGGGCGCCAGATCATCTGGTCGGCCACCGCGTAGAAGCTGTAGTCGCCGTGATGCTGCTGTGCGCTGCCGTTCGACGCGGGATCCGAGAGCGACAGCCCGTCGGTGCCGACGCTCTGGTCCGCGAAGCGGCCGTTGTGATACCAGACGCCGATCTTGTAGGTGCCCGGCAGCCCGTTCGAGCGGCCGGTGTCCATTTCGCCGTCTGACGGCTGGTTCAGCGCGTACTGCAGTTCGCCGATGTAGAGCGCGCCGTTGTGCAGGTTGAAGTTCGTGCCGCGCAGGTTGTTCGGGTTGTTGCCGAGCGGATCGCCGTCGAACACGCCCGCGAGCGCGGTGAGCTTCGGCGTGATCTGTGCGCGCACGCGCACGCCGAGGCCGGCGAGCGGATAGGCGGGGCCGCCATTGGGCAGGTCGTACGACGGCAGCGCGGGCCAGCCGAACATCGTGTTGACGAACGTGTTCGCATACGTGCTGACCATGAATTCCTGGTCCAGGCTCTGCTGGCCGATCTTCACGTCGACGCGCTTGTCGAGGAACGACTGCTGGTACCACAGCTCCCACAGGCGCGTCGTGCCCTGCGCCTCGATGCCGCTCGCAGTGTTGAGCGTGCCGAGATTCCTCGCGCTCAGGTTGGTGCCGTGAATCTGCAGCGCGCTGACGTTGAACGTGCCGCCGGGCAGGCCGATCGCCTTCTGCGTATCGACCGTCAGCGTCGCCGTCGTCAGCCCGTCGTACGCGCCCCCGCGGTTCAGGCCGCCGCGCAGGTTCGCGAGGTATTCGCTGGTTTCGGTGATCTGCAGCGTCGCGCCGTACTTGCCGAGCCACGGGCGGATGCCGCCCATGTCGCCGAGCAGGCTCTGGCGCGTCCAGATGCCGGTCCACATGTTGGTCGGCTTCGCCTGGATCGCGAGGTCGGCCTCGGGCGCTTCGGGCTGCGCGTCGACCGGCGTGGCGGCGAACGTGGCGCCGCTCGCGAACGATGCGCAGGCGAGGACGGCCGCAAAGGCGGCGGGGCGCATCCGGGCGCGGATGCGGTCTCCGTGGAACGACACGAACTTCATATCAAACCCCTGGTTTTCTTTAATCTGGAGTCCTGCTTTTAAGGCGCTATCCGAACGCTCGGCGCCGATTGGCCAGGGCACGAAGATGAACGCAACGCGGCGCATCGTAGGAGCGTCGAATGAGAAAGTCAATGTAAACGAGAATGATTCGCATCTAGATTACTGAATGTAATGGGAGGGCTTACGGATGGGGTTCGATGCGTGTTTGGCGCCGAAGTAAATCGTAAATATCGACGTAATGAAATTGAATGGTTCGATGCGGATCGATGCATCGACGGGAAGGGCGCGCAGGGGCGTCCAGCTTGCGCGAAGGCGGTGTCGCGGCGTGCCGGATCGCCGCCGGCGCAGGTTTTTTGATGCGATGCCGCCGGCCTCAGGAACTCCGTGCTTACCCGGTGTCCAAACGGGGCTGGATGAGATTCGCGGGCCGCTCGGGCCCGCCGGTCGGGCCGGGTAGTGTTCGTCAGGGTTTTGTTTTGAAAGGAGTTTTTGTTGTTTTCGTACGCTTTTCCCGCTGCCGCGCCGCGTTGAAAATTCGTCCGGATTCCCTTCTTGAATTTGTCAAAACCCGTCCATATAATTAGCACTCGCTGCACGAGAGTGCTAACAATTCTCTGCCGGGCGATTTGCCGGGCAGATTCCCTAAGCGTTCTTCAATCTCAGTCAAGAGAGGAGTGAATATGAACCTTCGTCCTTTGCACGATCGCGTGATCGTCAAGCGTCTGGATCAGGAAACCAAGACCGCCTCGGGCATCGTCATCCCCGAAGCCGCTGCTGAAAAGCCGGATCAAGGCGAGATCCTCGCGGTCGGCCCGGGCAAGCGTGACGACAAGGGTGCACCGATCGCGCTCGACGTGAAGGTCGGCGATCGCGTCCTGTTCGGCAAGTACGCAGGCCAGACCGTGAAGGTCGACGGCCAGGAACTGCTGGTCATGCGCGAAGAAGACATCATGGCCGTGGTCAACGCTAACTAAGCGTCCACCGACGGTACATATTCCCAAGAATTCAAGGAGTTAGAAGATGGCAGCTAAAGACGTCGTATTCGGCGATTCCGCCCGTTCGAAGATGGTCGAAGGCGTGAACATTCTCGCCAACGCAGTCAAGGTCACGCTGGGTCCGAAGGGCCGCAACGTCGTGCTCGAGCGCAGCTTCGGCGGCCCGACGGTCACCAAGGACGGTGTGTCGGTCGCGAAGGAAATCGAGCTGAAGGACAAGCTCCAGAACATGGGCGCGCAAATGGTCAAGGAAGTCGCTTCCAAGACCAGCGACAACGCAGGCGACGGCACGACGACGGCAACCGTCCTCGCGCAATCGATCGTTCGCGAAGGCATGAAGTACGTCGCATCGGGCATGAACCCGATGGACCTGAAGCGCGGCATCGACAAGGCAGTCGCAGCGGCTGTCGAAGAGCTGAAGAAGATCAGCAAGCCGTGCACGACGAACAAGGAAATCGCACAGGTCGGCTCGATCTCGGCGAACAGCGATTCGTCGATCGGCGATCGCATCGCTGAAGCGATGGACAAGGTCGGCAAGGAAGGCGTGATCACCGTCGAAGACGGCAAGTCGCTGGCCGACGAACTCGACGTCGTCGAAGGCATGCAATTCGACCGCGGCTACCTGTCGCCGTACTTCATCAACAACCCGGACAAGCAAGTCGCCGTCCTCGACAACCCGTTCGTGCTGCTGCACGACAAGAAGGTGTCGAACATCCGTGATCTGCTGCCGGTGCTCGAGCAAGTCGCGAAGGCTGGCCGTCCGCTGCTGATCATCGCTGAAGACGTCGAAGGCGAAGCGCTCGCAACGCTGGTCGTCAACAACATCCGCGGCATCCTGAAGACCGTTGCGGTCAAGGCACCGGGCTTCGGCGATCGTCGCAAGGCGATGCTGGAAGACATCGCGATCCTGACCGGCGGTCAGGTCGTCGCGGAAGAAACCGGCCTGACGCTCGAGAAGGCAACGCTGGCAGAACTGGGCCAGGCGAAGCGCATCGAAGTGGGCAAGGAAAACACGACGATCATCGACGGCGCAGGCGAAGCCGTGAACATCGAAGCACGCGTGAAGCAAGTGCGCGCGCAAATCGAGGAAGCGACGTCGGACTACGACCGTGAAAAGCTGCAAGAGCGCGTGGCCAAGCTGGCCGGCGGCGTGGCAGTGATCAAGGTCGGTGCTGCGACCGAAGTCGAAATGAAGGAAAAGAAGGCACGTGTCGAAGACGCACTGCACGCAACGCGCGCGGCTGTGGAAGAAGGCATCGTGGCAGGCGGCGGCGTTGCGCTGATCCGCGCTCGCACCGCGATCGCAGGCCTGACCGGCCTGAACGCCGACCAGAACGCCGGCATCAAGATCGTGCTGCGCGCGATGGAAGAGCCGCTGCGCCAGATCGTCACGAACGGCGGCGAAGAAGCCAGCGTCGTGGTGGCGGCAGTTGCTGCAGGCAACGGCAACTACGGCTACAACGCAGCGACGGGCGAGTACGTCGACATGGTCGAAGCCGGCGTCGTCGACCCGACCAAGGTCACGCGCACCGCACTGCAGAACGCAGCTTCGGTTGCAGGCCTGCTGCTGACGACGGACGCAGCCGTTGCAGAACTGCCGAAGGAAGATGCACCGATGGCTGGCGGCATGCCGGGCGGCATGGGCGGCATGGGCATGGACATGTAATCGACTTCGGTCGATGGTGTCCGGAACGCGCAGCGATGCGCGTTCCAGCCAAAAGAAAAGACCCGCAGCGATGCGGGTCTTTTTTTATTTGCGCGCCGGATTCGATGCGCGCACTGGCCGGCGTTTACACCTGCCGCCGCAGCGCGCGTTTTTTCAATGCCGGTGCGACGTCCTGGGCACCGGTTCGACCTTCGTGGCCGGCGGCGTGTCCGCGTCCTCGTTGCTGCGCGCCCAGAAGAACCGGTCGGGCAGGTACGCGCCCATGCCGGGCCGGAACGCGTCGCGCACGGCCTGGTACAGGTACTCCTGCGCCTCGCGGACTGCCTCGGGCGGCTCCTGGCCGTTCGCGAGCAGCGCCGCGATGGCCGCGCCGAGCGTGTCGGTGATACCCATCAGCCGGTGCGGCGAGCGATCCCACATGTCCTCGCGGAGTTGGCCCTCCTCGCCGTACAGCGTGTTGACGAGCCGGTGCGAGCCCATTTCGGACGACAGGATGTACTCGCAACCCTGCGACAGCAGGTGTGACACGGCCGCGTCGAGATTCGGCGCCTCGGCATCGCCGTCCGGCTGCGCGAGCGCGATCAGCGTCGCGTAGTCGGCGACCAGCAGCGTGGTTTGCGGCGCCAGCAGGTCGGCGATCGACTCGCGCAGGTCGTCGGCCGCGAGCACGTGCTCGTCGTCGAGCGTGAAGTCCGGTGCAAGCACGAGCGGCACGCCGTCGTAGTCGGCGACGACCTCGGCGATCGCGCTGACCACTTCCGCGCGCGTCGCCGCACCGATCTTGAACGCGGCGACTGGCATGTCCTCGAGCAGCATGCGCGCCTGAGCGGCGACGACGTCGGGATCGAGGCCGGTCACTTCGTCGCAGGCGGCCGAGTCGCGCACGGTGTAGCCCGTCAGGACGGACACGCCGTGACAGCCCATGCTCGCCAAGGTCATCAGATCGGCTTGGATGCCGGAGCCGCCGGTGGGATCGGACAGGCCGAAGGTGAGGACGATCGGAGGGGCGTTGCTGGACATGTAAAAATGGGGCAAGAGAAAAACGGGAAAGCGACGGAGATGCGGACGGCGAGGCGAAATGGGCTTTTTCGGCCCTGTGTTGCCCGGCAGGCCGCACTTTTCAGCCATTATGCGGCGGAATCCGGCCCGCACCACGGATTTTTTAGCGCAGCGCAACGTAGTCGCCGTACTCGATCGCGATTGCTAGGCAGTCCGGCCCCGACACGGTACCATCATGGCTCCCGAATTTACCGACTTTCCCGACGCGGCTTAAGATGGAATACAAGAGCTGGATGTGCCTGATTTGTGGCTGGATTTACGACGAAGAAGCCGGGCTGCCGGAAGAGGGCATTGCCCCGGGCACGCGCTGGGAAGACGTCCCGATCAACTGGACGTGCCCCGAATGCGGTGCCCGCAAGGAAGACTTCGAGATGGTCCAGATCTGACCGGACCTTCGGCCCACGGACACCCCGCTCCGGCCTCGCATCGGCCCGGCGCTTGCGCGCCGAGGTTCGCGCGAGCGGCTTGACGATGACAGGCGCGCGTGTCCATGACGTCCAATCCGGCGAACGTTCCCCTCCCTGACGCACTGCCCAACCCGCGCGGCGGGGCCGTGCGCGCGGCCGACGCTTGGCTTGCGGCGGCCGCCGACGCATTCGAGCGGCGCGACGACGCGGCCGCGCCGCTGTCCGCGGCTGCGGCTGTGCTGGCGGAAGCCGGCTGGCTGCCGGCCGCGCGTTTCGCCGGGCAACTGTCGGTCGCCGTGCCGCTCGTCGTAGCCGAGCCGACTTCGGCCGGCTGGTGTGCCGCGCTGCGCGATTTCCGCGCGGCCGTCGGCCGCCACAACCTGCGCGAGCTCGCCTGTTCGCCCGTTCTCTTCGATCATTTCCGTGCATTGCGAGCGCAAAGTGCCGCCGACCTGCGCGCGAGCACGCCGCTCGACGCGCTCGCGCTCGTCGGCCGCGCGGTGCCGCCGGCCACGCTGCGCGTGCTGCCCGACGCGTTCGCGACCCGGGTGCGGGCCCGCTACGAGCAGGCGCTGCTCGGCGTGCTGCGTGCGCAGCACGGCGCGCCCGGCGCGGCGCTCGACGAACTCGATGCGATGCAGGCCGCGCTGGCCGATGATGGCCCGTACGATTTCTGGCGGCTCGCGGCCGCGTGCCTGCGCGCGCTGCGCGCGACCGGCGCGCCCGAACTGAAGGGCTTTCTCGCGCGGACGAACCTGCTGCTCGGCGAGCAGGCGCAGGGCCGGCGCAGCGCGCCGCCCGAGCTCGTGCGCGAGACGGTCGCGCTGCTGTGGCGCGATTTCGCGCTGTTCGGCGCCGCGGCCGAGGACGTCGCGCTCGTCGACGTGCTGCACGACTACGGGCTGACGGTCGACTGGCACGTTGCCGGCACGCCCGCGTCCGAAGCGCTGTGGGAGGCCGATGCCGCGCGGGCCGAGCACGACGCGGTCGCCGTCGCGCCGACCCGCACGCTCGGCGTCGTGACCGTCAATGCGCATGCGTATGAGGATTTCCTGCAGACCGCCGATGCGTCGATGGCCGACCTCGCGGCCGATCCGGCCGTGGCCGACGCGGGTGCCGCGTGGCACGCGTCCGGTGCCGCCTACCGGGTCGGTACGGCCGCGTGTGCGCTCGGGCTCGGCCACGCGGCGCTGCTGGCCGACACGCTCGGCCTCGCGTGGCGCCGTGCCGCGCACGGCGTACCGCTCGCTGACGGCGGCCTCGACGCGCACGGTCACGCGTCCGACATGTTGCGCGCGGCGCTGCTGAAGATCGCGGCCGGCGTGGCGCCGCCGGACCTGACCGCGGCGTCCGAAGCGCTCGGCGCGGCGCTTGGCCGGACCTGACGAAGAAGGGGACGGACACGCGGTGGCGACCCTTGTCGCACGGGCCCGCAACACGCTGCCGACAGTGCCCGCGCGCGTGTTAGAGTGCCGTGTGATCCGCGCGCGCCGTTGCCAGCGTAGCGCGGCGTTGCTTGTTGATCGCGGCCCGGTCAGGCCGCGGCGTCTTTGCTAAAATTCAAACCATGTCAAAGCCTTCCGATCGCATCAACCTCACCAACCAGTTCCTGATCGCCATGCCGAACATGGCCGATCCGACGTTCTCGGGAACGGTGGTCTACCTTTGCGATCACAGCGAGCGCGGTGCGCTCGGCCTCGTCATCAATCGTCCCACCGACATCGACCTCGAATCGCTGTTCAACCGCATCGACCTGAAGCTCGACATCGAGCCGCTGCTGCACATCCCCGTGTACTTCGGCGGCCCGGTCCAGACCGAGCGCGGTTTCGTGCTGCACGAGCCGGTCGAGGGCGCGAGCTACAACTCGTCGATGTCCGTCGACGGCGGGCTGGAGATGACGACGTCGAAGGACGTGCTCGAGGCGGTCGCGACGGGCACCGGCCCGAAGCGCTTCCTGCTGACGCTCGGCCATGCGGGCTGGGGCGCAGGACAGCTCGAGGAAGAAATTTCCCGCAACGGCTGGCTGACGGTCGCCGCCGATCCGCGCATCGTGTTCGACACGCCGGCCGAGGAGCGCTTCGAAGCCGCACTGGGTCTGCTCGGCGTCAGCTCGTCGATGCTCTCCGGCGAAGCAGGGCACGCATGAGTGGCGCGAGCGCGCGCGATGCGACGCTCCTGGCGTTCGACTACGGCGAAAAGCGAATCGGGGTCGCGATCGGCAATGCGCTGACGCGCTCGGCCCGCGCGCTCGTCGTGATCCAGAACCTGAACCGCGAACACCGCTTCAAGGCGGTCGGCGACCTGCTGGCCGAATGGCGGCCGGACGCGCTCGTCGTCGGCCTGCCGATGCATCCGGACGGCACGCCGCACGACATGACGCAGCAGGCGAAGCGCTTCGGCAACCAGCTGAACGGCCGCTTCGGGCTGCCCGTCACGTGGGTCGACGAGCGCTATTCGTCGGTCGAGGCCGAGGCCGGGCTGCGCGAGCGCAACGTGCGCGGCCGCGCACGCGCCGAGATGCTCGATGCCGAGGCCGCGCGCGTCATCCTTCAACAGTATCTCGATCAATTGTCCGACCATGAGCACCATTGACGCCGACGCGCTTTACCGCGTCCTGCTCGACCAGATCCGCGCCGCGTACGGTACGGCCTTCGCCGAACCGGGCGGCCCGCGGCTCGCCGGCATCTACAGCGGCGGCGCATGGCTCGCCGAGCGCCTCGCGCGCGATCTCGGCGCGCCGGCGTTCGGCGTCGTGAACGTCGCGCTGCATCGCGACGACTACGCGAAAAAGGGGCTGCACAGCCAGGCCAGCCCGACGTCGCTGCCGTTCGATGTCGACGGCGCGCGCATCGTGCTCGTCGACGACGTGCTGTACACCGGGCGCACCGTGCGCGCGGCGCTCAACGAGCTGTTCGACTATGGCCGCCCGGCCGCGGTCGAGCTCGCGGTGCTCGCCGATCGCGGCGGCCGCGAACTGCCGGTCGACGCGCGCTTCGCGGGCGGCGCGCTCGACGTGCCGGCCGGCGCGACGCTCGTGCTCGCGCGCGACGATGCCGCGCAGTTCACGCTGCGCATCGAGCCGCACGGCGCCTGAACGACACGCGAAACCGTATCCCGGGCCGCTGGTTTGCTCCGCGGCCCGTTTGCATAGTTGGAATCACGCACACCATGACCACCGACACCACTGGCCGCACCGGCAATCCCGCCGCGGCCGCGAGCCCCGACCGGTTCCGCTACGGTTTCCTGAAGGGCAACCCGCAGCTCACGAAAAACGGCGAGCTGAAGCACCTGCTGTCGATCGAGGGCCTGCCGCGCTCGATCGTCAACCACATCCTCGATACAGCCGAGCAGTTCGTCAGCGTGACGGACCGTGAAGTGAAGAAGGTGCCGCTGCTGCGCGGCAAGTCCGTCTTCAACCTGTTCTTCGAGAACTCGACGCGCACGCGCACGACCTTCGAGATCGCGGCGACGCGCCTGTCGGCCGACGTGCTGAACCTGAACATCAATGCATCGTCGACGAGCAAGGGCGAATCGCTGCTCGACACGATCAACAACCTGTCGGCGATGCATGCCGACCTGTTCGTCGTGCGCCACGCGTCGAGCGGCGCGCCGTACCTGATCGCCGAGCACTGCGCGCCGCACGTGCACGTGATCAACGCCGGCGACGGCCGGCACGCGCACCCGACGCAGGGCCTGCTCGACATGTACACGATCCGCCACTACAAGCGCGACTTCACGAAGCTGCGCGTGGCGATCGTCGGCGACATCCTTCATTCGCGCGTCGCGCGTTCCGACATTCACGCACTGACCACGCTCGGCGTGCCGGAAGTGCGCGCGATCGGCCCGCGCACGCTGCTGCCGGGCGGCCTCGAGCAGATGGGCGTGAAGGTGTTCCACAACCTCGACGAAGGGCTGAAGGGCGTCGACGTGATCATCATGCTGCGCCTGCAGAACGAGCGGATGAGCGGCGCGCTGCTGCCGTCCGCGCAGGAATACTTCAAGACCTGGGGCCTGACGCCCGAGCGCCTCGCGCTCGCCGCGCCCGACGCGATCGTGATGCACCCGGGCCCGATGAACCGCGGCGTCGAGATCGACTCGCAGGTCGCCGACGGTCCGCAGTCGGTGATCCTCAACCAGGTCACGTTCGGCATCGCCGTGCGGATGGCGGTGATGGGCATCGTCGCCGGCAACAACGACTGAGCCCGCTTTCGCGCATCCTTATTCACGCAATCAACGCATTCACAGACAGCGCATGAAGATTCATATCAAAGGCGGCACGCTGATCGACCCGGTCGCCGGCACCGAGCGGCAGGCCGACGTATTCGTCGCGGCGGGCAAGATCGCCGCGATTGGCGCCGCGCCGGCCGATTTCAACGCCGCGAAGACCATCGACGCGTCGGGCCTGATCGTCGCGCCCGGCCTCGTCGACCTGTGCGCACGGCTGCGCGAGCCCGGCTACGAGCACAAGGCGACGCTCGCGTCCGAGATGGCCGCGGCCGTCGCGGGCGGCGTCACGACCCTCGTGTGCCCGCCGGACACCGATCCCGTGCTCGACGAGCCGGGTCTCGTCGAGATGCTCAAGTACCGCGCGCGCAACCTGCACCAGGCGAACGTCCATCCGCTCGGCGCGCTGACGGTCGGCCTCAAGGGTGAAGTGATCACCGAGATGGTCGCGCTGACCGAGTCCGGCTGCGTCGGCTTCACGCATGCCAACGTGCCGGTGCGCGACACGCAGGTGCTGCTGCGCGCGCTGCAATACGCGAGCACCTACGGCTACACCACGTGGCTGCGCCCGCTGGACGCGTTCATCGGCCGCGGCGGCGTCGCCGCGAGCGGTGCGCTCGCGTCGCGGCTCGGGCTGTCCGGCGTGCCGGTCGCGGCCGAGACGATCGCGCTGCACACGATCTTCGAACTGATGCGCGTGACGGGCGCGCGCGTGCACCTCGCGCGGCTGTCGTCGGCGGCCGGCCTCGCGCTCGTGCGCGCAGCGAAGGCCGAGGGGCTGCCCGTGACCTGCGACGTCGGCGTGAACCACCTGCACCTGATCGACGTCGACATCGGCTATTTCGATTCGCAGTTCCGGCTCGACCCGCCGCTGCGCAGCGAGCGCGATCGCGAAGCGATCCGCGTGGCGCTCGCCGACGGCACGATCGACGCGATCTGCTCCGACCACACGCCGGTCGACGACGACGAGAAGCTGCTGCCGTTCGGCGAAGCGACGCCCGGTGCGACGGGGCTCGAGCTGCTGCTGTCGCTGACGCTGAAGTGGGCGGACGAGACGCGCACGCCGCTCGCGCAGGCGCTGCGCCGCATCACGTCCGCGCCGGCCGACGTGCTGCAGCTGCCGGCGGGCCGCCTGGCCGAAGGCGGCGCGGCCGACCTGTGCGTGTTCGACCCGCGCGCGCACTGGCGCGTCGAGCCGCGTGCGCTGAAGAGCCAGGGCCACAACTCGCCGTTCCTCGGCTACGAACTGCCCGCCTGCGTGCGTGCGACGCTCGTCGCCGGACACATCGCGTTCGAGCGCCACTGAACCACGCCGGACCTTTGCCATGACCGCCTTTCGCAAGCTGCGTCTCGTCTTTCACCTGTTGCGCGGCATGGCGATCGTCGCGCTGCGTTTTTCGCACGTCACGCCCGCGCGCCGCGCCGAGATGACGCGCCGCTGGTCGCTCAAGATGCTGCGGATCTGCGGGATGCGCGTCGTCGTCCACAACGACGGTGCGCGGCTCGACGCGAGCGCACTCGTCGTCGGCAACCACGTGTCGTGGCTCGACATCTATGCGGTCAACGCGTGGCGGCCGACGCCGTTCGTGTCGAAGGCCGAGGTGCGGCAGTGGCCGGTCGTCGGCTGGCTCGCCGAGAAGCTCGACACCGTGTTCCTGCAGCGCGAGAAGCGCACCGAGGCGATGCGGATCATGCACGAGATGGCCGAGCGCCTGCGCAACGGCGGCGTGATGTGCGTGTTTCCGGAAGGGACGACGTCCGACGGGCAGGACCTGCTGCCGTTTCATGCGAACCTGTTCCAGGCCGCGGTATCGGCCGGCTGCGCGGTGCAGCCGATCTGCCTGATGTACGAGGACGCGCAGCGGCGGCAGTCGGTCGCACCGGCCTACACGGGCGAGCTGTCGCTCGGCAAGTCGCTCGACATGGTGCTGCGCGGCGGCCCGCTCGTCGCGCATCTGTACGTGTGCGAACCGATCGCGCCGGGCGGCGACCGGCGGACGACGTCCGCCGCGGCGCGCGACGCGATCGCGGCCGCGCTGGCGACGCTGCAGGAGAAGGTCGGCAAGCCGACGGCCGAGTCGCTCGCCGAGCTGCAGAAGCATGCGTATCCGGCGACCGAGCTCGGCGCCGGACCGTCAGGCGATGGCGCGGCCGACGAGCCTGTGCCGGGGCGAGAGGGTTGAGGCGCTTCCCGGTCGGACGAATCGGCGTGTAATCACTCGCCGTTCGGCGCGCCGCACGCTTCGCACTGCACCTGCGTGACCATGCGCTGCGCCGGATCGGCCGTCAGCCGCACGGCCGACAACTGGTTTCCCCACACGCATCCCGAATCGAGCGCGACGACGTTGTCGCGCAGCATCAGGCCGAGCGCGGCCCAGTGGCCGAACACGACCGTCACGTCTTCCGTGCGGCGCCCCGGCACGTCGAACCACGGCAGGTAGCCGGGCGGTGCGCTGTCCGGGCCGCCGTTCGCCTTGAATTCCATCGTGCCGTCGGGCGTGCAGAAGCGCAGCCGCGTGAACGCGTTGAACGCGACGCGCATCCGGTCGCGTTTTTTCAGATCCGGGCTCCATTGGTTCGGCTCGTTGCCGTACAGCTTCTGCAGCGTCTCGCGCCAGTCGGGCGCGCGCAGCGCGCGCTGGAGTTCGTCGGCGAGTTCGAGTGCCAGCGTGGCGTCCCATTGCGGCAGCAGGCCCGCATGCACGAGCAGCATCCCGTTCTCCGCATGCACGAACGGGCGGTGGCGGACCCAGTCGAGCAGTGCTTCGGCGTCCGGCGCGTCGAGGATCTCGCCGATGGTGTCGCCCGGGCGTTCGGTGCGCAGGCCGGCCGAGACCGCGAGCAGGTGGAGGTCGTGATTGCCGAGCACGGCCGTCACGCGGGGGCCGAGGTCGACGAGCGCGCGCAGCGCGGCGAGGGAGTCCGGCCCGCGGTTGACGACGTCGCCGGCGATCCATAGCGGCGTGTCGGCGGGGACTGAAAGCTGTTCCAGCAACGACCGGAAAGCAGAATGACAGCCTTGGATGTCGCCGATGGCGATGGGGGTATGGGTCATAGGGTGGTGGATGCTGCGCGCGCTGGCTATGCGCGAAGATTAGTCCGATTGGTCATTCTTGCGCAATTTTCTTTGCGAAAAAACCGCATGCAATGGCATGAAATTTCACTGGCACGCAGGGTTCGGACCGCTGTATCAAGTTGTTAGCGGCATGGCTTTTGCCCGTGACGGCTCCCTATAATTGTCGTTCTCCCCAACAAAATTAGCATTTCATGACTTTGGAAGCCATGTCGACCGGTTAAAATTCCCGGTCTGACATAACGGTCACAAGTTGCTGGTTGCTGGAACTTGCGAATCTGATGCGGCGAGCGCCCCCAAGGGCGTTCGCCGCGCATTACTAGAGGGAGCCTCATGATCCTGGTTACGGGCGGCGCGGGTTTTATCGGTGCCAATTTTGTACTCGACTGGCTGCGCGCATCCGACGAAGCCGTGCTCAACGTTGACAAGCTGACGTATGCAGGGAACCTGCGCACGCTGCAGTCGCTGGACGGGAACCCGAAGCATGTGTTTGCACGTGTGGACATCTGCGACCGTGATGCGCTCGACGCGCTGTTTGCCGAGCACAAGCCCCGTGCCGTGCTGCACTTCGCTGCGGAAAGCCACGTCGATCGGTCGATTCACGGTCCGGCGGACTTCGTGCAGACCAACGTCGTCGGCACGTTCACGCTGCTCGAAGCCACCCGTCAATACTGGAACGGCCTGAACGACGCTGACAAGACGGCGTTCCGCTTCCTGCACGTGTCGACCGACGAGGTGTTCGGTTCGCTGTCGGCAACCGATCCGCAATTCTCCGAGACGACACCGTACGCGCCGAACAGCCCGTATTCCGCGACGAAGGCGGGCTCCGACCATCTGGTGCGCGCGTACCACCACACGTACGGCCTGCCGACGCTGACGACGAACTGTTCGAACAACTACGGCCCGTACCAGTTCCCGGAGAAGCTGATCCCGCTGATGATCGCGAATGCGCTCGCGGGCAAGCCGCTGCCGGTATATGGCGACGGCCAGAACGTGCGCGACTGGCTGTACGTCGGCGATCACTGCAGCGCGATCCGTGAGGTGCTCGCGCGCGGCGTGCCCGGCGAGACCTACAACGTTGGCGGCTGGAACGAGAAGAAGAACCTCGAAGTCGTGCATACGCTGTGCGATCTGCTCGACAAGGCTAGCCCGAAGGCGGCGGGGTCGTACCGCGACCAGATCACCTATGTGACGGATCGCCCCGGCCACGATCGCCGCTATGCGATCGATGCGCGCAAGCTCGAACGCGAGCTCGGCTGGAAGCCGGCGGAAACGTTCGAGACCGGCCTGGCGAAGACGGTCGACTGGTATCTCGACAATCAGGTCTGGGCCGACGAAGTCGCATCGGGCGAGTACCGCAAGTGGGTCGAGACGAACTACGCGAAACGCGTTTGAGGAGAGAAGCGATGGCACGCAAAGGCATCATTCTCGCCGGCGGTTCCGGCACGCGCCTGTATCCGATCACGCACGTCGTATCGAAGCAGCTCTTGCCGGTGTACGACAAGCCGATGATTTACTACCCGCTGTCGACGCTGATGGTCGCGGGCATTCGCGATGTGTTGATCATCTCGACGCCTCAGGACACACCGCGCTTCGAGTCAATGCTCGGCGACGGCAGCCAATGGGGGATGAATATTCAGTACGCGGTGCAGCCGTCTCCCGACGGCCTCGCGCAGGCCTTCATCATCGGCAAGGAGTTCGTCGGCAACGATCCGTCGGCACTGATCCTCGGCGACAACATTTTCTACGGTCACGACCTGGCGAAGCAACTCGAGCGCGCGCATGCGCAGGAAACCGGCGCGACCGTGTTTGCGTATCACGTGCATGACCCGGAGCGCTATGGCGTCGTTGAGTTCGACAAGTCGTTTCGTGCGCTGTCGATCGAGGAGAAGCCGGCGAAGCCGCGTTCGCACTACGCGGTGACTGGCCTGTACTTCTACGACAACCGCGTATGCGACATCGCGGCCGACATCAAGCCGTCGCCGCGCGGCGAGCTGGAAATCACCGACGTCAACTCGCGATATCTCACCGATGGCGCGCTCAACGTCGAGATCATGGGGCGCGGTTACGCGTGGCTCGATACCGGCACGCACGATTCGCTGATCGAGGCGGCCAGCTTCATCGCGACGCTGCAGAAGCGGCAGGGGCTCGTGGTCGCGTGTCCGGAAGAGATTGCCTACCGCCGCGGCTGGATCGATGCGGAGCAGGTGCTGAAGCTTGCACAACCGCTCTCGAAGAACGCATACGGTCAGTACCTCAAGAACATTCTTACGGATCAAGTCGCATGGCCATCCAAGTAACGGCAACGGCGCTGCCCGAAGTCAAGATCATCGAGCCGAAGGTATTCGGCGACGCGCGCGGGTTCTTCTACGAAAGCTTCAACGGGAAGGAATTCGCCGAGCAGGTCGAACCCGGCATCGAATTCGTGCAGGACAACCATTCGCGCTCGTCGAAGGGTGTGCTGCGCGGGCTGCATTATCAGATCCAGAACGCGCAGGGCAAGCTCGTTCGCGTTGTCGAGGGCGAAGTGTTCGACGTTGCAGTCGATATTCGCAAGAGTTCGCCGAACTTCGGCAAGTGGGTGGGGGTGATCCTGTCGAACGACAACCATCGGCAGCTGTGGGTGCCGCCTGGCTTCGCGCACGGTTTCGTCGTGCTGTCGGAGGCTGCGCAGTTCCTTTACAAGACGACCGACTACTGGTTCCCGGAGCACGAGCGCAGCATCGTGTGGAACGATCCCGAAATCGGAATCGAGTGGCCGATCGATTTCGAACCGTTGCTGGCGGCGAAGGATGCGGCAGGGAAGCGTCTGAGCGAAGCCGAAGTTTATGCATGAGGAGCCTCATGAGGCAGCCGAAAATTCTGGTGACCGGCGTTAGCGGTCAGGTCGGGTTCGAACTACTGCGATCACTTCAGGGGCTGGGAGCGGTCGTTGCCTGCGATCGCGCGATGGTAGATCTGACAGACCTCGATGGTCTGCGTACCGTTGTGCGGGAACACGCTCCGGCGATCATCGTCAATCCTGCCGCCTATACGGCGGTCGACAGGGCTGAGGACGATGTTGAGTTGTCCATGCGGTTAAATGCCGAAGTGCCGGCTGTCTTGGCAGAAGAGGCTGCGCGCTTGGGGGCCGTGCTTGTGCATTATTCGACGGACTATGTGTTCGACGGCACCAAGGACGGCCAATACGTGGAGGACGACGTCGTCAATCCACAAAATGTTTACGGGCGGAGCAAACTCGCCGGCGAACAGGCGGTTGCTGCGTCCGGATGCCACCATCTGATTTTGCGGACAAGTTGGGTCTATGGCATGCGCGGGAAAAACTTCCTCTTGACGATGTTGCGTCTTGGCGCGGAGCGTGAAGAATTGAACGTCGTGGCCGACCAGATCGGCGCCCCGACCTGGTCGAAGACGATTGCGACGCTCACGGCTCACATCCTCGCACAGGCTAACGGCGCCGGTGAGGCGGATCGTGACGCGTGGTGGCGCGAGAGGTCTGGCATCTATCACCTTTGCGCATCGGGTTCGACGTCGTGGCATGGCTTTGCCGAAGCGATTTTCGACGCGTCGACGCTTGCGCACAAGCCGAAAGTCAAGCCCATTCCGGCATCGTCTTATCCGACGCCTGCCACGCGGCCGGCTAACTCCCGTATGTCCACCGACAAACTGTCGAGAACGTTCGGAATTTGCGTGCCGGACTGGCACGATGCGCTGCGCTTGTGCATGGCGGAACGATGAGTACAGAACTGCGCGTTGGCGCGGTTGTCGTGTTTTACAATCCGGATGCGGCTTGCGTCGATCGAGCCAACCGCTTGGCGAAACAGATCCAGTGTGTCGTGGTCGACAATTCGCCAACGTTGCATAGCGCGAAGGATCTGGGGCTTGCCGCGTCGATCGAATATCTTCCCAATGGTGACAACAAAGGTATCGGTGCGGCGTTGAATCGCGGCGTGACGGCGTTGGTCGACGCTGGCTTCGATGCTGCGTTCGTATTCGATCAGGATAGCGAGCCGTCGTCCTTGTTGCTAACGGAGCTGTCACGCGTCATTGCGAAAGCCAATGTCGATCACGCGAGGATTGCGTTGGCTGGCCCTGCCTACGACGACGCGCGGCTCGGCGGTGTGGCGCCGTTCGTACGCTTTCGAGTTTGCAGGCTCGAGCGCGTCATACCCGTGGGACACGATCTGATCGACGTCGATTTCTTGATTACGTCCGGGTCATGCATCAATCTTCGCTATTGGGCGGAAATTGGTGGGATGGACGAGGCGCTCTTCATCGACTTCGTCGATCTTGAATGGTGCGTTCGGGCAAAGCATCACGGGTTCAAGGTCGTTGGCGTGCCGTGGGTGACGATGCATCATGAGTTGGGCGAAGAGCCCGTGCGGATACTTGGCCGAACGTACCCGATGCACAATCCGTTGAGGCACTACTACCTGTTCAGGAACGCCGTCGTGCTGTTCCGACGCGCCTATGTTCCCTGGCGATGGAAAAGTTCGGAGATCTTGAAGCTACCGGTACGGCTCGCGATCTATGCGCTATTTCCGAAACAGGCGCGAGAACATTGGCGGATGGCGTGGCGTGGATTGCTGGACGGCTTGCGGGGAAAGGTCGGGCCTTACTCGCCCTGATTGGTCGGGCGGCGATGGAGGCGATGGAGGCCGGTCACATCGCTCCACGCGCTGCCTCATTCGAGCATGTCGAGCCGTGGCGGATTCGCGAGCGCGAACGGTGCGACCTGGCCGCTCAACGTCAGGTTGGGGTTGTAGGCAGGATCGAACTCGAGATGGCCGGCCCAACGGTTTTCCATCCATCGCACCTCGCCGACAAATCGCTGGTACTTGTCCGGATCCATGTCGGAGCCGCGTGTTGCCGACTCGTGGTGATATAGCTCGGCGTAGGGTGTCCAGACGTTTCGATAGCCGGCTTCACGGACACGAAGGCAAAAGTCCACGTCGTTGAATGCGACGGCAAGTTCTTCGTTCAATCCGCCAACCTCCTCGTAGATGGCCTTTCGGATTACGAGACATGCCGCAGTGACCGCGGACAGGTTTTGCGTTGCGACGGCGCGGCAGAAATAGCCATATTGCCCTCTCGGAAGCAAGGTATGCATGTGACCTGCCACGCCTCCTAACCCGATCACCACTCCACCGTGCTGTAGCTTGTCGTTTGGATACCAGAGCGCTGCGCCGACTGCGCCGTTTCCAGGTTGCGACGCGATGCCGACGAGTTCGTCCAGCCAGTCCGGCGAAATGACTTCGACATCGTTGTTCAGCAGGCAAACATAGTCGCCTGTTGCAATTGCAACGGCTCGATTGTTCAGTGCGGAGAAATTGAACGGCGAATCATCCCGGAGAATTCGAACGCGTGTTTCGGTTTTCAGAGAATCGAAATATGCAAGCGTCTCCGGTTTCACGCTGCCGTTGTCGACAATGATGATCTCGTAGTTCGGATATGTCGTTCTGGCAAAGATGCTGTCAATGCACTGCTTGAGAATCGATAGGCCGTCTCGCGTCGGAATGATGATCGAAGTCTTGGGCGCAGGCCGAGGGAGCGCATATTTGACGCGAAGCGTCGAATGTTGATTGCTCGGGGGCTCGACGACCGCGCGAGTCTGCGTACGCGCGAGATGATCCTCGAGCGCGCGGATCGCGGCCACGAGGGCATACGGCTTTTCGCTGCCGCTGCTCGCAGTGCTGCCGGGAAGGATACGCCAGTGGTACAGGACATGCGGGATGTGCACGACTGCATCGTGTCCGGAAAGTTCGACGCAACGGAGTGCAAGATCGTAATCCTGACTTCCTTCGAGGCCTTTCCTGAATCCCCCTGCTTCGCGCACAAGGGCTGTTTCGAACACCCCCAAATGGGAAAACATGTTTTGAGAGAGAAACAACTGTGGGTTCCAGTCGCTCTTGAAGTACGGCGAGGTGCGCTCGTTGTCGGCTGAGAGCTTGTCCTCGTCGCTGTAGAACATCCGTGCGCCCGGATACTTGTTCAGGTATTTGACTACCATGAACAATGCATGCGGCGGAATAATGTCGTCGTGGTCGAGCAGGGCGACATATTCTCCGGTTGCGATGTCGAGTGCGCTGTTGCTTGCCTCGGAAATATGCCCGTTTACGGATCGATACACGACCTTGATTCGTTCGTCGCTTGCGCGGGCCGCTTCGAGAACTTGCCTGACCGATTCGGACGGGGATGCATCATCTGCAATGCAAAGCTCCCAATGCGGGTAGATCTGCCCGCGGACCGATTCGATCATTTCGCGCAGAAAGCGTTCGTCGCTGTTGTACGTGGGTACGACGATCGAAATCAGCGGGCAGCGCTCGAAATGCTCGATCTCGGCGAGTGCCTGGATTCTTCGTTGCTCGGTTAACGTGTCATAGCGTTCGATCCATGCCCAATAGACTTCGGGCGGGGGAGGAGTGTCGGCGAATCCGGCGCCGCTGTTCAGCCGGGTCAGGCGTGCGCGTAGCCCGCGAAGGCCATCGCGCCTCAATGCCCCGAGGTTGTATCGACCGGCGTTGATATAACCGCCGCGTATCTGCGCTTGGCGAGAGAGTGTTTGCAGTGCCAGCCGGATCATCTGCGCGATGCGGTTCAAGCCTCGTAGCGGTGCTGTTACGCGCCACGACATCGAACTGCGCATTGCCGCGATCTCGATCTGTAATTTGACGATTTCCGTTCGCACGGCGGCGTCGGCCTCCGCCTCTACGCGTGCCTGCTTCAATTGTTCGCTTAGCAAATCCGCACGCCGGAGGGCGTCTGCAAGCTGATGTTCTATAGAAGTGTCGCGAGATGCGTCGCTACCGGATGGAATCGACGATTGTGAATTGTGCATCATGGCGATGAGGTATTAGTCGTGGGGCGAAGCAGCTGATTCGACCGACAGCGAGATGTGCTGCATGGGTATTCCAACCAACCCGGTCGATGACGAAGCGGCTTCCGACTTGAATACGCACGCGTCATGTGCGCGGAGCAGCAACTGTTCTCCCGGTAGCGCAGCGTCCGCAACAACGACGTCGATAGCATAGTCACCGGGGGTGAGAACCGGCATCAGAAACGTGAATTCGGCAGCGATCTGTTCGTTTTCCGCAAGGCTGAGCGGCCGCTCAGACGATACCCAGTACGTGTGATCGCCAAACAGCATGCGGCCCAGCTTGTCCTTGACGGTGAAGCCGACCACGGCTTCAGATATTGGGCGAGCCATTGCTGCCTCGATGCGCAGTGTTGCAAGCTCTCCACCGTCCGTCCAGAGCATCCGACTGCCGTCCTCTCTCTTCAGCTCAGCCGAGTGGAGAGCTGCTTCGCCACCGAACATGGTGTCGGTGCGCGAGGGATCGAAGGTGAAATTGCGAGCGGTTGCCATGCGAGTCGAGTATTGGGTCCGTTGATCCGCTCGTTCTCCATCTTTGCGATCGAGAGCTGGAATCGGAGGAGCCGAAATCTTGCTCTTGCCTTGCTGTGACTCGTAATAGGCCTGCAAGTAGCGATTGCTGACATCCTTCGGGTCGCCCTCGTCGACGATTGCGCCGCGATCGATCCAGACGGCGCGTGTACACAGACTCCGGATCGCTGATGTGTCATGGCTCACAAACAGGATTGTGCCGGTCTGCATGAATTTTCGAAGAAAGCGCATGCACTTTTGCGTAAAGAACGCATCTCCGACAGCGAGCGCTTCATCGATCACCAGAATATCGGCGTCGACGTGCGCAATGACTGCGAAGGCGAGGCGCACGAACATTCCGCTCGAGTAGGTCTTGATCGGCTGGTCGATGAAGTCGCCAATATCGGCGAATGCCTCGATGGCGGCAAAGCGATCGTCGATCTGCTCTTTCGAGAGACCGTGCAACTGCCCGTTCATGTAGACGTTTTCTCGCCCGGTGTATTCGGGCTCGAAGCCGGAGCCCAGCTCCAGCAAGGCGGCGATTCGGCCTGTTGCGCGGATCGAACCTTCGGTCGGAGATAGCGTTCCGCAGATGATCTGCAGCAGCGTGCTTTTCCCCGATCCGTTTCTGCCGATGATGCCGACCGTTTCACCGCGGTTCACCGTCAGATTGATATCGCGCAATGCCCAGAACGTGCGGCCCGCTGCTTCGGCGCGCTGACGAAGTCGCGCCTTGAGCGGCACGCCGGGGGCGAGGCGCGCGGCGAAGTTGAACACCAGCTGGATCAGGCGATCGGCAGGTCGGTCATATGTTTTGAAGCCCTTGCCTAACGACGCTACCTCGATGACGCGCTCAGATAACATCCGCAAATCCTTTTCGTGTTTTCTGGAACCATGCAAAACCGATCCACGACACGATCAGGCTGATTGCCAGATAGCCGCTCCAGATCGTCCAATCGATCGATTTGCCCCAAATCAGGACGTTTCGGCTCTGCTCGATCGGGAAGGTCAGCGGATTCCAGTACACCAGGCTTCGAATGTTTGCGGGTAGCGATGAAAGGGGAAAAAAGATCGGCGACAGGAACATGAGCGCAGTCACCAGGATGCCGATGGTCTGGCCGATATCGCGCAGGTACACGCCGGTGGCCGACAACAGCCACGAGATGCCGAGAATCAGCAGGCAAAGGGGCGCCAGCACGACGGGCAGCAACAATGCCGTGATCGGCACGCTGCCCTGGATCAGGAATTCGGCGACTAGAAGGATCGTGATACTGACGAACGCGTGGAAGAGCGCTGAAAGCAAGTTCACGCATGGCAGAATTTCGAGCGGAAAGACGATCTTCTTGACGAAATTGGTGTTGGCCAAGACGAGCGAAGGCGCGCGGTTCACGCATTCCGAAAATATGTTGAATGTCAGCATGCCGGCGAACAGCACGACCGCGAATTCGCTGTGCGAGCCCGGCGTCGCTTGTCCGCCCCAGCGGGATTTGAATACTCCGCTGAACACGAACGTGTACACACTCAACATGAGGAGCGGGGTCAGCATCGACCACAGGATGCCGAGTGCCGATCCTTTGTAGCGCCCGACGGCGTCTCGTCGGGCGAGATCGAACATGAGGCGGCGATTCTTCACCAGCGATGTCAAGAGGTACGTCGGCGAGGCGCTGAAGCTTTGCATGGTTCTACGAACGGAGGCGGCGTGAGACGATTGTGGAAGCGGGTTTCGAAGTCGGCCCTGGCGACGATGCTTGGCGTTGGCCCGAATGCGATACCCCAAAACTGAATCCGACGATTATCTCATAGCCCATTTTGTTGTCCGCGGCATCTGGCGCGGCGGGGCACGTCGGATGCTTCATTTGTAACCAAATGTTTGCATGGCCTCGAGCGCACTGTATTCGCAATGCGCGATGACGCCTGGGGAGAGTTGGCTCCGCCACGCGTTGATCCGCTCGGGAAGGAACGGTTGCGCGAGGTTCCGGTGGCTCGGATCCGTTCGCAGTTCGGGTCCGCGCCGGCTGGCGTCCAGCATCGATTCCTGGAATGGAACGTTGAGGAGTTGCGTGATTTGCTCGATAGTAGCCGCCGGTTGCAATACGAAGTCCTCGTAGCGGATCAGGAGGTAATTCGGGCGGCCCCTGAGCGCGTGATACAGATGCAAATTTGTGTAATTCCAGATCCGCGGAAAATACTCTTCGATCCCGGAGGGCGCCCAATCGACGTTCAACAACGAGGCAACGGAGCCGCGCACGTCGCGAATGATGTGAATGAACTTGATTGGGGCAGCGAGCAACCCCGACTGTTCGAGCTTGCGAATCGACAGCAGATCGTCTGGCGATTTGTCCCCGCATTCCCGTTTGCCGAGTCGGTTCGCGAGTTCGCGGTAGAGCGCCTCAAGCGCGCCGGCGAACGAGGGTTCCGCTGATTTGACCACGCTATGGATGTCGTCTTCGCTGAAATGCTGTCCGAAAACGAGGGGGAAGTCGTCGGATGCGACAAGCGATTGAGCGATGATGTCCGCTGCCTTTTCCCAGTTCGAGATGCTTCCCGCGATGTGGGCGCCGGTACTGACCAGCGTCGTTTGCATCGGGACGAACAAGTCGGAGTGGAGGTTGAGCGTCTCCTTGAGCAGCGTCGTGCCGGAGCGAGGAGAGCCGAAAATAATGAACATGTCGGGAAGACCTTTCCTGATGCCTGCAGGCGGCCGTGTTGCAAGCAAGTGCGCCGCCAAAACGCGAATTATTGCAGATCGACGGCCGCAGGGCTGTTACTTGCCGTTACCAATGAAACCGGTGCCACGCGCTGGCGTGGCTCGCGATACGATATCCGACGTCAGCGCCCGTCGGTGGCGGGGTGGTTTGTTAAAATAGCCTATTGCGCCGGGCTCTCTCGAGCCAGGCAATGTGCAGTCGTGCGCGGATCGCGCCTTCGAGGAAAGGGCTTCAATGTCACAGCAGATTGTCATTCGAGCATCAGGGGTGGCAAAGGGATTTCATTCGTACGACATGCCGGCGAATCGCCTCAAGCAGGCGGCGTTCGGCCTGGCGAGCCGTGTGTTGCCGAGTCGTGCGGGGCGCGATTATGCAAGAGCGAAATCGGACACGTACACCGACGTCTTCTGGGCGTTGAGGGACGTGAGCTTCGAGGTGGCCAAGGGCGAGACGATCGGAATCATCGGACGAAATGGTTCGGGGAAGAGCACGTTGTTACAGATCGTCTGCCAGACGCTTGCTCCGACGCGCGGATCGATCGATTCGGTCGGCAGGGTTGCCGCCTTGCTCGAGCTTGGCTCGGGGTTCGATCTCGAATATACGGGGCGCGAGAACATCTATCTGAACGCGCAGCTCCACGGGCTCTCGCGTCGGCAGATTGACGAGAGGCTCGACCAGATCATCGAGTTCGCCGATATCGGCGAATTTATCGACCAACCGGTGAAGACATATTCGAGCGGCATGTTCGTGCGACTCGCGTTCGCAGTCATTGCACACGTGGACGCCGATATCCTGGTTGTGGACGAGGCGCTGGCGGTCGGCGACGCGTTCTTCAACCAGAAGTGCCTGCGGTTCATGGATCAGTTCCGGGAAACTGGCACGATTCTGTTCGTCAGCCACGATACGTCGACGGTCAAGAAGCTGTGCTCGCGCGTTATCTGGATCGACAAGGGGGAGGTAAAGCGCGAAGGCGATCCGGAGACAGTGTGCGAGGCGTATCTAGACGCCTATTTCGAAGCCGCGCCCGCAGCCGAGACGGAACTGGCGCCAAAGCCTGCGTCAGTTTCGCGCGGCAGCGAGGTGCAGGCTGATACGCGACTGTCGACAATCAACCTCACCCCCTTTCGCAACGACGTCGAGGTACTTCGATTCGATCCTCATGCCGCGTCGTTCG
This sequence comes from Burkholderia pyrrocinia, assembly GCF_001028665.1. Lineage (NCBI taxonomy): Bacteria > Pseudomonadati > Pseudomonadota > Betaproteobacteria > Burkholderiales > Burkholderiaceae > Burkholderia > Burkholderia pyrrocinia. The sequence continues at coordinate 2,187,760 of NZ_CP011503.1, forward strand.
GCAGCGGCGCGGCGCGTATTGTCGACGTCGAACTCGTCGATGACACAAACGTGCCGCTCGCGTGGGTGGTCGGCGGAGAACGAGTCACGCTGCGCGTGACCGCTGCCGTTCTCGATGACGTGCGCGCGCCCATCGTTGGCTTCTTTTTCAACGATCATCTGGGCCAGCCGCTGTTCGGGGAAAACACCTACCAAACATGCAAAGAGGAGGACGCCTCATGTCACGCCGCCGATACGTTAGTGGCCCGTTTTTCGTTCGCGATGCCGCTGTTGCCGGTCGGCGAGTATGCGATCAACGTTGCGATTGCTGACGGAACTCAGCAAAACCATGTGCAATTGCACTGGATTCATGACGCATTGCCGATTCGTGTGCATTCGTCGAGTATTGAACATCACCTCCTTGCGGTGCCGATGCTGCGCGTAGGCGTTTCGGCTTCGTCCGTCGCGTAGCAACAAGATAACTATGTCCAACGAATACTTGAAGATTTCCGAGCATGCATCGTCATCGCCGGGTAGCGATTCTGAAACGATGTCGGATCTGAGCGACGATCTTGTCTGGGACGGCGAACGCTATATCCCCGGGATGTCCGCTCAGATCGAAGTGGAGCACATGCATCGGTATCTCGTTGCCCGAAACCTTGCAGCGGGGCTGCGCGTGCTCGACATCGCGTGCGGCGAAGGATATGGATCGTTCGCGCTGTCCCGTACTGCGGCGTCTGTCGTCGGCGTGGACATCAGCGACGAGGCGATTCGTCACGCGCAATCCACCTATGGCCACCGGACCGACAATCTGGCGTTCGTTGTCGGATCGGCTGCCGACATTCCGCTGGCTGATGCAAGTGTCGATATGGTCGTGAGCTTCGAGACGATCGAACACCATGACCAGCACGAAGCGATGATGCGCGAGATCAAGCGGGTGTTGCGGCCTGACGGTTTTGTCATCATCTCGAGTCCGAACAAGTACGAGTATTCCGATGTGCCGGGTTATTCCAACCCGTGGCACGTCAAGGAACTCTATCTGGACGAGTTTGAGTCGCTTTTGCGCACGCAATTCTCGCAAGTGACGCTTTACGGCCAACGGGTGATGACGGGGTCGATGCTTGCCGCGCTCGAATTGACCGAGGCCCGGATGCGAACGCTGCAACCGGACGACGCGACGGGCGGCGATGGGCAGGCCGGCATTGCGCGGCCACTGTACTTCGTCGCGTTGGCGTCGGACGTCAAGCTGCCGAGTCTTGATGTGACGATGTACGAGGTAGCCAACGCTGGCGGCGAGACGATTTCGAAGACCCACGGAGGTCGAGTCGAATGCAAGGTGTACTGGCAGACGGACACGGACGCGTCGTGGTCCGAACGCCATGCCATGGGGTGCTACGTGCTGGGCGACGGGAAGGCGCGCGTCGCGCATCTTGAATTGCGTGAGCCGGCAACGGAGCTCGCGGTGCGGAAACTGCGCATCGACGTGATCGATCGCCCCGGCGTTGTCGAGCTCGTTGACGTCGATCTCGTCGATCCCGACGGGCATGTTCTGTGGGCATGGCGCGACGATTTCGCCGGGACACCGGACGTTTCGGGCGCATTCGTTCTCAAGGACGGCTGGCCGATGACGCTCGTTGTTCCGGGCGACGATCCCTGGTTCGAGTTGCCGGTGCCGGACCGCGTATTGCGGATGCTGACGAACGGTTGTGCGTTGGTGATCCGTTTTCGGGCGCGTGCGGATGTCGATGCGATCGCGGAACTCGCGATCCGGTCGGACAGCCAACTGAAGAAACTGAAAGCGCACTTTAGGGAAACGATGCGGGAATGTGGGGTTGGGAAAGCATTGGCCGAGACGGCGATGTCCGAACATGCAGATGGCGGTGAGATCGGGATCGACGACACGTTGAGGGGGCTTGCGAGCCTGAAGGACTGCCTTGAGGCGGAACGAGTTGCTCGCACGCATCTTGAGGCACAGCTCGGCGAGAAAGACAAATGCGTTGCCGATTTGTCCGAGAAGGCGCTTGGTCTTGAGCGCGAACGTGAGCGGATTTCAAACGAACACCACCGCGTCCTTGGCGAACTGGTGCAGCGCGACGAGCTTCTTCAAATCGCAGTTGCCGATGCCGAAGCGCGTGTGCGGCAACGCGACGAGCACATCAAGGCGTTGTTTGCCAGCGCGTCGTGGCGTATCACGAAGCCGCTGCGCTTCGCGAAGCGCCTGACGCTCGGGGGCGCCGAGCGTGCCGCGGCGATCCGATCGGCGGGCAAGGTTCTCTATCGACGCCTGCCGGTTCCTTCTGTCCTCAAGCGCAAGGTGAAGGGTCTCTTCTTCAGATTGTTTCCGGGTGTGTTTGCGCATACACGTGCATATCAGGACTGGCAGGCGCTACGCAGCCGATTGCGTGGCGAGGCGGTGGCCGTGCCGATCCGGGAGGCGGCCGTTGCGGCGCCGGCTCAGACGCTCGGCGAGCCCGAGTCGAAGGCTGATGAAGTCAAACTCGCATCGCAGCTTCTGCCGGTTTCGGCGGCCAGCCCGTCGCAGGACTATCGGTCATTTCCGCCGACGGCGCCGCAATCACTACCCGTGAAGGCCATTGCTTTCTACTTGCCGCAGTTCCACCCGTTCCCGGAAAACGACGAATGGTGGGGGCGCGGGTTTACCGAGTGGACGAACGTGACGCGTGCCGTGCCTCAGTTTGCGGGGCATTATCAACCGCACCTGCCCGGTGAACTCGGCTTCTACGACCTTCGAATTCCCGATGTGCAACGTCGTCAGGTTGAACTCGCGAAGGCGGCGGGATTGAGCGGCTTCTGCTTCTACTTCTACTGGTTCGGCGGCAAGCGCTTGATGGAAACCCCGATACGCCAGTATCTCGAACATCGTGAATTCGATTTGCCGTTTTGCCTGTGCTGGGCAAACGAGAACTGGACCCGTCGCTGGGATGGACTGGATCAGGAGCTCCTGATTTCGCAGCATCACTCGCCCGAGGATGATCTGGCGTTTATCGAGCATGTCGCCGAGTACATGCGTGACCCTCGTTATATTCGCATCGACGGTCGCCCGCTGCTGCTGGTATATCGTCCGAATCTGCTTCCCGACGCGCTCGCCACGGTTACTCGGTGGCGTGAGTGGGCTCGAGCAAACGGACTCGGGGAACTGTATCTCGCGTACACACAATCGTTCGAAAAGGCGGACCCGCGTGAGTACGGATTCGATGCGGCCATCGAATTCCCGCCGAACAATAGCCACCCTCCGTCGAAGGCCGACAGCGTTAAGTTCTTCAATGCCGGACACGCTGGCCATGTCCTGGACTGGACGCACTATCTGGAGCGCAGCCGATCATATCAAGACACCGAGTATCGATTGTTCCGTGGCGTGACGCCGTCGTGGGATAACGAGGCCCGCAAACCTGGGCGAGGGACCGTATTCGTTGGCTCGACGCCGAAGTTGTACGAGGAGTGGCTGTTCAACGCAGCGGCCGATACCGTGCAGCGAATCGAGAATCCGGATGAACGTCTCGTCTTCATTAATGCGTGGAACGAGTGGGCCGAGGGAGCGCATCTGGAACCGGATCGTCGGTATGGATACGCGTGGCTGCAAGCCACCAACAATGCGCTTTCGCGCGTAAGTGCTGCCGGCAGCGCGCGTCGGGTATTGGTCGTTTCTCATGATGCATACGCGCACGGCGCTCAGTTTCTCGCGCTCAATCTGGTCAAGACGTTGGCGGTGGATTTCGGTGTCCATGTGGAGACCGTGCTGCTCGGCGAGGGGCCGCTCAAGTCGGAGTTCGAGCGTTGGGGTGCCGTTCACGACCTGTCCGGCGTCGATCCCGAAGGTGAAGCGGCGCAGGCGCTCGTCGGTAAGCTGGTTCAGCGAGGGTTTGGTGCAGCGATCTGCAACACGACTGTATCGGGTCTGTTTGCCGGTACCCTGGCTCGCGCCGGCGTGAATTGCATCGCGCTCGTCCACGAGCTTCAAGGCATGTTGGTCAAGTACGGGCTCGAGCGTCACGCGACAGAGATATCGGAGCACGCGAAGGCAGTCGTTTTCCCTGCCGAAATGGTGCAGCGTTCGTTTACGCAGTTCTCTACCCTCAGCGCGCAACAGATTCGCGTGCGGCCGCAAGGGTTGTACAAGCGCAATCGGATGCGAGGCGATGTCGAGCGCGCGCGCTCCGAGCTGCGCGAGCGCCTGAATCTTTCCAGCGACGCGAAGATCGTGCTGGGCATGGGCTATGCCGACTTCCGCAAGGGGATCGACCTGTATGCGCAAGTGGCGGCAGAGATCGCAGACCGAGACGATGTCTATTTCGTATGGGTGGGCCATTGGGAGAGCGCTGCAAAGGCCACGGCCGACGAGATCGTTTCGAAGCATGGTCTGCAGCGCAAGGTCGTGTTCACGGGGCTCGATACTGATACCGATCGCTACTATGCCGGCGCGGATGTTCTAGCGTTGACGTCTCGCGAGGATCCGTTTCCATCCGTCGTTCTCGAGGCGTTGGAAGTTGGCGTGCCGGTCGTTGCTTTCGACGGAGCGAGCGGCAGCTGCGAATTGCTGAAGCGTGGCGGCGGTATTGTTGTCCCGTTCGAAAACACGGCGGCTTTTGCCGGCGCACTGCGTGAACTGATCGAGTCCCCGGAGCTTGCACGGGATCTTGGTGCGCGGGGGGGGCGAATCGTGGCCGAGGAATTCTCGTTCCGGCACTACGTGTTTGACCTGCTCGACATGCTGAATTGCGGGTTTAAGCGCGTCTCCGTCGTTGTTCCCAACTACAATTACGAGCGTTACATCGGCGAGCGGTTGAATTCGATTTTCAAGCAGACGTATCCGATTTACGAGTTGATCGTGCTTGACGACAATTCATCGGATGGAAGCGTGCATGCGATTCGCCAGCATTTGGCAAATCAAAGTATCGACAATCGCTTCGTTGTGAGCAGCGAAAATTCAGGGTCGGTGTTCGTCCAATGGAAGCGGGGCGTCGAACTCGCGAAGGGCGATTACGTCTGGATTGCCGAAGCCGACGATCTGTCGGATCCGGAATTTCTCGCGACCGTCGTGGACGGGTTCGACGATGAAGGAACGGTACTGAGTTACTGCGAATCGAAGCAGATGGCCGAAGCTGGTGAGATCATCTGTGAGCACTATCGCGACTACGTGGCGGATATTTCTGCCGCAAAGTGGACCAAGGCATATGTCGTTGACGGTGAGAGCGAGATATCCGGTGCGCTCGCCATCAAGAACACGATCCCGAACGTTAGCGCAGTCCTGTTCCGGCGGGCAATTCTCGAGGAGGTGCTTGAGCGCCACTTCGACGATATTCGGCAGTTTCGTGTCGCAGGCGACTGGATGGTATATCTGCAGGTGATCGGTCGTGGCAAGATCGCGTTCGTCCCGGAGTCGCTTAACCTGCATCGCCGTCACGCCGCCAGCGTGACCATCGGCGGCAATGCCGAGGCGCTGCTTAAGGAGATTCGAACGATTCAACTATGGGTGCGTCGACATCATGCGGTAGATGCTTCTGTCGTCGAAATGGCCGATCGATATGCGCTGGCGCTTTGCTCGCAGTTCGATGTGGATGCGTGTGTGGTCGAGCAGATGGAGAGTTAGTATGCGCATCAAAAAGGGGCGAGTGCATGGCACTGCCCCTTTTTTCGGCGCTGAGGTTTCTGGTGATGTCACGATGCGGCTCCGATCGTCACGACACCGGAGATCTGCGTTGGAAGTGGCAGATGGTCAGCGCCGGTAACGATTGGGATCACATTGCAAGATTGCCGGTGCGCCACCGCTGGATTGCTTTGATGGCTGTCTTGCCGAGGTTGTTGCCGGGTGTTTCGACAAACCGGTACGTGAGCCACGAGAGGAGAGTGACGACCGACAGCGCCGCCGCAATCGACAGGAAATACGCAACGGTCACGTAAGTAACCTGTGAATAGATGGCGGCGAACAGCTTTGACATGAGGAAGATGGTCGTCGCGTGGCTCAAATAGACGGAATAGCTGATCTTGCCGTAGAAGCGCGTAACGCGATTGACCAGAATTGCGGGAGCCTTGATTGCGAGACCGATCAACAGCGTGCCGTAGATGGCTGCTTGCAGCGTCAGTCCATCGAACATGTCGATCTGGACGAGCCCGTACGCCAGTGCTAACAGAGTCGCGATTGCGGCGGTTGTCAGCAACTCACCTGCACCGTAATTCCGGGCGCCTTCGACATCGAGGAGCTTGTATACACGATAGGCAACGATGCCCAACGCGAACGTTGGCAAATGATGCAGGAGGCTGAAGTTGTAATACGTTGCCGCGACGGTCTGGTCTGCGACAAGGTGTGGTACCGCAGCATGCCACAGTGCCCGTATCAGCAGCGTGCAAAGGAAAAAAGTCAATGCGCGCCCGATATTGCCAGTGTGCTGGAAGATCACCGGGAAGAAAATATAAAACAGCATTTCGACGCCGAGTGTCCAGCTTGCCCATACGAAACCCTGTTCGTGGCCCGGTGACAGGTTCAGGACAAAAAATGCACTGCGGGCAATTTCCGAGAACGGATGGATTGCGTCGAAAACGATCCTGTCCCTGATGCAGTACAACGCAATCCAGACATAGAACAGCGGCGCGATGCGGAAAAAGCGCCGCAAATAGTAATTGAGAAGCGGTGTTGCTTCATCCTGCCGACGCGACTCCATCGACAGGCAGAGCGTAAATGCGCTGACCACGAAGAACAGGGTTACTCCTGACCCGCCGAGTCCCGTGAACGGGGCCAGCCAGCGCGGTGCCGCAGCCTGCGGTGTCGTGATCGGAGTGAAGTGATACAGCAGGACATACAGCGCAGCAAGACCGCGTAACGCGTCGATAAAGCCAAGCTTTGATGGCGGCATTTTCCGGTTCGGTAGATGAGGCGACAGGCATCATAGCACCGCGGGTTCCTGGGTCTCCAGCGCCGGTGTTTGCCGAGAACCGATTTCGGAACAGCCGTCTTGGGATGCCGGAATGCCGCGCGCAGGGGGCCGCGTACGTACTGCGCCTACTCCGGCCCCCGCACAAGGAGCTGCGAGGGCACCCTCGGAGTCAGGTCTTCCAGCGCTTCGGCCGGCACGCCAGTGTGCTCACTTTTGTCGGCTGAATGCCTGTAGGCCGTCGATTACCCGCATCTGCTCGGCGATCAGGCGCTTGAGCCGATCGTTCTCCGATTCCAATGCCTTGAGCCGACGCGTCAGCCACGTCGATCCCTCCGAACTTGTTGCTCCAACGATGGAACTCGCGATTCGGAGTGATTTTTGCTGAAAGGTCATGATTTTTCTCGCATAAATTTCGCCGCATCGCCAACGGAAGACGACAAGGCGTACTTGCCCGATCGCGCAAAACTGAGCAAACTCACAACCTTTCTCGACAAGTCAACCGACGATTGATCGTGCCACTAAGTATGTGCGCGGTCATAAATGCATGAACGACACTATCGCATCACCCGAATCGCTCAACAGCCTGTCTATATCCATAGTTGCTTATCGTCCCGATCATCCGGCATTGGTGCAGACGCTGAGTAGCCTCGGCATGGCGTGTAAGCGATTGCGGTCGGCCTGGCCCGGTATGTCGATCGAGTTATTCATGATCGACAACGGCGGCCTCGAAAGCATGCACGCGGCGAGGGTGGAGCTTGAGTCGCTAGGTGTGACGTACCGGCTGCTGACGGGGCATGGCAATGTTGGTTATGGTCGCGGGCATAACCTCGCGATTGAGCAGGCTACGAGTCGTTACCATTTGATATTGAACCCGGATGTCGATCTCGATATCGCAGTGCTCGCCGCCGCATGCGATTTCTTTGAGGTGAATCCGGAAGCCGGTTTGCTGGCGCCGCGGATCGATGATGCGGCAGGCATGCAGCAATATTTATGTCGGCGCTATCCCACCGTGCTTGACCTGCTCGCGCGCGGCTTTCTGCCCGCGCGCATGCGCCGCTGGTTTGCCGGGCGCCTCGCCCGCTACGAAATGCGCGACGTAATCAACGACCACGACGTCGTCTGGGACCCCCCCATCGTCAGCGGCTGCTTCATGCTGTTCCGCACTGAAGTCCTGAAGAAACTCGGCGGTTTCGACCCGCGCTACTTTCTGTACTTCGAGGACTACGACCTCAGCCTGCGCACGCACGACGTCGCCCGGGTCGCCTACGTCCCGTCCGTCCGCGTGATCCATCACGGCGGCGGCGCATCCCGCAAGGGCTTTGCACACATCCGCATGTTCGCCGCATCGGCCTTCAAGTTCTACAACCGCTTCGGCTGGAGGCTTTGGTGAGTCACCTCGTCGTCACCGGCGCGAACGGCTTCGTCGGCCGTGCGGTCTGCCGCCGCGCGCTGCAGGACGGGCACACCGTTACCGCACTGGTACGGCGTCCGGGCGGCTGCATCGACAGCGTGCGCGAATGGGTGCACGGCACCGCCGATTTCGATGGCCTGAATGAAGCGTGGCCGGCCGACCTGGCCGCCGATTGCGTGATCCATCTCGCCGCCCGCGTGCACGTGATGCGCGACGAGTCGCCCGATCCCGACGCCGCGTTCGACGCCACCAACGTCGGCGGCACGCTGCGTCTCGCCGAGGCGGCGCGCAATCACGGCGTACGCCGCATCGTGTTCGCGAGCAGCATCAAGGCGGTCGGCGAGGGCGACGGCGGCGTGCCGCTGTCGGAAGCTTTCGAACCCGATCCGCAGGATGCATACGGCCGTTCGAAGCTGCGCGCGGAGCGGCAACTCGCGCAGTTCGGCGCGTCGGCAGGGCTCGACGTCGTTGTCGTTCGTCCGCCGCTCGTCTATGGTCCGGCCGTCCGCGCCAACTTCCTGCGGATGATGGACGCGGTCGCGCGCGGGATGCCGTTGCCGCTCGGCGCCGTTTCAGCGCGCCGCAGCATTGTCTACGTCGACAACCTCGCCGATGCACTGCTGCGTTGCGCAATCGACCCGCGCGCGGCCGGCGAATGCTTTCACGTTGCCGACGACGACGCGCCGTCGGTCGCGGGCCTGCTGCGTCTGGTCGGCGACGCGCTCGGCAAGCCGGCGCGGCTGATCGCGGTGCCTCCGGCGCTGCTGCGCGTGCTCGGGAAGCTGACCGGCCGCCGTGCGGCCATCGACCGCCTGACGGGCAGCCTGCAGCTCGATACGGGCCGGATCCGGCGCGTGCTCGACTGGCATCCGCCCTATACGACCCGCCAGGGCCTCGAAGCGACCGCCGCATGGTATCGTTCGCGCGACACACAACAATAGTCGACATGCTTTTCCCGATCTCCACATGGCCTGCTGCGGTCGTGGTGGCGTTGGTCGCCGCCATCGCATCGACGGCCATCCTGCGCATGCTGCTCGCGACCGGCTTCGCATGGCGCCTCGCCACCGACATTCCGAACGACCGTTCGCTCCATACGCTGCCCACGCCGCGCGTCGGCGGGTGGGGCATCGTGCCGGTATGCATCGTTGCGCTGCTGGCGCTGGCGCCGCGACTGTGGCTGGTCGCCATCGCCGCCGCAGGGCTGGCCGCGATGTCGCAGATCGACGACCGGCGCGGGCTGCCGGCACGCGTGCGGTTCTCGGCGCACCTCGCGGCAGTCGTCGCGCTGATTGTCGTCTTTCCGGCCGACGCACCCTGGTGGCTGCTCGCCGGCGTGGGTTTCGCGATGGTCTGGCTGACGAACCTGTACAACTTCATGGATGGTGCCGACGGCCTCGCGGGCGGCATGGCGCTGTTCGGTTTCGGCGGATACGCGGTCGCGGCGCTCCGCGGCGCGCACGCATCGCCCGATCTCGCCGTGGCGGGCGCGGCAGTCGCCGGCGCGGCGCTGGGCTTTCTTCTGCTCAATTTCCATCCGGCCCGGCTGTTCCTCGGCGACGCCGGCTCGATTCCGCTCGGATTCCTGGCCGGCGCGCTGGGCTACTGGGGCTGGCGTACCGGCGTCTGGCCGATCTGGTTTCCAGCGTTGGTGTTCTCGCCCTTTATTGCCGATGCATCCGTAACACTTTTGAGACGTTTGTTACGGGGCGAAAAGTTCTGGCAAGCGCACCGGGAGCACTATTATCAAAGGATGGTCCGATCGGGCGTAGGTCACGGTCGGACCGCTCTTTATTGGTACCTCATCATGCTCGCGGGCATAATTGTCGCCGTGTGGGCAAAGGGCCGCCCCGAACTGCAGCAATGGCTGTCGTTCATCGCGTGGTATGGCGTCCTGGCATGGTTCGGATGGTTGATCGACATGCGTTGGCGCCGGTTTCAGTCGGCCGCCGAAAATAACTCTTGAGGTTTCCCGCCGATGTTGCGATCCAAAGCATCGTGGCTGTCACTGAGTGCTTTCCTGTTCGACCTGACGGCGGTTGTCGCCGCATGGTTGTTCGCTTATCTCGTTCGTTTCAATGGCAGCGTTCCGCATGATTTCCTGAGCGGCGCGCTGATGGCGCTGACGTGGGTACTGCCCGTCTACGCGCTGATGTTCCACGGGTTCGGCCTATATCGCGGGCTGTGGGTGTTCGCGAGCCTGCCCGACCTGATGCGCATCTCGAAGGCGGTGGCCGGCGGCGGCGTGATCGTGATGATCGGCGCCGTGATGTTCCAGCCGGCGCCGATCATTCCGCGTTCGGTGCTGCTCGTGTCGCCGCTGATGCTGTTCCTGGTGATGGGCGGCGCGCGCGCGCTGTATCGCGCGACGAAGGAGTACTACCTGTACGGCGGGCTCGTCGGGAAGGGCAAGCCGGTGCTGGTGCTCGGCGCCGGCACGGCCGGTGCGAGTCTCGCGCGCGAACTGTCGCGCTCCGGCGAATGGCGCCTCGTCGGCCTGCTCGACGACGACGTCACCAAGCAGGGCCGCGAGATCTACGGCTACAAGGTGCTGGGCTCGTTCAACGATCTGAAGCACTGGACCGACGCGATGAAGGTCGAGTACGCGATCATCGCAATTCCGTCGGCGTCCGTCGAGATGCAGCGTCGCGTCGCGACGCTGTGCGTGCGGGCCGGCGTGAAGGCGATGGTGCTGCCGTCGCTTACCGCGCTGATGCCGGGGCAGGGCTTCCTGTCGCAGGTGCGGAACATCGATCTCGAGGATCTGCTCGGCCGCGATGCCGTGACGATCGACACGCCGCACGTCGAGGCGCTGCTGCGCGGTCGCGTCGTGATGGTGACGGGCGCGGGCGGCTCGATCGGCTCCGAGCTGTGCCGGCAGATCCTGCGTTTCGCGCCGGCGCAGCTTGTCGCGTTCGACCTGTCCGAGTACGCGATGTATCGGCTCACCGAGGAACTGCGCGAGCGCTTCCCCGACCTGCCGGTCCTGCCGATCATCGGCGATGCGAAGGATTCGCTGCTGCTCGACCAGGTGATGTCGCGCCACGCGCCGCACATCGTGTTCCATGCGGCCGCCTACAAGCACGTGCCGCTGATGGAGGAGCACAACGCCTGGCAGGCGCTGCGCAACAACGTGCTCGGCACGTATCGCGTGGCCCGCGCGGCGATCCGCCACGACGTGCGTCACTTCGTGCTGATCTCGACCGACAAGGCCGTCAATCCGACCAACGTGATGGGCGCGAGCAAGCGCCTCGCCGAAATGGCCTGCCAGGCGCTGCAGCAGACGAGCGGGCGCACGCAGTTCGAGACCGTGCGTTTCGGCAACGTGCTCGGCAGCGCGGGCAGCGTGATCCCGAAGTTTCAGCAGCAGATCGCGAAGGGCGGCCCGGTGACGGTCACGCACCCGGAGATCACGCGTTTCTTCATGACGATCCCGGAAGCGTCACAGCTCGTGCTGCAGGCGTCGAGCATGGGGCATGGCGGCGAGATCTTCATTCTCGACATGGGCGAGCCGGTGAAGATCGTCGATCTCGCGTGCGACCTGATCCGCCTGTACGGTTTCTCGGAAGAACAGATCCGGATCGAGTTCACGGGGCTGCGGCCCGGCGAGAAGCTCTACGAGGAACTGCTCGCGGACGACGAGGCGACGACGCGCACGCCTCACCCGAAACTGCGGATCGCGCGCGCACGGGAAGTGCCGGACAATCTTCTCGACGAACTGCTGCCGTGGCTGATGCAGCATCGCGTGCTGAGCGACGACGAGGTGCGGCGCGACCTGCGACGCTGGGTGCCGGAATACCAGACGTCCGTTGCGCCGACGTTGCAGAGCGTACCGTCGGTGCGTGCCGTATCGAACGAGTGACGCGGCGGGGTCGTGCGCCCTACGGCACGGCAACGACGAAAAGAAAAGCGCCCTGCGGGGCGCTTTTTTTCTGTCCGGACGCCGGAGCGCCGCTCAGTGGCTGCGCCGGTGCTTGCGCACCACCATCCACCTCGGCGCCCTGAACCGCACGATGCTGATGTACAGCCACACGTAGGTCAGCGCGAACAGCACGACGAACACGAACAGGTGCACCGTGTGCCGCCAGAACAGCGTCGCGGGAATCACCGCGACGAGGCACAGCAGCCACAGGTACGGCGACGTCAGCGAATTGCGGCGCGTCAGGTCGTGCGCGTGCTTCGTGCCGACCGCCCAGCGCATCAGCCGCTTGTACACGAGCATGTGCAGGTGCACGCCGTCCGGAATGCCGGGCGACATCCCGCGGATGAACTTCTTCCGGTAGATCGAGAAGCACGTCTCGAAGATCGGGTACATGAACAGCAGCACCGGGTACCACGCGGATACCTCGCGGTTGCGCATCACGAGCAGGATCGCGAGCTCCGCGAGCATGAAGCCGATGAAATACGCGCCGCCGTCGCCGAGGAAGATCAGCCCGGCCGGGAAATTCCACAGGAAAAAGCCGAGCACGGCGCCCATCATGATGATCGACGCGGACATCACGACCGGGTCGCCGACCTGGAACGCCACGTACGCGAGCGACGCGAACATCATGAAGCTGACCATCGACGCAAGCCCGTTGAAGCCGTCGATGATGTTGATCGCATTCGCGAGCGCCGCAACCGCGAGCACCGTGACGAACGCCGAAATGGCGACGTAGCCGAGCAGGAAATCGAGCGGCGGCACGCTGATGCGCTTGACCGCGATGCCCATCACTCCGAACGCGAGCGCGGCCGCGCCCATCGTGCAGAGCAGCCGCGCGCGCGGCGACACGCGCTTGGTCAGGTCCTCGACGAGGCCGGACAGGAATGCCGGCAGCCCGCAGGCGGCGATGCCCAGAATGCTGCCGGCGATCGTCGGATAACGCCCGAGCAGGATCAGTGCCGATGCGACGACGCCCGCGAGGATCCCGATGCCCCCGACCCGCGGCACGGGCCGCACGTGGAATTTCTGCACGCCGGCCAGGTCGCTGTCGATCGAGAATTTCTCGTGAAGGTGCGCATAGCGCACGATGAACAGCGTGACGAGCAGGGAGACGATAAAGCCGGACGCGAAGCTGAGCATGGGATCGCTCGAAAAATGGACAGCGGATTATACAAAACCGCGGGGGTTCCCTTCCTGCCATCGCCAGTGGTCGGCACACATTTCCTCGATGCCGAGCGTCGCGCGCCAGCCGATGATGTCGGCCGCGGCCTGCGGGTTCGCGTAGCACTCGGCGATGTCGCCCGGGCGGCGCGCGACGAGCTCGTACGGCACCGGGCGGCCCGACGCCTTCTCGAACGCGCGCACGACTTCCAGCACGCTGTAGCCCTGGCCCGTGCCGAGGTTCACGACGAAGCTCGCGTCGCGCTTCGCCAGCGCGTCGAGCGCGGCGATGTGCCCCTTCGCGAGATCGACGACGTGAATGTAGTCGCGCACGCCCGTGCCGTCCGGCGTCGGGTAGTCGGAGCCGAATACGCGCAGCCTTTCCAGCTTGCCGACCGCGACCTGCGCGACATACGGCATCAGGTTGTTCGGGATGCCGGCCGGATCCTCGCCGATCAGCCCGCTCGCATGCGCGCCGACCGGATTGAAGTAGCGCAGCGTCGCGATGCGCCACGCCGGGTCCGACACCTCGAGATCGCGCAGGATCTGCTCGGCGATCAGCTTCGACTGGCCGTACGGGTTCGTCGCGGACAGCGGGAACGATTCGTCGATCGGCGAGCGCTCGGGCACGCCGTACACGGTCGCGGACGAGCTGAACACGAACTGCCTGACGTTGCGCTCGCGCATGACCTTGAGCACGGCGAGCAGGCCGCCGATGTTGTTCTGGTAGTACTCGAGCGGTTTCGCGACCGATTCGCCAACGGCCTTGAGCGCCGCGAAATGGATCGTGCCGGTGATCGGGTGCGCGTCGAACACCTTCGCGAGCGCGGCTTCGTCGCACACGTCGACCTGGTGGAACGCGGGCGTTTTGCCCGTGATCCGCTCGATGCGCCGCACGGATTCGGCCTTGCTGTTGACGAGGTTGTCGACGATCACGACATCGTAGCCGTTGTCGAGCAGCTCGACGGCCGTGTGCGAGCCGATGTAGCCCGCACCGCCGGTAACGAGGATGGTGCCTTTAGCGGTCATGCTGATGCGCTCCTTCAGAGGGTGATGCCTGTCAACGAATGAATGGTCTGCCGGTAACGTTCGACGACCTGCTGCTCGTCGAATTCCGCCGTGACCTTCTGCCGGCCGCGCACGCCCATCGCGTCGCGTCCGGCCGTTCCGAGTTCGATCATGCGGAGCAGTTGCTCCGCGAGGCTCGCGCTGTCGCGCACGCGGCACAGGAAGCCCGTTTCGCCGTCGGCGACGACGTCGCGGCAGCCCGGCACGTCGGTCGCGACGATCGGGCGGCCCATCGCCGAGGCTTCCATCAGCGTGCGCGGCACGCCTTCGCGGTACGACGGCAGCACGACGCAATCGGCGGCCGCGATGTGCGGGCGCACGTCGTGCGCTTCGCCAAGATACTCGACGATGCCTTCGCCGACCCACGCGTCGACATCCGCGCGGCCGATCGCGCTCGGATTGTCGACGCCGAGCGGCCCGAGCAACTGGAAGCGCGCGTTCGGGAAGCGGGCCCGCACGATGCGCGCGGCCTCCACGTATTCGCGCACGCCCTTGTCCCACAGCAGCCGGCCGATCAGGATGAAGACGGGCGCGTCGCCGCCGGGCAGCGGCGCGGGCGCGAACTGTTCGAGATCGACGCCTTCGCCGTGCAGCAGCCGTGCGCGTTCGGGATGCGCGAGCAACTGCTCGTCGGTGAAGGTCGCGAGATCGTCGCGGTTCAGGAACCAGACTTCACGCGGGAAGCGGAACGCGAACCGGTACAGCCGTTTTGCGACGCTCGCCGCGCGGCTTTTCTGGATGAAGACGTAACCGAGCCCCGTCGTGACCGCGATCGACGGCACGCGTGCGAGCCACGCGGCGACCGAGCCGTAGATGTTCGGCTTGATCGTGTAGTGGAACACGAGATCGGGCTGCAGCGCACGGTAGTGACGCACCAGCGCGGCGAGCGTGCCGAGATCCTCGCGCGGGCTCGTGCCTTTCGACGCGACGGCGAGCGCCACGTAGCGGCAGCCCATCTGCTCGAGCAGCGGCACCGTGCGGTCGTGCGGCGCGATCACGATGACCTCGGCGCCGCGCGCGACGAGCGCACGGATCAGCCCGTGGCGGTACGTGTAGATCGCCCAGGCCGTGTTGCAGACGAGCGCGATGCGCAGCGGGGAGGTGGCGGACATGAAAAAAAGGAAAAATAAAGCGTCGAAAATGCCGAAGGGGCCGGATGAGCGCTCAAGCGGATGGTCGCGCGGCGAACAGCGTCTGCTTGATCCGCTGCAGCGTGCGGTACGGGGTCACGAAATGCAGCAGGTTCTTGGCGAGGCCGGCCCAGTCGTACGGGTTCAGCGCGTTGAAATGGCTCAGCAGCAGCGACAGCGTCGATACCAGCTGGCGCCGGCGCTTGGTCGCACTGATCCCGCCCTCGTTGAGTTCGTAATAGAGGCCGAGTTCCGGCAGGTTCGCGCAATCGTAGCGTTGCATTAACCGTAAAAAAAGATCGAGATCCTCGGCCGCGCGGTATTTCGCGCGATAGTTGCCGACTTCCAGCACGGCGTCGACGCGCAGCATCACCGACGGATGCACGAGCGGCGAGCGCAGGAAGCGCGTGCGGCGCAGCGTGCGCGGATCGGCGGGCGGTGTCAGCATGAAGCGCGGCTCGCCGGCGCGCGACACGACCTGCGTCCACATGCCGACGCAGGCCACGCGCGGATTGGCGCCGAGATACGCGCGCTCTTTCGCGAGGCGCTGCGGCGCGGCGAGATCGCCCGCGTCGATGCGCGCGGCATAACGAAAGCCGCGTGCCGCGAGCGCGTCGATGCCGGCCGCGAGCGCGCGCTCGATGCCGCCGTTCTGCGGCATGCGCAGCACCTCGATCGCGAGGCCGGGCAGGTCGGGGGCGACGATCGGCGGCGTGCTGCCGTCGTCGACGATCAGCACGTGCACGGGCGCGTCCTCGCGAAACGAGGCCAGGGTCCGGACGACGTCGTCGTGCCCGTTGTAGGCCGGCATCAGCACGGCCACGTCGTCGAGCGGGGGCGGGCAAGCGGGGGGCGTCATGGTTGCAGCTTGAAACGGATGTAATAAAAATTGACGGCGGCGGCGGCCAGGTAGCCGGCCGCCAGCCCGACGAGCGCGCCGTACAGGCCGAGCCGCGGGATCGCGAACAGGTTGACGAGCGCGGCGATCGCCAGCGCGAGCAGCCATTTCGACAGCAACACGAATTTTGCTTGATATTTGAGAACGATAAGATTGCCTATCGCCTCGATGCCGGCCGGCACGGACAGCCAGACGGCCCAGCGGAAGATGTCGACCGAGGCCTCGTAGCCGCGGCCGAACACCTTGCCGATGATCAGCGGGGCGGCCGCGTCGAGCACGAGCGCGCCGGCCGTCATCAGGCAGGCCGTCATCGCGATCAGCCGGACGATGTTGCGGCGCAGCCGCGCGACGTCCTGCACGCGGTAGACGAATGCGGGCGCGATCGTCTGCGCGAGCATCAGCGCGAGCGTGATCCAGTTCTCGTTGAGCTGCTGCGCGGCCGAGTAGCGGCCGAGATCGGCGAACGACACGTGACGCTCGAGCATCAGGCGGTCGAGCTTCAGGAACAGGTACATGCAGATGAGGCCGAGCCAGAACACGGTGCCGGCCGTCGCAAAGTGCCTGAACAGCGGTTTGTCGAACGTCCAGCCGAGCGCGCCGCCGTTACGATGCCGGTAGTAAAGCAGCAGCGCGAAGCCGATCGCGGCGGCCTCGAGCGCCCACAGCCACCCGAAGCGCGCGGGGCCGGCGGCCGCGCGGACCAGCAGCCAGACGAGCAGCGCCTTCGCCAGCGCGGTGATCATGCTGGCGACGAGCTGCGGCTTGCTGTAGGTCAGGCTTTGCAGCCACGCGTTGATCACGCCGACGAACGGCTCGCGAAAGACCATCGTGACCGCCAGGCCCGCGAGCATCGCGCCGACCAGCGGATCGAAGGCGCCCGCGGCGATCGCGATCCAGGTCGCGACGAGCGCGGCGGCCGATACGGCGATGCGCAGCGCGAACGCGCTGCCGAGCACCGCGCCGAGCTGGGCGGGCGGGCGCTGGACGATGGTCGGAACGAGGATTTCCGCGCCGCACACCCAGGTGAGCGGCGCCAGTACCAGGAGGAGCGTATTCGCATACTGCCATTTGCCGAACACATCCGGCCCGAAATAACGGGCCAGAAGACCGCTGATCGCGATCGCGACGCCGATCTGCGTCAGCCGTTCGAGCCCCAGCCAGACGAGGTTCGCGACGGCCTTCGCGACATCCGGGTTGCCGAAGCGCTTCAGCATGCGCGGCGGCCGCACGCGCGCAGGGCGGCCGGCAGGGCGCCCGGAGGCTGCAGGTTGGCGGCGGCGGGTCGGCTAGGCATTAAAATGGGCGACATGCGCGTCATCAAAACCCGCGATTATAAGTGGGATCGGGGCCGCTCCAGCCGTTCCGTTCCTTGTTTCGCCGGGCCGGCATGTATCATGCGCGGCATCGGCGAGACGCGGCCAGGCAATTTTCCATGCACGCAACTGAGAGAAGAGAATCGATGATCTCCCAATCCATCTTCAAGGCATATGACATTCGTGGCGTGGTCGGCAAGACGCTCGACGTCGACACGGCGCGCGGGATCGGCCGGGCATTCGGCAGCGAAGTGCGCGCCCAGGGCGGCGACGCGGTCGTCGTCGCGCGCGACGGCCGCCTGTCCGGCCCCGAGCTCGTCGGCGCACTCGCCGACGGCCTGCGTGCGGCGGGCGTCGACGTCGTCGACGTCGGCATGGTGCCCACGCCGGTCGGTTATTTCGCGGCGAGCGTGCCGCTTGCGCTGAAGGGCGGCGAGCGCCGCGTCGATTCGTGCATCGTCGTCACGGGCAGCCACAACCCGCCCGACTACAACGGCTTCAAGATGGTGCTGCGCGGCGCCGCGATCTACGGCGAGCAGATCCAGGCGCTGTACCGCCGCATCGTCGACGAGCGCTTCGAAACGGGCAGCGGCACCTATGAGCAGGTCGACGTGGCCGATCAGTACATCGCGCGCATCGTCGGCGACGTGAAGCTCGCGCGGCCGATCAAGCTCGTCGTCGACGCCGGCAACGGCGTCGCCGGCCCGCTCGCGACGCGCCTGTTCAAGGCGCTCGGCTGCGAACTCGTCGAGCGCTTCACCGACATCGACGGCACGTTCCCGAACCACCATCCCGATCCCGCGCACCCGGAAAACCTGCAGGACGTGATCCAGGCGCTGAAGGACACCGATGCCGAACTCGGCTTCGCGTTCGACGGCGACGGCGACCGCCTCGGCGTCGTCACGAAGGACGGCCAGATCATCTATCCGGACCGCCAGTTGATGCTGTTCGCGGAGGAAGTGCTGTCGCGCAACCCGGGCGCGCAGATCATCTACGACGTGAAGTGCACGCGCAACCTCGCGCAGTGGGTGAAGTCGAAGGGCGGCGAGCCGCTGATGTGGAAGACGGGCCACTCGCTCGTGAAGGCGAAGCTGCGCGAGACGGGTGCGCCGCTTGCCGGTGAAATGAGCGGCCACGTGTTCTTCAAGGATCGCTGGTACGGCTTCGACGACGGCCTCTACACGGGCGCGCGCCTGCTCGAGATCCTCACGAAGACGGCCGACCCGAGCGCGCTGCTCAACGGGCTGCCGGACGCGATGAGCACGCCCGAGCTGCAGCTCTGGCTCGACGAGGGCGAGAACTTCCGCCTGATCGACAAGCTGCAGAAAGAGGCGAAGTTCGACGGCGCCGAGGAAGTCGTGACGATCGACGGCCTGCGCGTCGAGTACCCGGACGGCTTCGGTCTCGCGCGTTCGTCGAACACGACGCCGGTCGTCGTGATGCGTTTCGAGTCGGAGACGCAGGAAGGGCTCAAGCGCATCCAGGAAGACTTCCGCCGCGTGCTGACGGCCGCGAAGCCGGACGTCAAGCTGCCGTTCTGAGCGTCGGCGGCCGTCTGGCCGCCGAAGGCGCGACGGCCGGTTCACCGGCTGCGCGATCCCCGAAAAGCGGCGCACGCCAGAGGCGTGCGGCCGCTTTTTGTCTGTCTGGTCCCCCGGGCGCGATAAAATCGCTCCTTTATGTCTGTCGCCGGCTGTCAGCCGGCGTTTTTTCAGCGTGCAAAAGATCCTGATCGTGCGCGTGTCGTCGCTGGGCGACGTCGTGCACAACATGCCGGTGATCGCCGATATCCGGCGCCGCCACCCCGATGCGCAGATCGACTGGCTCGTCGAGGAAAGCTTCGTCGACCTCGTGCGGCTCGTCGACGGCGTGCGCGACGTGCTGCCGTTCTCGCTGCGCCGCTGGCGCAAACAGCCGTTCTCGGGCGCCACGTGGCGCGAGATCCGCGCATTCCGCCAGCGCCTCGCGGCCGAGCAGTACGACCTCGTGATCGACTGCCAGGGGCTCATCAAGACGGCCTGGGTCGCGGGCTGGGCGCACGGCCCGCTCGTCGGGCTCGGCAACCGCACCGACGGCGCCGGCTACGAATGGCCCGTACGCTTTTTCTACCGCAAGCGCGTGCCGATCGCGCCGCGCACGCACGTCGTCGAGCGCTCGCGGCAACTCGTCGCGGCCGCGCTGGGCGACCCGGCGCCGACGCCGGCCGATCCGGTCGAATTCGGCCTCGATACGCGCGCGGCGGCGCTCGCGGTGGCCGCGCTCGGCCTGAACCTGCCGGTGCCGTACGTGGTGTTCGTCCATGCGACGTCGCGTGCCGACAAGCAGTGGCCGGACGCCGCGTGGATCGAGCTCGGCCAGGCGCTCGTGCGGCGCGGCGCGTCGCTCGTGCTGCCGTGGGGCAACGACGCCGAGCGTGCGACGAGCGAGCGGCTCGCGAAGGAGTTCGGCGCGGCGGCGATCGTGCCGCCGAAGCTGTCGCTGCCGGCCGTGGTCGGTCTGATCGACGGCGCGGCCGCGACCGTCGGGGTTGATACAGGTCTGGTTCACATCGCGGCTGCGCTGAAGCGTCCGACGGTCGAACTGTACAATTTCGCGACGGCCTGGCGGACCGGCGGCTACTGGTCGCCGAACGTCGTCAATCTCGGCACGGCGGGGCAACCCCCGTCGATCGCGCAGGTGAAGTCGGCGCTCGCGGGCTTCGGTCTCCTGTAACGCTGTCATACACGCGAACCGATCATGAGCGAATCCCAGATCATCGAAGTCCCGTCCGCCGACTGGAGCGGACACAACCTGTCGGCGCCGCGCGAGCAGTTGCTGGCCGCGGTCGAGGAAGGCAAGGTGCTGTATTTCCCGCACCTGCGCTTCGCGATCGAAGGCGGCGAGGAAGCGCTGCTCGATCCGGCGCTCGCCGATCCGAAACGCAAGAACATCAGTCTCGCGCCGAACGGCGGCGCGCTCGCCGGCGTGCTCGGCGACAGCGTCACGCAGTCGGCCGTGCGCGCGCTCGTCGCGCGCTTCCAGCAGCAGGCCGGTACGCTCGTCGACGGCCTGTTCCCCGAATACCGCGGCAAGCTGCGCGTCGCGCCGACGAGCCTGCGGCTGATGCGGGTCGAGACGCGCCAGACATCCTGGCGCAAGGACGACAGCCGGCTGCACGTCGACGCGTTCCCGTCGCGGCCGAACTACGGCGAGCGCATCCTGCGCGTGTTCACGAACGTGAACCCGGCCGGCGTGCCGCGCGTGTGGCGTGTCGGCGAGCCGTTCGAGGACGTCGCGAAGCGCTTCCTGCCGCACATCAAGCCGCAATTGCCGGGCGCCGCGTGGCTGCTGAACCTGCTGCACGTGACGAAATCGCCGCGCAGCGCGTACGACCACCTGATGCTGAACCTGCACGACAGCATGAAGGCCGATCTCGACTACCAGAAGACGAGCCCGCAGCAGACGATGCCGTTCCCGCCGGGCAGCGTGTGGATATGTTTCTCGGACCAGACTTCGCACGCTGTGATGTCAGGCCAGTTCATGCTCGAGCAGACGTTCTTCCTGCCGGTCGACGCGATGGTCCGCCGCGAATGCGCGCCGTTGGGCATTCTCGAACGCCTGAAGGGCAGGGCGCTGGTTTGAGCGCACACCTGCTTCGACGCAATACGAGGGCCGCCGCATGCTGAGGGCGATCTATCGCGCGCTGTGGTGGCTCGTCGCACCCGCTGCGGTCATCCGGCTCTACGTGCGCTCGCGCAAGGAGCGCGGCTATCGCGAGCACATCGGCGAACGCTTCGGCCACGTGGCGGGCCGCTCTCGCGACGATCGTGCGCCGCTGATCTGGGTGCATGCGGTATCGGTCGGCGAGACGCGCGCTGCGCAGCCGCTGATCGATGCGCTGATGCGCGCGCGCCCCGATGCGCGCATCCTGCTCACGCACATGACGCCGAGCGGCCGCGCGACCGGCGAACAGATCTTCGGCGATCGCGTGCTGCGCTGCTTCCTGCCATACGACATGCCGGGCGCGGTGCGGCGCTTCCTGCGCGCATGGCGGCCGACGCTCGGCCTCGTGATGGAAACCGAGGTGTGGCCGACGCTGATCGACGAATGCCGCCGCGCGGACGTGCCGCTCGTGCTGACCAATGCGCGGATGTCCGCGCGTTCGTTCCGGCGCGCGGCGAAGTTCGGCGCGGCGACGCGCGACGTGTTCGGCGGCTTCTCGCGCGTGCTCGCGCAGAGCCCGGCCGATGCGGAGCGGCTGACGTCGCTCGGCGCGCGCAACGTGGCCGTGCTCGGCAACCTGAAGTTCGACATGGCGACGCCGCCGGAACTCGCGGCGCGCGGCCATGCGTGGCGCGACGCGATCGGCGCGCGGCCCGTGTGGGTCGCCGCCAGCACGCGCGAGAACGAGGAGGCGCTGGTGCTGCAGGCGTTCGCGGCGATGCGCACGCCCGGCGCGCTGCTGGTGCTCGTGCCGCGCCATCCGCAGCGTTTCGCCGAGGTCGAGGCGCTCGTCGAGCGCAGCGGGCTCAAGTGCGTGCGACGCTCGGCGTGGGCCGCCGACACGGCCGCGCTCGCGGCCGGCCACCCGGCTGCCGAACCGCTGCCGGGCGATGTGACGGTGTTGCTCGGCGATTCGATGGGCGAGCTCGGCGCGTATTACGCGGCCGCCGACGTCGCGTTCATCGGCGGCAGCTTGCTGCCGCTCGGCGGGCAGAACCTGATCGAAGCGTGCGCGGTCGGCGTGCCGGTGCTGATCGGCCCGCACGTGTTCAACTTCACGCAGGCGACCGCCGACGCGGTTGCGGCCGGTGCGGCGATGCAGGTCGAGGATCCGCTCGATCTCGCGCACGTGCTCGACGCGCTGTTCGCGGACAAGGCGCGGCGCATCGCGATGGGCGCGGCCGGCGCGGCCTTCGCGGCGCGTCACCGCGGCGCGACCGCGCGCACGGTCGACGTGCTCGCGGCGCTGCTGCCGCCCGCGGAATATGGCGCGCGCGCGCCGCAGGACCCGCAGGACACTTCCGACAAATAGACGAAGGCGGCGCAATGCCGCCCGGGCACGCGTGGCGGCTTCGTGTGCCGCCGCCGCGCGGCTCAGACCGTCAGCAAGCCCTTCTTCTCGATGAACGCGATCACGTCCGCGACGCCTTCGAGCGCCTTCAGGTTCGTCATCACGTAAGGCCGTTCGCCGCGCATCTTCTTCGTGTCGGACGCCATCACGTCGAGGTTCGCGCCGACCAGCGGCGCGAGATCGGTCTTGTTGATCACGAGCAGGTCGGACTTCGTGATGCCCGGGCCGCCCTTGCGCGGAATCTTCTCGCCGCCCGCGACGTCGATCACGTAGATCGTCAGGTCCGACAGTTCGGGGCTGAACGTCGCCGCGAGATTGTCGCCGCCCGATTCGATGAACACGATGTCGGCGTCGGGAAAGCGCGACAGCATCCGGTCGACGGCCTCGAGGTTGATCGACGCATCCTCGCGGATCGCCGTATGCGGGCAGCCGCCCGTCTCGACGCCCATGATGCGTTCCTCGGGCAGCGCGCCCGCCACCGTCAGCAGCCGCTGGTCTTCCTTCGTATAGATGTCGTTGGTGATCGCGACGAGGTCGTACTTGTCGCGCATCGCCTTGCACAGCATTTCGAGCAGCGTGGTCTTGCCGGAGCCGACGGGGCCGCCGATGCCGACGCGCAGCGGCGGCAGTTTCTTCGTGCGGCGGGTGGAGGAGGGAGCAGGTGCGTTCATGGCGGGTAGCGTCGTGTTCAGGAGCGGAACAACCGCGAGTACTGGGTTTCGTGCCGCGCGGACAGGATGCCGAGCTGCGGCGCGAACGTGTTGACGGCATCGGGCGGCGTCGCGAGTGCGCGGCGCACGGCCGCGTCGATCGCGCCGCGCAGCGCGACGATGATGCGTTGCCCGGCGAGCTGGCCGAGCGGCACGGCCTTCAGCGCGGCGGACGTCTGGTTCTCGACCCAGCCGAACGCGTACGCGGCGAGCGTCGCGTCGGCGCTGGCGTCGTGCGCGGCGGCCGCGTATGCGAATACGGTCGGCAGCGCGACCGGCGACATCGACGCGAGCGTCGCGCGGCGCGCGGCATCGCCCCATTCGAGCGATGCGCAGAGCTGCGCGAGCGACCAGCCCATCTGTTCGGTCTCGCGACGCAGTTCCGCCGATTCGCGGCTCGCGACGAACCACGCGTTCTCCGTGGCGAGCGCGCGCGCGTCATGCGCATGCCAGCGTGCGAGCTGGTGCGCGAGGAACGGCAGCTCGCCGTGCGCGAGCACGTCGGTCAGGCCGCTCGCGATCCAGTCGCGCGCGGAATCGGCATCGTGGATCAGGTTCGCGTCGAGCGCGGCTTCGAGGCCCTGCGAATAGCTGTACGCGCCGATCGGAAGCGCCGGCGACGCGAGGTGCAGCAGCGCGACGAGTTCAGTGGTGATCATGGCCGTGGCCGTGCGTGCATCCGGGACCATGCTGATGATCGTGATCGTGATCGTGATCGTGATCGTGCGAATGCGAATGCCCGTGGTGTTCGCCGAACACCTGCTGCGCGAGCGCGTAGTCCTCGGCGAACGTTGCGTCGTGCCCGTGCTTGTGGCCGCCGCCGTACGCGCCGGCTTCCGGCTGGAACGGCGCGCTCGTCTCCTCGACCTGCGTGCCGAGCCGGCGCAGCATGTCCGCGAGCACCGGATCGGCTTCGAGCTTCAGGTAACCGTCGCCGATTTCGACCGGGGTATGACGGTTGCCGAGGTGGTACGCGGCGCGCATCAGCGTGAGCGGATCGGCCGCGCGCACGAGCAGCACGGTCTCGGGTGCCGCGGCGACGCGCACGAGCGCACCGTCGTCGGCGACGAGCACGTCGCCGTCGCGCAGCACGGTGCCGCGCGGCAGCAGGACCGCGACGTCCTCGCCGGTGTCGAGCGTCGCCGCGAGGCGGCTCTTGCAGCGGGCGTCATACGCGAGCGTGAGCGTCGGGGCGCGCGCGACGAGCGACGCGGCGAGCTTCACGTTCGGGGCAATGCGTTTGTCGAGGGTGCGCATAAGACAGGAGCCGAAAATCAGAACAGGAAATAGCGCTGCGCCATCGGCAGCACTGTCGCCGGTTCGCAGGTGAGCAACTGGCCGTCGGCGATCACGTCGTAGGTTTCGGGGTCGACGCTGATCGACGGGCGCCATGCGTTGTGGATCATGTCGGCCTTCGTCACGTTGCGGCAGTTGCGCACGGGCACGATCTGCTTCGCGAGGCCGTAGCGCTCCGCAATGCCCGCATCGGCCGCCATCTGCGACACGAAGGTCAGCGACGTGCGCGCGAGTGCGCCGCCGCGCGTCGCGAACATCTCGCGATAGTGGACGGGCTGCGGCGTCGGGATCGACGCGTTCGGGTCGCCCATCTGCGCGACCGCGATCATCCCGCCCTTCAGGATCATCGACGGCTTGATCCCGAAGAACGCCGGCTCCCACAGCACGAGGTCGGCCCACTTGCCGGGCTCGATCGAACCGACTTCGTGTGCAATGCCGTGCGTGATCGCCGGGTTGATCGTGTATTTCGCGACGTAGCGCTTCGCGCGGAAGTTGTCGTTGCGCGCGCCGTCCCCGGGCAGCGCGCCGCGCTGCACCTTCATCTTGTGCGCGGTCTGCCACGTGCGGATGATCACTTCGCCGACGCGGCCCATCGCCTGCGAATCCGACGACAGCATCGACAGCGCACCGAGATCGTGCAGGATGTCCTCGGCTGCGATCGTCTCGCGGCGGATCCGCGATTCGGCGAACGCGAGATCCTCGGCGATCGACGGATCGAGGTGATGGCACACCATCAGCATGTCGAGATGCTCGTCGAGCGTGTTGATCGTGTACGGGCGCGTCGGGTTGGTCGACGACGGCAGCACGTTCGCCTCGCCGCACACCTTCAGGATGTCGGGCGCATGGCCGCCGCCCGCGCCTTCGGTGTGGTACGTGTGGATCGTGCGGCCCTTGAACGCGGCGACCGTCGATTCGACGAAGCCGGCTTCGTTCAGCGTGTCGGTGTGGATCGCGACCTGCGTGTCGGTGTCGTCGGCGACCGACAGGCAGTTGTCGATCGCGGCGGGGGTCGTGCCCCAGTCCTCGTGCAGCTTCAGCCCGATCGCGCCGGCCGCGATCTGCTCGACGAGCGGCTCGGGCAGGCTCGCGTTGCCCTTGCCGAGGAAGCCGAGGTTGATCGGCCAGCCGTCGGCGGCCTGAAGCATCCGCTCCATGTGCCACGGGCCCGGCGTGCAGGTCGTCGCGTTGGTGCCGGTGGCCGGCCCCGTGCCGCCGCCGAGCATCGTCGTGACGCCCGATGCGAGCGCCTCGTCGATCTGCTGCGGGCTGATGAAGTGGATGTGCGTGTCGATGCCGCCCGCGGTCACGATCAGCCCTTCGCCGGCGATCACTTCGGTCGCGGCGCCGATCGCGATCGTCACGCCCGGCTGGATGTCCGGATTGCCGGCCTTGCCGATCGCGGCGATGCGGCCGTGTTTGATCGCGATGTCGGCCTTCACGATGCCCCAGTGATCGAGGATCACCGCGTTGGTGATGACCGTGTCGGGCACGTCGGCGGCCACGCGCTGCGACTGGCCCATCCCGTCGCGGATCACTTTCCCGCCGCCGAATTTCACTTCCTCGCCGTAGGTCGTGAAGTCGCGTTCGATCTCGATCAGCAGTTCGGTATCGGCGAGCCGGACGCGGTCGCCCGTCGTCGGCCCGAACATTTCCGCGTACGCGCGGCGGCTCAAGCGTAGTGTCATCTCGTGCTGTTCCTGAAGACCTGAAGAATGGGGCGCGCGCTCAAAGCGGCCCCATCACCTTGCCCTGAAAACCGTAGACGGCGCGGTCGCCGGCGAGCGCGACGAGCTCGACGGTGCGCGTCTGGCCCGGCTCGAAGCGCACGGCCGTGCCGGCCGCGATGTTGAGCCGGAAGCCGCGCGCGGCCGCGCGGTCGAACGACAGTGCGTCGTTGACTTCGAAGAAGTGGTAGTGCGAGCCGACCTGCACCGGGCGGTCGCCGGTGTTCGCGACGACGAGCGTCAGCGTTTCGCGGCCCGCGTTCAGTTCGTGCTCGCCGTCGTCGGTGAGGATTTCGCCGGGGATCATGCGTGGCCTCACGGAATCGGGTGATGGACGGTCACGAGCTTCGTGCCGTCGGGGAAGGTCGCCTCGACCTGGATGTCGGGAATCATTTCCGGCACGCCGTCCATCACGTCGTCGCGCGTGAGCAGCGTCGTGCCGTAGTGCATCACCTCGGCAACCGTCTTGCCGTCGCGCGCGGCTTCCATCAGCGCGGCGGTGATGAAGGCGACCGCCTCCGGATAGTTGAGCTTCAGGCCGCGCGCGCGACGGCGTTCGGCCAGCAGCGCCGCCGTGAAGATCAGCAGCTTGTCCTTTTCTCGGGGAGTCAGTTTCATGAAGGCAAACGTTCAGGAAAACGTAATTTTTATCGGTGCGCGCCCAACCGGGCGGACGTGCAGGTCATCGTAGCACCGCGCCGTTTTGCGCGCGCCGTGTATCGGTTATGTAAGCAGCAAGGCGCGTGCCATGTGCATGGAACGCAGCGCGATGCGCGTTCGTGGTGCGCGGTGCATGGGTAACGTGCAGCGCCGGATGCGCCTCTGCGCCGAAACGGTGCGTGGCGCGAGCGCGTTCAGGTTTGCCAGAGGCGCAGCGGCCGTGCGTCGACGCCGTGCACGATCGGCCGCAGCTGCAGCCAGCAATCGGTGAAGTGGCGCTGCAGCGCTTCCATCGACGTCGACAGCGCCCGCACGAGCACGACGCCGGGCGTCACGCAGGTCGCACCCGCGCGCAGCGTGTCGTCGAACGGCATCCGCGCGGCGAGCGATTCGGCGAGCGCGGCGTCGCACGCGGCGCCGGCGGCCCACAGCGTGCCGTATGCGGGAAAGCCTGCGAGGCCCTGCAGCGCGCCGCGCAGCGGATCGTGCGCGTCGAGCAGCGCGCGCTCGGCCCACAGCGGCCGGCCGTCGGCACCGACGAGCGCGGAGGACGACGCGATGCGGCCCGCCGACCAGGTCTCGCCGGCCGCCTGCCGGCCGAGCTGTGTCGCGTCCCAGCCGATCGCGCTCGCGCCTGCGCCGAGCGTCACCGTGAAGTCGAGCGACGCGTGCGCCGCTTCGAAGAACAGGTTGTTCTGCGGCAGCCAGTCGAGCTTCGCGTTCTCGCCGACAGTAATACCGATGCGCTGCGTCGCGTCGAGCCCGTTCGACTTGTACCACTTGGTCGCGCCGGGCGTCGTCAGCACCGCGTGCGTGCCGTCGCCGAGCGCGATGTCGATGTCGAGCCGGTCGCCGCCCGCGACGCCGCCCGGCGGGTGGACGATCACCGCATGGCAGATCGCGTCGCCTTCCGGATACAGCGGCCGCTGCACGCGCAGCGGGCCGTCGTGCAGCCGGTGCGCGAGCGTCGTGCGCGCGCCGTGCCGCTCGAAACCGAGTTCGAGGCGGCCGCGCCACGACTTGGCGACGGCGGGGCGGGACAGCGAGGCGTGGGAATCGGAGGCGGACATCGGCGGCGAGCGGGAAACGACGGAAACGGGCGCGAGGAACGTGGATGCTACCGGAACAATAATGCAGATGCCGCGTTCGTTGAAAGCGCCGCGTGCGGCCGCACCGCGAACCGGCCGCCCGTGCGCGCTGCCGTGCCGCCGCTCACACCGCGATCAGTTCGCGCACGCCGTTCGTTTCCATGTCGCGTGCGTCGCCGCCCGCGACGATCTCGCCGCGGCTCATCACCCAGTAGCGGTCCGCGATCGAGCGCGCGAAATCGTAATACTGCTCGACGAGCAGCACCGTCATGTTCGATTCGTCGACGAGCTGGCGCAGCGTGCGGCCGATGTCCTGGATGATCGACGGCTGGATGCCCTCGGTCGGCTCGTCGAGGATCAGCAGCTGCGGCTCGCTCATCAGCGCGCGGCCGATCGCGAGCTGCTGCTGCTGGCCGCCCGACAGGTCGCCGCCGCGCCGCGCGCGCATGTCCTTCAGCACCGGGAACAGGTCGTAGATGCGGTCCGGCACCTTCGACGGCGCCTTGCGGCTCGCCGCGCCGACGAGCAGGTTCTCCTCGACGGTCAGCCGCGGAAAGATGTCGCGGCCCTGCGGCACGTACGCGAGCCCGGCCGCGACGCGCGCATACGGCGGCAGCGCGCCGAGCGCCGTGCCGCGCCACGACACGGTGCCGCTCTTCGCGGCGACCACACCCATCAGGCAGCGCAGCAACGTGCTCTTGCCGACGCCGTTGCGGCCGAGCAGCACGGTGAGCTTGCCGTCGTCGGCGGCGAGGTTCACGTTGCGCAGGATATGGCTGCCGCCGTAGTACTGGTTCAGTGCTTCGATCTTCAGCATCGTTTCAACGTCCGAGGTAAGACTCGATCACCGCGTCGTCGCGCTTGACCTGGTCGAGCGTGCCTTGCGCGAGCACCGCGCCTTCGGCCATCACCGTCACGCGGCCCGTGTCGCCCGCGAGCGCCGCGACGAATTCCATGTCGTGCTCGACGACCATCATCGAGCAGGTGCCGCGCAGCGTGTTCAGCAGCTCGGCGAGTTCCATCGTCTCGTGGTCGGTCATCCCGGCCGCCGGCTCGTCGAGCAGCAGCAGCGCGGGGCGCTGCATCAGCAGCATGCCGATCTCGAGCCGCTGCTTCTGCCCGTGCGACAGCTCGCCGGCTGCGCGGTACGCATGGCTTTCGAGGCCGATCAGCGCGAGCGTCTCCTCGATCTTCGCCTGCGCCGTGCGGTCGAGCCGCGCGCGCAGCGACGCGAGCCAGCCCTTGTCGGTCTGCATCGCGAGTTCGAGGTTTTCCCATACCGGATGCTGCTCGAACACGGTCGGCTTCTGGAACTTGCGGCCGATGCCCGTGCGCGCGATCTCGGGCTCGCTCATCCGCGCGAGGTCGAGCGTCTGGCCGAGAAACACCTTGCCCGCGTCGGGGCGCGTCTTGCCGGTGATCACGTCCATCATCGTCGTCTTGCCGGCGCCGTTCGGGCCGATCACGCAGCGCAGCTCGCCCGCGTCGATCGCGAGCGACAGTTTCTTCAGCGCGCGGAAGCCGTCGAAACTCACCTCGATATCCTCGAGGTACAGGATCGTGCCGTGCGACGTGTCGATGCCGGGCGGCACGACGCGGCCCATCGATGCGGTGCCGCTGACGGCCAGCAGTTCGTCTTCGGGCGGCGGCGTGAATTGGTAGAGGGCCGTTCCGTTCATGCACGTTTCCCTTTCGCGAGCACGGTTTCGACGAGGCCCATGATCCCGCGCGGCAGCAGCAGCGGCACCAGCACGAAAATCAGGCCGAGGAAGAACAGCCAGTATTCGGCGAAGTACGCGGTAAACAGGCTCTTCGCGCCGTTCACCGCGAACGCGCCGACGATCGGACCGATCAGCGTGCCGCGCCCGCCCACCGCGACCCAGATCGCCATCTCGATCGAGTTGCCGGGCGACATCTCGCCGGGATTGATGATGCCGACCTGCGGCACGTACAACGCGCCGGCGATGCCGCACAGCACGGCCGACACGGTCCACACGAACAGCTTGTACGCGAGCGGGCTGTAGCCGAGGAACATCAGCCGCGTCTCGCCGTCGCGCACCGCGGTGACGACGCGCCCGAGCTTGCTCGTGACGATCGCGCGCGCGGCGATGAACGAGAGCACCAGCGTCGCGAACGTCAGCAGCAACAACACCGTGCGCGTGCCGGGCGACGTGATCGCGAAACCGGCGATGCGCTTGAAGTCGGTGAAGCCGTTGTTGCCGCCGAAGCCGGTCTCGTTGCGAAAGAACAGCAGCATCGCGGCGAACGTCAGCGCCTGCGTGATGATCGACAGGTACACGCCTTTCACGCGCGAGCGGAACGTGAAGAAGCCGAACACCCACGCGAGCACGGCCGGTACGAGCACGACGAGTGCGAGCGCCCACGCGAGATGCTGCGTGCCGCTCCAGTACCACGGCAACTGGTGCCAGTCGAGGAACACCATGAAGTCGGGCAAGTCGCTGCCGTACTTGCCGTCGCGGCCGATCTCGCGCATCAGGTACATGCCGATCGCGTAGCCGCCGAGCGCGAAGAACAGCCCGTGGCCGAGGCTCAGGATCCCGCAGTAGCCCCAGACGAGATCGAGCGCGAGCGCGGCGATCGCGTAGCACATCAGCTTGCCGGCGAGCGTCATCGCGTAGGCGGACAGATGGAATGCGCTCGCTTCGGGCGCGACGAGCGCGGCGAGCGGCACGCCGATGCCGATCGCGAGGCACAGCGCGACGAGCGCGAGCCACGCGCGGCGCGACAGCAGCGCAGGGCGGGGCGGCAGGCCGAGCGCGAAGCCGTCTGCTGCGCGTGCGGCGGCAGCGGGCTTCGGTGCGCCGGCGACCGGGTTCGACAACGAATCGGTAATGAAAGTCACGTCAAGCCTCCGCGCTGCGGCCCTTCGGGGCAAACATGCCCTGAGGACGTTTCTGGATGAACAGCACGATCATCACGAGCACCGCGATCTTCGCGAGCACGGCGCCCCAAAACGGCTCGATCGCCTTGCTCGCGAGGCCGAGCCCGAAGCCGCCGAGCACGGTGCCGGCGATCTGCCCGACGCCGCCGAGCACGACCGCCATGAACGAATCGATGATGTAGTTCTGGCCGAGATCGGGGCCCACGTTGCCGATCTGCGACAGCGCGCAACCGCCGAGGCCGGCGATGCCCGCGCCGAACGCGAACGCATACGCATCGACGCGCGCGGTCTTCACACCGACGCATGCGGCCATTCGGCGGTTCTGCGTGACCGCGCGCACGAACAGGCCGAGCCGCGTCTTCGTCAGCACGGCCCACGCGACAAACACCACCGCAAGCGCGAACGCGAGGATCGCGAGCCGGTTGTACGGCAGGATCAGGTTCTGCATCACCGTCACGCCGCCGCTCATCCACGACGGGTTCACGACCTGCACGTTCTGCGCGCCGAACAGCATGCGGGTTGCCTGGATCAGGATCAGGCTCACGCCGAACGTCGCGAGCAATGTCTCGAGCGGGCGGCCGTACAGGTGCCGCAGCACGAGCCGTTCGAGCACGATGCCGACGAGCGCGGCCGTCGCGAACGACGCGGGCACGGCGACGAGCGGATACCAGTCGAATGCGCCGGGTGCGTAGCGCTGGATCAGCGTCTGCACGACATAGGTTGCGTACGCACCGATCATCAGGAATTCGCCGTGCGCCATGTTGATCACGCCGATCAGCCCGTACGTGATCGCGAGGCCGAGCGCGGCGAGCAGCAGCACGCTGCCGAGCGACAGGCCGGCGAACAGCGTGCCGACGATCTCGCCGCGGCGCTGCAGCGAGTGCAATGCGTCGAGCCCTTGCTGCGCGGCATCGCGCACGCGCGCGTCGGGCTCGGCGTAGCTGCCGTCGGCGTTCTTCGCGACGAGCGGGCGCAGTTGTTCGATCATGTCGAGGTCGCGACGCGCGGCCACGACCTGCACGGCGTCGAGGCGTTTCGCCGGATCGGCATCGTGCAGCGCGGCGATCGCCCACAGTGCGTCGAGGCGACGCTTCAGTGCAGGATCGGTTTCCTTCGCGCGGGCACGGTCGATCATCGGCTTGAGCGCCGGGTCGGGCGACTTCAGCAGCGCATCGATCGCGTCGCGTCGCGCGGCGACATCGGGCGATGCGAGCGCGAGGCCCGACAGTGCGCCGGCGATCTTCGTGCGCAACAGGTTGTTCAGCATCACGGGCTGCGCGTCGCCGGCCGTCGTCGCGGCCTGCGTGAGCGCGTCGTGCGCGGTGTCGCCGGCCTGGATCAGCAGGCGGCCGTCGCCGGTCGCGAGCGCGTCGCCGGTCGACAGCGCGTTGAGCACGGCGACGGCGCGCGGATCGGCATCGGCGGCGAGCCGGTCGATCGCGGCCGTCTTCGCATCGAAGTCGTCGCCGGCAAGCGCGGCGGTATCGGCGGCCGTCAGTGCGAACGCGGCGCGCGGCAGCGCGCCCGCGAGGGCGGCGCACGCGACGATCGCGACGGCGGCTCGGCGAAAGCGAATTGGCATCGGGAAATCCTGTCGGGCGTGGGGAAGCGGATTCATGCGGCAAGGCGCCGGCGCGTGCGGTTCGTCACGGCAAGCGTGGCCGGCGCATCGGCACCTGCATGCGAGCGGCACGTCACGCCGAGGCGCGACGCGCCGCACCGCGTCAGGCCAGCGCCGCGCGCTGCCGGCGCAGGAACGCGGGGATCGACGAGACGATGTCCGGCTTGCCCTGGTTGCCCGCGATGAACGGGCTCCACGGCTGCGCGCGCACCGCGGTTTTCGTCTTCCATACGACGTTGAACTGCCCGTCGCCGCGGATCTCGCCGATCATCACCGGCTTGTGCAGGTGATGGTTGCCGTCCATCGCGAGCGTGAAGCCCGACGGCGCGGCGACGGTCTGGCCGATCATCGCGACGCGCACCTTGTCGACGTCGGTGCTCTTCGCCTTCTCGACGGCCTGCTTCCACATGTGGATCCCCACGTAGGTCGCTTCCATCGGGTCGTTGGTCACGCGCTTCGCGCCGCCCGGCAGGTTGTTCGCCTTCACCCATGCGGCGAACTGGTCCTTGAACTTCGTGTTGGTCGGGTTCTTCACCGACATGAAGTAGTTCCACGCGGCGAGGTGGCCGACGAGCGGCTTCGTGTCGATCCCGCGCAGTTCCTCCTCGCCGACCGAGAACGCGACGACCGGCACGTCGGTCGCCTTGATCCCCTGGTTGCCGAGCTCCTTGTAGAACGGCACGTTCGAGTCGCCGTTGATCGTCGAGATCACGGTCGTCTTGCCGCCCTGCGAGAAGGTCTTGATGTTCGCGACGATGGTCTGGTAATCGCTGTGACCGAACGGCGTGTAGACCTCCTGAATGTCCGCGTCCTTCACGCCCTTCGATTTCAGGAACGCGCGCAGGATCTTGTTGGTCGTGCGCGGATACACGTAGTCGGTGCCGAGCAGGAAGAAGCGCTTCGCGCCGCCGCCTTCCGCGCTCATCAGGTACTCGACGGCCGGAATCGCCTGCTGGTTCGGTGCGGCGCCCGTGTAGAACACGTTGCGCGACATTTCCTCGCCTTCGTACTGCACCGGGTAGTAGAGCAGCCCGTTCAGTTCCTCGAACACCGGCAGCACGGACTTGCGCGACACCGACGTCCAGCAGCCGAACACGCATGCGACCTTGTCCTGCGTGAGCAACTGGCGCGCCTTCTCCGCGAACAGCGGCCAGTTCGACGCGGGGTCGACCACCACGGGCTCGAGCTTGCGGCCCATCACGCCGCCGCTCTTGTTGATGTCGGCGATCGTCATCAGCGCGGTGTCCTTCAGCGACGTCTCCGAGATCGCCATCGTGCCCGACAGCGAGTGCAGGATGCCGACCTTGATCGGGCCGGTGCCCGCATCGGCCGCTTGCGCGAACGGGCTCTTGCCCGCCAGCGCGAGTGCGCCGGCCATCGAACCGAACTTCAACAGACTGCGACGTTTCATCTGTTTCCCCTTGACGTGTTGGATGTGCGTGCGCCGTGGCGGCGCCTGCCATCGGGTAACGCAAGGCATGTGCCAGTCGCGCGGATGCACGCCGGGCGTGCCTGCGCGGCGCGGTGCGGGGCGTTGCGGTGGTGCGGATGATGCGTCGTGCAGCACGCGCGGTCCGTTGCGGTGCAGGTTCGCGGGCGTAAATGGTGCACGGTCGTGGTTCACCGTTCCGGTGCCTGCTTGCGCTACCGGAAGGGCGCGATGGCGCGCGATGTGCGGGTTGTCGGGTTGTTCGCGCTCGTTGCCGATGCGGTCAAGGAAACGGAGCAGGGAGGGGAAAGAGAAACGGGCGCGCAGTGCGCGCCCGTTCGGCGAATCGTATGACCGGCGAAACCTTGCCGGTCACCGGCATGGCGGCGCGCGATGCGCTGCCGGAAAGGTCAGTAACGCGGCACGGACGGGTCGACGTCGCGCGACCACGCGTCGATTCCGCCCTGCAGGTTGTACAGCTTCGTGAAGCCGCGCGATTCGAGGAACATCGCGACCTGCGCGCTGCGCATCCCGTGATGGCACACGCAGACGATTTCCGCTTCGTCGTCGAGCTCTTCGCTGCGCGCGGGAATCTGCTGCATCGGGATCGACACGCTGCCGGCGATCTGCGCGGTCGCGATTTCCCACGGCTCGCGCACGTCCAGCACGATCGGCGCGGGGCGCGCCGTATCGCCGAGCCATTCCGCGAGCATTGCGGGCGTCAGGATCTGCATGGAGGCTCCGTTGCTCAGAACTTGAAGCGCGACGGCTCGATCGCGTTGACGAGGTGGTCGATGTAGGTTTCGAACACGTCGGCGACGCGGTACTGCTTGTCGTCGATGCGCGTGATGATCTGCGCCTTCATCACCGGACGGCCACCGACGAATGCCGACAGGCGGCCGCCGACCTTCAGCTGTTCGAGCATCTCCTGCGGCACGACGGGCAGGCCGCCCGCGACGCAGATCACGTCGTACGGCGCCTTGCCGGCCCAGCCGCGCGAACCGTCGCCGAGCACGACTTCCGCGTTGGTCACGCCGTCGTTGCGGAGGTTCTCTTCCGCGAACTTCGCGATTGCCGGATCGATCTCGACGGCCGTCACCTGCTGCGCGCGATGCGCGAACAGCGCGGCCAGGTAGCCCGAGCCCGCGCCGATCAGGAGCACGTTTTCATGCTTCTTGACCGTCAGCTCCTGCAGCACGCGCGCTTCGACGCGCGGGAACAGCATCTTGGTGCGGCCGCCGGGCAGCGGCAGTTCGAGGTCGGCGAACGCGAGATCGCGGTATTCGGCCGGAACGTAGTTTTCACGCTTGACGATCGACAGCAGGCCCAGGACGTCCAGATCCAGCACGTCCCACGGCCGGATCTGCTGTTCGATCATGTTGAAACGCGCGTTTTCGATATTCATGGTGTGGTCACGCAGCCTGGTCGGCCATCAGCGGGGGTAGATAAACTCCGCGATTGTACCAAACAGGGCGGCAATCAAGCCTTCAAGCGGCCTGC
This sequence comes from Burkholderia pyrrocinia, assembly GCF_001028665.1. NCBI lineage: Bacteria > Pseudomonadati > Pseudomonadota > Betaproteobacteria > Burkholderiales > Burkholderiaceae > Burkholderia > Burkholderia pyrrocinia. Next base: position 2,223,511 of record NZ_CP011503.1, read on the forward strand.
AACAGACCTTTACTCTTTGCTCTTCTTGATCTGCGCCTCGAATGCGAGGTCGAGCTTGCTCGCCTTGCGCGGCTTTTTGGGGCCGAATTCGTCGACGAACTTGACGAACTCGTCGAGCGGCAGCGGCTCGCAGCGCTTCTCGGCGGTGCCGCCCGAGCGGTCGACGAGATAGAACAGGCCGCCCGCCATCGCGACGGCCGCGAATTGCGGGTTGCCGGAGCGGGTCTTCAGGCGTTCGACCGCGTAGGTCGCTTTGGTGGTGCGCATCGTGCGGGTTCTGGCGGAGGGAAGCCTCACACTGTATCAAACCGGCCGACCGCGTGCGGCCGCTGGTTTGCGGCCGGTGCTAGACCGTGCGCGAGTAGCGCTGCCGCGACGTCTGGCCGAGATACGCGTCGAACGCCATCGCGATGTTGCGCACGACCATCCGGCCGGCCGGATGGATCGTCAGGCGGTCGCGCGCGATCGTCAGCAGCCCGTCGCGCTCGAACGGTCGCAGCGCGTCGAGCTCGCGCGCGAAATGATCGGCGAAACGGATGCCGTGCGCGGCCTCGACATGCGAGAACGGCAGTTCGAGGTTGCACATCAGTTGCGTGATCACGTCGCGGCGCAGCCGGTCGTCGGGCGTGAGCCGCACGCCGCGAGCGATCGGCAGCCGGCCCGCGTCGAGCGCGGCGCCGTACGCGGGCAGGTCCTTCGCGTTCTGCGCGTAGACGTCGCCGACCTTGCCGATCGACGACACGCCGAAACCGACGAGGTCGGTATCCGCGCGCGTGCTGTAGCCCTGGAAATTGCGCTGCAGCGTGCCGTTGCGCTGCGCGCGCACGAGCTCGTCGGACGGCCGCGCGAAGTGGTCCATCCCGATGTACACGTAGCCGGCCGACGTCAGCATGTCGATCGCGAGGCCGAGCAGCGCGACGCGCGTTTCGGGCGGCGGCAGCGTCGTTTCGTCGATCTGCCGCTGCATCTTGAACAGGTGCGGCATGTGCGCGTAGCCGAACACCGACAGCCGGTCGGGCGCGAGTTCGATGATCGTCTCGAGCGTGCGCGCGAACACGGCGACCGTCTGGTGCGGCAAGCCGTAGATCAGGTCGACGCTGACCGAATGGAAGCCCGTCGCGCGCGCGGCGCCGAGCAGGTCGGCCGTCATCGCGAGCGGCTGGATGCGGTTGATCGCCTGCTGCACGAGCGGATCGAAATCCTGCACGCCGAGGCTCAGCCGGTTGAAGCCGATCGTGCGCAGGTGGACGAGCGTCGCGGGCGTGACCGTGCGCGGATCGATCTCGATCGAGAACTCGGCGTCGGCATCCGGCGCGAGCGCGAAGTGCTCGCGGGTGGCCGCCATCAGCTCGGCCGTTTCGTCATCGGAAAGAAAGGTCGGCGTGCCTCCGCCCCAGTGCAGTTGCGTGACCGGGCGTGACGGATCGAACAGCGCGGCCTGCAGCGCCATCTCGCGCTTCAGCTGGTCGAGATACGGGCGCGCGCGGCGGCGGTTGTTGGTCGCGATCTTGTTGCAGCCGCAGTAGAAGCACGCTGTGTTGCAGAACGGGATGTGGAAGTACAGCGACAGCTCGCTCGACGACGCGCCGGGGTCGCTGGCCGCGCGCACGTAGTCGGCCGTGTCGAAATCGTCGCGAAACTGCAGCGCGGTTGGGTACGACGTATAGCGCGGCCCGTTCGCGCCGTATTTCGCGAGCAAATCGGGACGGAACATTGTGTCGGCAGAACCAGAGCTCATGACGGTCTCGCGCTTTTTAGATGCTTTCGAGTATATAAACGCGCGATTCGGCTGCATTGTGTAATAACGTCGCAGCCGGCGATGGCACAATGCGGGGTGGGCTGCCGGACGCCGCGTCCGGTTGCCGCACCGTTTTTTGTTGTTCGTTCGAGAGAGCCGAGTGTCCGTCGAAATGCCTGTCCGCCCGGCGCCCGCCGATATCCCGCCGCCGCATGCGTGCCGCGAGGGCTGCGGCGCGTGCTGCATCGCGCCGTCGATTTCCAGCCCGATTCCGGGCATGCCCGACGGCAAGCCGGCCGGCGTGCGCTGCGTGCAGCTCGGTGACGACCTGCGCTGCCGGATTTTCGGCCGACCCGAGCGTCCCGCGTGCTGTTCCGGGTTGCAGCCGTCCGCCGACATGTGCGGCGCGTCGCGCGACGACGCACTTGTGTGGCTCACGCGCCTCGAGGCCGCGACGCAGCCGTCGCCGCGTAGCGGCATGGTGCGGTAGCGGGTTGCCGGCCGCGTTTGGGGCCGGATACGGCAGAGGGAACCCGTAGCGCGCGCCGACGCACTAACGCCGGTCGGCTGTCCGGCATGGCCCGGCGCCGATCAACCGATCGCCGCTGCGCCCGATACAGGAAGGAGAGAGTTGAGCATGACCGCATCTTGCGCGCCCGGCCGGCGCCGTTTTCTCGCTGCAACCATTGGCGCCGTCGGCGTGTGTGTATCGCTCGCCGCCTGCGCGTCGACGTTCCCGTTCATCCCCGATCACTACACGTTCTCGCGCGGCGACGTGCAGAAAGCCGTCGCGCGCAAGTTCCCATACCAGAAGACGGTCGCGCAGGTCGTCGACGTGTCGCTCGCGAACCCGGCCGTCAACCTGCTGCCGGACCAGAACCGCGTCGCCGTACAGCTCGACGCGCATTTCGAGAGCCCGTTCCTGCGCGCGCCCGTCAGCGGCAAGTTCACCGTGTCGGGCCAGCTCGCGTATGACGCGCCGAGCCGCTCGGTCGTGCTGAAGGCGCCGGCCGTCGACAGCCTCGTGCTCGACGGCGACGCGCAGATGTACGGGCAACAGGTCGGCGCGGCCGCCGGCCTGCTCGCGACGCAGTTGCTGACCAACTATCCGATCTATACGTTCAAGCCCGAACAACTGCAATTTGCCGGGGTGAACTACGAACCCGGTACAATTACGATTCTTACAAACGGCATACGCGTGGCGATCGTCGAAAAATGACGACGAACCGCGCGGCCGAGCGGGCCGCGCGGCAACCTGGCCCTTCCTTTCGACCATTTCGGAGTTGGGCCACGGATGGACTGGATCCTGATCTGCAAGGCATTGATCCTCGGCGTCGTCGAGGGGCTGACGGAATTCCTGCCGGTGTCGAGCACCGGCCACCTGATCGTCGCGGGCAGCTTCCTGAGTTTCAACGATTCGCACGCGAAAACCTTCGACGTCGTGATCCAGTTCGGCGCGATCCTCGCGGTCTGCTGGGAGTACCGGCAACGGATCGCGTCCATCGTGTCCGGGCTGCCGAGCCGGCCCGACGCGCGGCGTTTCACGCTGAACGTCGTGATCGCGACGATTCCCGCGATCGCGCTTGGCCTCCTGTTCGAGAAGAAGATCAAGGCCGTGCTGTTCTCGCCGGTGCCCGTTGCATTCGCCCTCGTCGTGGGCGGCGCGATCATCCTGTGGGCCGAGGCGAGGCAGCGCGAGCGCAGCGAGCCGCCGCGCGTGATGTCGGTCGACGCGCTGACGCCGCTCGATGCACTGAAGGTCGGCATCGCGCAATGCTTCGCGCTGGTACCCGGTATGTCGCGGTCGGGCTCGACGATCATCGGCGGGATGCTGTTCGGCCTCGACCGGCGCGTCGCCACCGAATTCTCGTTCTTCCTCGCGATCCCGATCATCTTCGGCGCGACGCTCTACGAAACCGTCAAGGACTGGCAGGCATTCACTGTCGATTCGCTCGGCCTGTTCGCCCTCGGGCTCGTCGCGGCGTTCGTCAGCGCGTTCGTGTGCGTGCGCTGGCTGCTGCGCTACGTTGCGACGCACGATTTCACGGTGTTCGCGTGGTACCGGATCGCGTTCGGGCTGTTCGTGTTGCTGGTGGGTTACAGCGGGTGGCTGAACTGGGCGTGAGGTTGGCACGGGGCCGATGCGCCGCTCCATGAAAAAATCCCGACCGGCGCGTGACGTCGGTCGGGATTTTTTTATTCCGCGCGGGGCGGGGCGCTTAGCCTGCGCGCTTGCGGAACACCAGATCCCACACGCCGTGGCCGAGCCGCAGCCCGCGCCGTTCGAACTTCGTCACCGGGCGGTAGTCGGGGCGCGGCGCATAGTCGGCAGCCGTGTTTTCGAGCGTCGGCTCCGCGCCGAGCACTTCCAGCATCTGTTCCGCGTAGTTCTGCCAGTCGGTCGCGCAGTGAATGTACGCACCGGGCTTCAGGCGCGACGCGAGATGCGCGACGAGCGGCGGCTGGATCAGCCGGCGCTTGTGGTGGCGCGCCTTGTGCCACGGGTCGGGGAAGAAGATGTGCACGCCGTCGAGGCTTTCCGGCGCGAGCATGTGCTCGAGCACTTCGACCGCGTCGTGCTGGATGATGCGGATGTTCGGCAGGTCCTGTTCGCCGATCAGCTTCAGCAGCGCGCCGACGCCCGGCTCGTGCACCTCGACGCCGAGGAAGTCGTCGCCGGGGCGGTTCGCCGCGATTTCCGCGGTCGATGCGCCCATCCCGAAGCCGATCTCGAGGATGCGCGGCGCGCTGCGGCCGAACACTGCATTCCAGTCGGGCATCTCCGGCGCATACGGGACGACGAAGCGCGGGCCGAGTTCGTCGAGCGCGCGGCGCTGGCCGGTCGACACGCGGCCGGCGCGCGTGACGAAGCTGCGGATGCGGCGGTGGTGCAGCGGATTGACTTCGTCGGCGCCGTCGGCAGTTTCGTCGGGAATGGCGTCGTCGTGCGGCGGCAGGCCGGCTTCGTTCGGATCGTCGTGCATCATCGGTACAGAGAAAGGCTTTGTTGCGGGCGAGGGCCCGTTGCGCGCAGCAGTGCGCCGGGGAACCGGCACATGGTACAAAAAAGCCGCCTTCGACGAGGCGGCTTTTGCGCAGGCTGCGATGCAGCCGGAAAGTGGAGCGGGCGATGGGAATCGAACCCACGTCATCAGCTTGGGAAGCTGAGGTAATGGCCATTATACGACGCCCGCAGAACGCGCAATTCTACAGGGTTTGACGTGGGGATGGCAAGCGGGCGGTTTGGGGTGGTGGCAGCGAAACTGGCATGGCTTGGATCGTGGGGCGGTGGCGTCGCCGAGAATGGTCGTCAAAGATCGGCCTAAAACGGTCCGTCAGCGCAATTTGCGCGATTGGTTGAATCCGCAAATGGCTGGAGCCAATCCGCCCGAGCCAGGGGGCAACGCGCTTGCAGGCGAGTCGGTGTCGAAAATTGACGAGTCGGTGTCGGAAGCATACAAGCCCCGTTAGCGCTTCCGAACTAACGTGACGGACCACTTACCCGTTCGTTTGGAGCTGACATGTCCGATTTCATCACCGTTTTGCGCGAAACCTGCCCGACTCCGGTCCTTGACGCGACCAAGTGGAAGCGCATCGGCGGCGATCCGCACACCGTGAACCTCAACGCTTACGTCTCCAAGGACGGCAGCAAGATCATGGGCACCTGGATCTGCACCCCGGGCAAGTTCGAGGTGAATTACGAGAAATGGGAGTTCTGCCACTTCCTCGACGGCTACTGCATCATCACGCCGGAAGGCGAGGAGTCGGTGCACCTGAAAGCCGGCGACGTGTTCGTGATTGAACCCGGCATGAAAGGGACCTGGGAAGTGGTGGAGACGGTGCGCAAGTACTTCGTCTTCGCCTGAACGGGCCTGTAGATTCGACCACGCATATCGTCGTCGTCCGGATACCTTCCCGGTTCGCGGCTTCTATCATCGCGGCCCTTGCATGTTGCAAGGGCCCATACATCAAAAACAAGACGACGCCCGCGGAACGCCTGCAACCGGCCGCGCCAGCGCTTATGATGCAGCGGTCTGCTTATCGTTCCGGCCGCACCGCTTGAACCATCGCATGCGCCGGACGCCCACCGGAACCCGACCATGCGCATCACCGCCATCCGCGAGCAAGCGATCCCCGTCTCTCGTTATGCCGACCCGTCCATTCCATCCGGCGGCCTGACGACGAGTGTCGTCGCGGTCATCACCGACGTCGTGCGCGACGGCCGCCCCGTGACGGGTTATGGCTACGCATCGGTCGGCCGTTTCGCGCAGGGCGGACTGATCCGCGAACGGTTCGCGCCGCGCCTGCTGGCTGCGGCCGATACACTCGCCGACGAAGCCGGCACCAACCTCGACCCGTTCCGCGCCTGGCGCGCGATGATGGCCGGCGAAAAGCCCGGCGGACACGGCGAACGATGCGTGGCAGTCGGCACGCTCGACATGGCGATCTGGGACGCCGCCGCGAAGATCGCCAACCTGCCGCTCCATCGCTTTCTCGCCGACCGGCTCGCTCGCACGGCAGCACCACGCGTGCGCGTGTACGCGGGCGGCGGCTATCGCTATCCGCATGATGATCTCGCGCGGCTGTCGGACGAGATGCGCCGCATCGCCGATCTCGGCTACACGCACGCGAAGATCAAGATCGGCGGCGCGGATCTCGACCAGGACAGGCGACGCATCGAAGCCGCCGCCGCGCGCCTCGCCGACAGTTCGCATCTGGCGGTCGACGCGATGAACACGTACGACGCGACGACCGTGCAAGGCGCCGCGACGATGCTCGCGCCGTTCGACCTCTGGTGGTTCGAGGACATCTGCGACCCGCTCGATCTGCCGCTGCAGGCGGACGTTGCCGCGCGATATGCTTCGCCTATTGCGGCCGGTGAAGCATTGTTCTCGCTCGCGGAAGCGAAGCTGCTCGACCGCTACGGCGGCCTGCGCAGCGACCGCGATGTGCTCGTGTTCGATCCGGTGCATTGCTACGGGCTGCCGGGCTATCTGCAGATCGTCGACCACTTCGTGTCGCGCGGCTGGCGGCGCGACGCGTTCTGGCCGCATGGCGGCCACCTGTTCTCGCTGCACGTCGTTGCCGCGCTCGGGCTCGGCGGCGCGGAAGTCAATCCGTTCGCGTTCCATCCGTTCAGTGGACTCGCCGATGGCGAAACCGTCGACGCGGGCTACGCACAGGTACCGCAGGCACCGGGCATCGGCTTCGAACTGCATGCCGACGCGCACGACGCGTTTCGCACGGTATCGGGCCGCTGACGCCTAAATCGCGTCGATCGCGAAACGTACCGCGAAGCCGAGCATCACCACTGCGACGAAAAAATCGAGCACACGCCACGCGAGCACGCGAGCGAACCATGCACGGCACGCGCGCGCGCCATAGGCGAGCATCAGGAACCACGCGAGCGAAGCCGTCGTCGCGCCGATCGCGAACGGCGCGCGTGCGGCGGGCGTGTGGCTCACGATCACGGTGCCGAGCAGCAGCACGGTGTCGATCCACGCAGATGGATTGAGCAGCGAGACGGCGGCGGTCGCGAGCAGCGTGCGCGACCACGTGGGTTCGCTGCCTGCGCGTGAACCGTCGACGTGCTCTGGCCGTCGCCGCCGGATCGCCGAGCGCAGCGCGAGCAGGCCATAACTGGCGAGATACGCGACGCCGGCCCACAGCGCGGCCGACACCACACCGGGATGCCGCGACAGCATCGCCGACAAACCATGCGCGCCGAGTGCGATCAGCAGCGCGTCGCTGCCTGCGCAGACAACGGCAATGGAGACCAGATGGGGGCTCGAGATCGAGCGCTTGATGACGAAGGCGTCCTTGGGGCCGACCGGCGTGAACAGGCCGGCGCCAAGCAGCAGGCCTTCGATGAAGTCAGAGGTGTCGAGCACGAGCGGGCCGACAACCTCTTAGGCTGAACCGGTGATGGTTACGATGGGAGCAACGTCAAGGGGCGCCGGAGGACGTTGTCAATGCCCCTGCGCCGCGCCGGTCACGCGCGGTCGGCATTCTCCGACGCCCACTCCGGCCGCTGCCCGAGCATGTCGAACAGCCGCACGATTTCGGCCTTCACCTTCTGCACCGCATTGCTGACGAGCGCCGTATCGTGCCAGCACAGCGACAGGTCGCGCGCGAACAGCCGGTGCGCGACCGTCGACAGCTTGAGCTTGCGTTCCTCGATCTCGACGTGCGCGGCCGTCCACGGCAGGATCGTCACGCCGAGCTGCGCCATCACGGCCGCGAACAGCAGCCCGGTCGAGCTCGCCTCGAAGCTGATCTCGTACGACAGCCCGGCCTCGCGCATCGCCCAGTCGACGCGGTTGCGGATCGTGTTCGGCGCGCTCGGCAGCACGAGCGGCATCCGCGCGATCGCGTCGAGCGGCACGGGATCGTCCGGCACATGAAACCCGGGCCATGTGATCAGGTACAGCGTTTCCGTCAGCAGCCGGTGGATCGCGATGCCGCGCGTGTCGACCGCGTCGACGACGATCGCGAGATCGAGCCGTGCGCGTTCGAGCAGCGTGTCGAGATCGGCGCTCGGCGCCTCGATCAGCTCCAGCATGATGCCCGGATAACGGTCGCGCACCGCGCGTGCGAGCGGAATCGCCAGCATGCGCGCGGTGCTCGACGGCATCCCGACCGTCACGCGGCCCTGCGGCGTATCGGCGTCGCGGCGCAGCAGCTCGCGCGTGCCGTCGGCCTGGCGCAGCAGCTCGAGCGCGTGCTGGTACAGCGTGCGACCGGCGGCGGTCGGCGCGACGCCGCGCACGCTCCGTTCGAGCAACTGCATCCCGAGATCCTGTTCGAGATTGCGCATCTGCTGGCTCACCGCGGGTTGCGCGACATGCAGCGCCTCGCTCGCATGCGTGACGTTGCCGCATTCGACGACCTTCACGAAATAGCGCAACTGTCTCAAGTCCATCGCCGCCGTCTCCCGATTCAAGCCATAAGCCAATCCGATCGATCGAGATGAATATCATATTTTTCGGCGATCGAAGGTGTTTCTATACTCGTCTCACAAAAGAGCCAGCCTGCCGGCCATCCCGGACCGGACGCGGCAACAGTGCCGGCCGCGCCGGCAAGGAGACGAAGATGTTCAAGGCGATCGACGCGCCGGCGGCCGGCGCGAAGCCGCGGCGCACGCCGCTCACGCGCGAGCAGGTCAAGGGCTTCTGGGCCGTGTACGCGGGCTGGGTGCTCGACGGCGTGGATTCGGTGATCTACGCGCTCGTGCTGATTCCCGCACTGACCGAACTGCTGCCGGCATCCGGCATCGCGGCGACGCCCGCGAATCTCGGCTTGTACGGCTCGATCCTGTTCGCGCTGTTTCTGATCGGCTGGGGGCTGTCGTTCGTCTGGGGGCCGCTCGCCGACCGCTTCGGCCGCGTGCGCACGCTCGCCGCGAGCATCCTGATCTATTCGGTGTTCACCGGCGCGGCCGCGTTCGTGCACGACGTGTGGGCGCTGGCCGCGTGCCGGCTGATCGCCGGGATCGGCGTCGGCGGCGAATGGGCGCTCGCGGGCACCTACGTCGCCGAGAGCTGGCCGGAAGACCGCCGCAAGATGGGCGCCGGCTACCTGCAGACGGGTTACTACTTCGGCTTCTTCATCGCGGCCTGCCTGAACTACACGATCGGCGCGACCTACGGCTGGCGCGCGATGTTCCTGTGCGGGCTGGCCCCCGCACTGCTCGCGGTGTTCACCGTGATGCGCGTGAAGGAACCGGGGCAGTGGCGCCGGCACGACGCGCGCGATGGCGACGTGGCCGACGCGCGGCGCGTGCATCCGCTGCGCGAGATCTTCGCACCGGCATTCCTGCGCCGCACGCTGACGAGCGCGAGCCTCGTCGGCGTCGCGATCGTCGGGCTATGGGCGGGCTCGGTCTACGAGGCGAGCGCGGTCAGTACGCTGGCGGCGCGCGCGGGCATCGATCACATCGGCGCGCTGCGGCTTGCGTCGGTCGGCGCGGCGATCCTGTCGTGCGCGACGATCGCCGGCTGCCTGGCCGCGCCGTGGCTGTCGGAGCGGCTCGGCCGGCGCGTGGCGCTCGGCGTCTATTTCGCGGGCATGGCCGGCGCGATCGTGTTCGCGTTCGGCTGGGCGTTCTACCAGCCGAACGGGCTCACGGCGTTCATGGTGTCGCTCGCGTTCCTCGGTTTCTTCGGCGGCAATTTCGCGATCTTCTCGCTGTGGCTGCCCGAGCAGTATCCGACGCGCGTGCGGGCGACCGCGTTCGCATTCAACGCGTCGGTCGGCCGCTTCATCGGCGCGGGCGTGAACTTCCTGCTCGGCGCGGCGATTCACGGCTACGGGTCGCTCGGTGTACCGGTCGCATGGACCGCGGCCGTGTTCGTGGTCGGCATCCTGATCCTGCCGTTCGCGGTCGAAACGCGCCACCAGACACTGCCCGAATGAGCGGCGCGCCGCGATCGTTCGGAAATACGCAACAGCAACATTCAGTCATCAATATCAGGAGTCCGGAATGCAGGCATTAAAAGGAATCAGGGTCGTCGATTTGAGTCGAGCGCTGTCGGGGCCGTTCTGCTCGATGGTGCTCGCCGATCTCGGCGCCGACGTGATCAAGGTCGAGTCGGGGCCGAACGGCGACATGAGCCGCGCATGGGGGCCGTTCGATCGCGGCGTGAGCACGTACTACCTGTCCTGCAACCGCAACAAGCGCGGCATCTGCGTGGATTTCCGGCAGCCGGCCGGCCTCGACGTCGTGCGCCGGCTGATCGCGCAGGCCGACGTCGTGATCGAGAATTTCAAGGCAGGCACGATGGACGCGATGGGGCTCGGCTACGACGCACTGAGCGCGCATGATCCGCGGCTCGTGATGGGCAGCGTCACCGCGTTCGGCCCGCGCGGCCCGTTGCGCGACTGGCCGGGCTTCGACCAGATCGCGCAGGGCTATGCCGGGCTGATGAGCCTCACCGGCTTCCCGGATGGCGAGCCGACCCGCACGGGCACCGCGATCGGCGATCTCAGCTCGGGGATGTGGGTCGCGACCGGCGTGATGGCCGCGCTGTTCGAGCGGGAACGCACGGGGCGCGGGCAGCATGTCGGCACGTCGCTGCTCGAAAGCCTCGTCGCACTGCTGAGCGTGCATGGGCAACGCTACCTGAGCCTCGGCGACGTGCCGCGCCGCACCGGCAATGCGCATGCGGTGATCGCGCCGTACGGCGTGTTCCAGACGGCCGACGGGCCGCTCAACCTCGCGCCGATCACGACCGACATGTGGCTGCGGCTGTGCCGGTTGCTGGATCTGCCCGAGCTGCCGAACGATCCTCGCTTCGCGACCAACGATGCGCGCGTCGAGCACCGCGACGCACTGAAGGCGCTGCTCGAAAGCCGGCTGAGCACCCGCGGCAAGCGCGAATGGACGCAGCGTTTCGTCGAGGCCGGGTTGCCGGCCGGGCCGATCAATACGCTGGACGAAGTATTCGACGATCCGCAGCTCGCGCACTGCGGGCTGGTCGAACCGGTCGCGCATCCGACGCTCGGGACGCTGCGCCAGGTCGTCACGCCGCTCGGCGGGATGGGTGACGATGTGCCTGCGCCGCGCACGCGCCATGCGCCGCCGCTGCTCGGCGAGCATACGGTCGACGTGCTGCGCGAAGCGGGCTACGGCGACGACGCGATCGACGCACTGCTGGCCGAGCGCGCGATCTTCCAGGCGGAAGCTGTAGCGGAGGCGCTGCAATGACCGACACGACGAAACACGACATGCCGTCGAACGTCACGGTCGACATGATCGGCGAGCGGATCGCGCGTGTGCGGTTCGCGAATCCGGCGCGGCGGCACGCGCTCGACGCACCGTTGCTCGATGCGCTCGTCGCGCGCCTCGATGCGCTTGCCGCGCTTCGTCCGCCGCCCGTCGTGATCCTGTCGAACGACGGCAGCGGCGACGTGTGGAGTGCCGGGCACGACCTGCGCGAACTGGCCGACGACCGCGATCCGCTCGCGTACGACAAGCCGCTCGAACGTGCGCTGCGGCGCGTGCGGACCTATCCGGGCGCGGTGATCGCGGCGGTGGCTGGGTCGGCGTGGGGCGGGGCGGTCGATCTCGTGATGAGTTGCGACCTCGTCGTCGCGGCGCGCGATGCACGCTTCGCGATGACGCCGGCGAACATCGGGCTGCCGTATTCGACGAGCGGCCTGCTGCGCTTCTGCGACAACCTGCCGATCCACGTGCTGAAGGAAATGTTCTTCTGCGCACAGCCGCTCGACGCGGAGCGCGCCGCGCATCACGGGCTCGTGAACCGGCTGGCCGAAGCGGGCGGCGTCGACGAGGCGGCGCTCGACGTCGCGCGCACGATCGCCGCGAAGGCGCCGCTCGCGGTGCACGCCGTGAAGGAGCAGTTGCGCGTGCTGCAGGACGCGCGGCCGTTGCCGGTCGATGCGTTCGAGCGGATTGCCGAACTGCGCCGGCACGCGTGCGAAGGTGCGGATTTCGACGAAGGGCTGCGTGCGTTTGCCGAGCGGCGCGTACCGGTGTTTCGCGGCGTGTAGGCGTTCAGGTGTCCGCGCGGCGCGGCGTTGACGTGCGACGGCGGTAGGCGCTACACGCCGCCTATCGCATGAACGCCGACCAGCAGCAGCGCGCCCACCACGATCAGCAGCAGCGCGTGAATGCGCGAAACCATCACGCACAGCGTCGACGCGACCGCGATCGCGCGCGCGGGCCAGCCGCCGTCGAGCGCCTGCAGCAGTACCCACACCGACGCGACGATCATGCCGGCCGCGACCGGACGTAGCCCGGCTTCGAGCGCGATCTGCCAGCGCGTGCCCTGGTGCCGTCGCCACAGGTGCGCGACGCCGTAGATCAGGAACGCAGTCGGGCCGAACAGCGCGAGTGTCGCGATCACCGCGCCCCAGAAGCCGGCCACCTGCCAGCCGATCAGCGTCGCAAGCAGCGAGCCGGGGCCGGGCGCCATCCGCGCGATCGCGAAGTCGTTCACGAATTGCGTGGCGGTCATCCAGTGATGCACGTCGACGACCTGTCGCTGGATGTCGGCGATGATCGCCTGCCCGCCGCCGATCGTCGCGATCGACAGCGGCGCGAACACGCCGAACAGCGCGGTGTAGCGTTGCGATGCGGTCATGGCTTGTCGCTCCCGGCGGGCGCAGTGGCTGCACGGCGGTATTCGAGCGCGACGCTCAACGTGCCGCCGACCAGCACGGTCCATACGAGCGGCCAGTGCAGCACCGCGACCGACACGAAGGTGAGCGTCATCACCGCGAACGGCAGCGCGCGGCGCGGCAGCCGGCGCACGGCCGTGATCGCCATCGAGATCGACAGCCCGATCGCCGCGGCCGCCGCGCCGGCGAGCGCGACATGCGTGAGCGGGAAGCGCGTGAGGGTCGAGAACGCGACGCCGAACAGTACGATCAGCACGGCCGGCGGCGCGATGATGCCGGTGAAGCCGGCCACCGCACCGCGCCATCCGGCGAGCCGGTAGCCGATCCAGATCGCGAGGTTCTTCACGTTGACGCCCGGCAACGCCTGCGACAGCGCGAGGCCGTTGAGGAACGCCTCTTCGTCGAGCCAGCGCCGCTCGTGCACGAAGTCGCGCATCATCCGCCCGCTGAGCCCGCCGCCGAAGCTGGTCAGGCCGATCTGCGCGAACGCGACGAACAGCGCGAGGACGCCCGGCGGCGGCGCATCGCCGGCAGGCGACGCCGGCGGGGTGGTGGCGGAGGGCGAGGGCATCGGGCGGGCGGTGCGTGGCGATTGGGCGGGCGCCCATGTTAGCAAGCGGTGCCTGTCAGCACGCTGACATCGGCTCGGCGTTGGCGTGATGAAAGCCCGCGGTCGATTCGATCGATGCGATCCGGTGAGCACCGCACGGATGCGCCGCACGGACGCGCACCGGCGCCGCTATGCGCGCACGACCGTCACGCCCGCCGCCTCGATCGGCTTCGTCAGCGCTGCTTCGGTTTCCTTCTCGACGACGATGGTCTGCGCCAGCGTGATGTCGCCGATCACGAACTGCGACGCCGCGCGCAGTTTCGACTGCGACGCGAGCACGACCGTCTCGGCCGCGCGTTCGGCCAGCGCGCGCTTGATCGCCGCTTCCTCGAAGTCGCCGGTGCTCAGCCCCGCGACCGGATGCACACCCGTGACGCCCATGAAGTACAAGTCCGCATGGATGCGCGCGATGCCTTCCATCGCCGCTGCGCCGACCGCCACGATCGAATGCTTGTAGAGCCGCCCGCCGATCAGGATCACGTCGATCGACGGATGCGCGGCCAGCGCAACGGCAACGCTCGGGCTGTGCGTGACGATCGTCGCGCGCAGGTCGGCCGGCAACTGGCTGACGAGCAGCGCCGACGTCGTGCCGCCGTCGACGATCGCCACTTGCCCGGGCGCGATCATCTCGGCGGCCCGCCGCGCGATGCGCCGCTTTTCCGCCGTTTCGAGCGCCTCGCGCTGCGCGAACGGCGCGACGGCCGGCGACGCCGGCAGCGCGCCGCCATGCACGCGCTGCAGCAGGCCTTCGGCCGCCAGCTCGCGCAGGTCGCGGCGGATCGTGTCTTCGGACACGCCGAATTGCGCGCTCAGCTCGACGGCCAGCACCTGGCCGTCGCGTGCGAGCGCGTCGAGGATCGCTTTCTTGCGTTGCGTCGTCAGCATCGTGTTTGCACGAAAGTTCTTGAAATTGCACGAATATGCACGTTACCATGGGCGCCGTCTTTTGTCGAATGGGAGGCTGCGATGGCTGCAACGCGGGACCGCGTGCGCATCGTCGATACGACGGTGCTGTCCGATGACTGGTATGTGCTGAAGAAGGTGACGTTCGATTTCCTGCGCCGCGACGGAACGTGGCAGCGCCTGAGCCGCGAGACCTACGACCGCGGCAACGGCGCGACCATCCTGCTGCGCAATGCGGGCACGGGCGACGTGCTGCTGACGCGGCAGTTCCGGATGCCGGCGTTCGTCAGCGGGCACGATGGCATGCTGCTCGAAGCGGCTGCCGGCCTGCTCGACGACGCGACGCCCGAAGCACGCATCCGCGCGGAGGCCGAGGAGGAGACCGGCTATCGCGTGCGCGGCGTGCGCAAGGTGTTCGAGGCGTTCATGAGCCCGGGTTCCGTGACGGAGAAGCTGCATTTCTTCGTCGGCGAATACGATGCGTCGCTGCGCACCGGCGACGGCGGCGGCGTCGCGGAAGAGGGCGAGGATCTCGAGGTCGTCGAGATGCCGCTGCAGGCGGCGCTGGATGCAGTCGAGCGCGGCGAGATCGTCGACGCGAAGACGATCATGCTGCTGCAGTACGTCGCGCTGCGGGAAACCGCCGGCGCGCGCGCGGCATGACGCCGCTGCTCGTGCTGGTCGCCGGCCCCTATCGCAGCGGCACCGACGGCGACCCCGCGCGCATCGCCGCGAACCTGCACCGGCTGGAAGCGGCGGCGCTCGCCGTGTATCGCCGCGGGCATGTGCCGATGATCGGCGAGTGGGTGTCGCTTCCGCTCGCGGTCGCGGCCGGGTCGCGACAGGTCGGCGACGAACTCAGCGAGGCGTTCCTGTATCCGGCCGCGCACCGGCTGCTGCGGCGCTGCGATGCGGTATGGCGGATCGACGGCGCGTCGCGCGGCGCGGACGCGGATGTCAGCCTCGCACGGCAGCTCGGCAAGCCGGTCTATTTCGCGGTCGACGAAATTCCGGTCGCGCAAGACGATTCGGATAGCTGAGCAGGCGGGGAGGTGCCGGGGCGCGGCATCGCCGGTGCTTTCCTGCGTCGTCGGTAGCGGGAAAAGCCCGGCGCCACGCGGAAATCATGACATTGCGATCGCGTCATACCGTTGCATTCGCGAATGCGGCACGTTATGCCCGAACCGGCGTATGATCGCGACGCCACCCGCGCACCGTTCGACGTTACCGCCGCCCTGTCATGCCGTTCCCCGATTCCGCCGACTCCACCGTTGCCGCCGCGCAGCTTCCCGCCGATCTCGTCGCTGCCGCCGTTGATGCGCTCGCGCGCGCCGACGCGTTGCTCGTGACGGCCGGCGCGGGCATCGGCGTCGATTCCGGGCTGCCCGATTTCCGCGGTACCGACGGCTTCTGGCGCGCGTATCCGGCGCTGCGCCACGAGCGTTTCGAATTCCACGAGATCGCGTCGCCGCACGCGTTCCGTGCGCGTGCGCCACTCGCGTGGGGGTTCTACGGGCACCGTCTCGCGCTCTACCGCGCGACGGTGCCGCACGCGGGTTTCGCGATCCTGCGCCGCTGGATCGACGCGATGCCGAACGGCGGCTTCGTGCTGACGAGCAACGTCGACGGCCAGTTCCAGAAAGCCGGTTTCGATCCGGCGCGAATCGTCGAGATCCACGGCTCGATTCATGCGATGCAGTGCCTGCGGCCGTGCTCGGATGACACGTGGGATGCGGCACCGTTCGTGCCGGACGTCGACGAAGCCACCTGCCGGCTGGTCGGCGAAGCGCCGCGCTGCCCGCACTGCGGCGGCCTCGCGCGGCCGAACATCCTGATGTTCGGCGACACCGGCTGGCTCGGGGCGCGCTACGACGCGCAGGAACGCGCGCTGGAAGACTGGATCGTGCAGGCCGGGCGCGTCGCCGTGGTCGAGATCGGCGCGGGCACCGCGATTCCGACCGTGCGCCTGCTGAGCGAACGGCTGGGCGCCGACGTCATCCGCATCAACACGCGAGAGGCCCATGCGCGCCGTGCGGACGTGATCGGATTGAAGGGCGGTGCGCTGGCGACGCTGACTGCGCTCGACGCAGCCTGGCAGCACGCGTAAGCGTGCCGGAGGCCGAGTGAACGGGCGGGCGTCGCACCTGCCGTCGTCGTTGCAGCGGCGCGGCGAATCCGCATACAGTTCAGCTTGTACCGCCCGTGCACGCGCCGCGCGCGCCCTGGAACGGGCATAGCCCCGGGCAATCGGGGGCCGACGGCTGAACCCAGCTGCATCATCGACCGGGAGTGCCCTTGTTCTATTCGATCGTCGCGATCTTCGTCGGCGCCGGGCTCGGCGCGTTGCTGCGCTGGTTCCTGAGCCTCGCGCTCAACGAATTCTTTCCCGCCGTGCCGCTCGGCACGCTCGCCTCGAACCTGATCGGCGGCTACGTGATCGGCATTGCCGCCGTCGTGTTCACGGCCCGCGTCGGGCTGCCGCCCGAGTGGCGGCTGTTCGTGATCACGGGCTTCCTCGGCGGCCTCACGACGTTCTCGACCTATTCGGTCGAAGTGATGACCCACGCGCTCGAGGGCGAATTCGGATGGGCGTTTGCGGTGGCTGCCCTACACTTGACTGGATCGTTCGCGCTGACGGCGCTCGGCATGTGGACCGCGCGCGCGTGGCTCGCGGCGGCCTGAGCGGGCCGCCATCGGAGGGAGCGATGGACAGGATCTTCTTGCGCTTCTACCTGCACGAGCAGCACCGGCTGCACTGGAAGCCGCTGTGGGAATGGCTGCTGGAGGAGGCGAACCGGATGGGCGTCGCGGGTGGTTCCGCGTTTCGCGCGATGGCCGGCTTCGGCCAGCATCGCGTGCTGCACGAGGACCGCTTTTTCGAACTGCAGGGTTCGCTCGCGATCGAGGTCGAATTCATCGTCACCGAGGACGAAGCGCAACGTTTGCTCGAACGGCTGTCGCACGAGAAAGTGCGCGTGTGCTACGCGATGATTCCGGCGCGCTTCGGCGTGATCGACACGCTTGGCGCACCGCCGGCGCAGGGGCCGGCGGCATAGGGCCTGTTTCCGTGATTGGCGTGAACAGGCCCAGGGGCGTCAGATGCCGAACATCGTCAGCGACACGGCGGCGCGCGTGACGATCATCAGCAGCACCTGCACGATCACGAACAGCAGGATCGGCGACAGGTCGATGCCGCCGAGGTTCGGGATGATGCGGCGCAGCGGGTTCAGGAACGGCGCGGTGAGCTGGAAGAGGATCGGCATCGCCGGCGAGCGCGGGTTGAGCCACGACAGCAGCGCCATCAGGATCGTCATCCAGATCACGAGGTTGAGCGCCCACTTCACGACGGTGAGCAGCGCGACCACGACGAGCGTCGGGATCGCCGCGGCCGGATCGAAGCCGGCCATCACGACCATCAGCACGACGTAGACGAGCGCGGTCAGCAGCGCGGCGACGACGCTGGCCCAGTCGATGCCGCGCACGCCCGCGATCACGCGGCGCAGCGGCAGCACGAGCCAGTTGGTCGCCTGCAGCACGGCCTGCGTGACGGGGTTGTACGGCGGCACGCGGACGGCCTGCATCCAGACGCGCAGGATCAGCGCGGCGCCGAACAGCGTGAAGACGGTATTGAGCAGAAAACGGGCGATCTCGCCGAACATCGTTGGCATCCTTTTTATACGGTCAGTAGCGTGCGGCCGCCAACGCCGGATGGCGGCGCATCGGCCGACACCTTATCACGCCTCGTCTCGCGACGGGGAGGGGGGCGCGGCCGTGCGCGCGAGCGACGTTTCGACGGCTTCGGCGAGCGCCGGCAGCGACGCCGGCGGCACGGCGCGCTTCGCCGCGAGCGCGACCGCGCGGCGCGTCATCAACGCGTACAGCGTCGCGTGATCGCCGCCGCGCGCTTCGAGCAGCGCGAGCTGGCGTTCGACGATGCCCGTATCGCCGCGCGACACGGGGCCGGCGAGCGCGTTCGCGAGCCCCTTGTCGCGCGCGGTCTCGATCGTGCCGGCGAGCATCGGCAGCAGCGCGCGCAGCGCGGCTTCCTCGTCGAAACCGAGGCCGCGCCACAGCTCGACCGCTTCCGACAGCCCGCACAGCGCGAAGCTCGCCGCGTAGTGCGCGGCCGCGTGATAGAGCATCCGGCCGCCGGCCGGAATCGACAGCGGATGGCAGCCGAGTGCGGCAGCAAGTCGCATCAGCGTCGCATGCAGCGCGCCGTCGGCTTCGATCGTGACCGAGCAGCCGTCGATGCGGGCAAGGTCCGCGTCGGTGCCGCCGAACAGGTAGAGCGGATGGAAGCCGCCGGTGGCCGCGCCTTGCCGTTTCGCCGGATCGAGCAGCGCGACGGCCGACGCGCCGCTGCAGTGGACGACCGCCTGACTGGCGGCGCGCGATGCATCGAAGCGGAGTGCCGCGGCGGTCGACGCGAGATGGTCGTCGGGGACCGTCAGGAGGATCAGGTCGGCGGCGTCGGCGACCTGCTGCGGCGTGTCGACCGCCTGGCAGCCGTCGATGCGCGCGGCGAGGGCCGCGGCCGATTCGGGCGTGCGGCTCGCGATCGCGACGACGGGAAAGCCGGCCTGCGCGAAGCGCTGTGCGACGCAGCGCGCGAGGCGGCCGGCGCCGATGAAGCCGAGACGGGGTGTGTCGGGGAGGGACATGGCAGCGGACGTAAGCGAAAACGAGGCAGCCGCCAGTATCGCAGGAATAAAAGCACGGCCGCGGAAGGTCGATTTCCGCGCGCACGCATGTCGTCATTACCGGTATGCGGTGCGATCCACACGCGCATTTGCGCCGGGCAATGCGGTCGAATCGCGATCGTCGAATCCGACCCCGAAACGCATTGCGCGGGCGTCGGTCTTGAATTGTCGGTGTCCTGTTTCAAATTTGTAATCGTTCATTACGTACGCGTGCCCGCCGTGCATGCCATATCCGGTAAGACTGACCGGCCGTCGCGTGGCGACCCGACTCGTCGGACGGAATCGCGCGACCTGCAAGGGTCGCCGCAGGCTCCGGAAGCCACGCCGCACGGCGGCTCCGGCCGCGTGCGATTGCAATTTGCAACAAATGCGAAACACGCGAGGGGCGGGTTTTCGCTACATTGCTTCCATGCGACGTGCATGCCCGCCGTTGCCGACAGGAGCGCATAAAATACCGCTCCAGCAGGAGAATCGAAGTGAAAAAGCTCATTCCGTTCATCGCCGCCGCCGCGCTGGGCCTGGGTGCCGCAAGCGCCGCACAGGCTCACGTGTCGATCGGGGTCGGCATCGGTATCCCGGTCGCGCCCGCGTATCCCGTTTATGCACCGCCGCCGCCCGTGTACTACGCGCCGCCGCCTCCGCCCGTCTACTACGCACCGGCACCGGCCTACTATGCGCCGCCGCCCGCGGTGGTCGTCGGCGGCTATGGCGGTTACGGCGGTTACTACGGTCGTCCGTACTGGCGTCACGGTTACGGCGGCTGGGGCCATCACGGCTACTGGCGTCGCTGATTCGTCCCGCGCGGCCTGACCGCGCGTGGCAAAACGGCGCAACGTCCCGCGAGGGGCGCTGCGCCGTTTTTCATTGGGGCCGTCGCTCGGCGCGCGGCCCGCGCGGGTCGGCTTCGCTTACACCGCGTGCGCGATCAGGTCGCGGTAGCCGCCGACGATCACGCTGTACGAGAAATACGCGAACAGCAGCGCCGACGCGATGTGGCACGCCCGCATCAGCCCGGCGCCCGCGCGCTTGCGGCCGTGGCTCGCGAGCGTGCACATGAAGAGTGTCCACGCGAGGCCGCCGAGGAAGAAGCCCGACAGGAACACCGACGCGGTGGCCGGCGTGGTCGCGCCGGCTTTCGCGATCAGCGCGCCGCCGACCGCCGCGAACCACAGGATCGCGCTCGGCGACGACATTGCGAGCAGCATCCCGCGCAGGAAACTGCGCCGCGCGCTCGCCCGCGGCGGCGGGGCATCGTCCGCGTCGTCATCTTCCGCCCTGGCCGGCGCCAGCGCTTCGCGCGCCATCTTCCACGTGAGGAACAGCAGCACGGCGCCGCCGCCGATCCACACGATCCAGCGCACGGCCTCGAACTGCAGCAGCACGGCCATCCCCGCGAGCGCGAGCGCCGCATAGAGGAGGTCGCCGACGCACGAGCCGACGCCGAGCCAGAAGCCCGGCCGGAAGCCGTGCGACAGCGTCAGCGACAGCATCGCGACGTTCACGAGGCCGATGTCGAGACACAGCGACAGCGACAGAAAGAAACCGTCGGACAGCATCGAGGCGGGGGGGAAGCTCATCTTCGTCGTTCGTGTGGTGGGTGCGATGCACGGGCCGGCGGGCGCCGGCCGTTCGGCCTCAGAGTCCGATCTCCTGCCAGAGCCGGTCGACGCGCGCCTTCACGGCCGCATCCATCTCGATCGGGCGGCCCCATTCGCGGTTCGTCTCGCCGGGCCACTTGTTGGTCGCGTCGAGCCCCATCTTCGAGCCGAGACCGGCGACCGGCGACGCGAAGTCGAGATAGTCGATCGGCGTGCTGTCGACCATCACCGTGTCGCGCACGGGGTCGACGCGCGTCGTGATCGCCCAGATCACTTCCTTCCAGTCGCGGATATTCACGTCCTCGTCGACGACCACGATGAACTTCGTATACATGAACTGCCGCAGGAAGCTCCACACGCCGAACATCACGCGCTTCGCGTGACCCGCGTAGCTCTTCTTCATCTGGACGATGGCCATCCGGTAGCTGCAGCCTTCAGGCGGCAGGTAGAAGTCGGTGATCTCCGTGAACTGCTTCTGCAGCAGCGGCACGAACACCTCGTTGAGCGCGACGCCGAGCACCGCGGGCTCGTCGGGCGGTTTGCCCGTGTAGGTCGAGTGGTAGATCGCGTCGCGCCGCATCGTGATGCGCTCGACCGTGAATACCGGGAACCACTCCTGCTCGTTGTAATAGCCGGTGTGGTCGCCGTACGGCCCTTCGAGCGCGTGCTCGTACGCGGCGGACGCGTTGCCGGCCGGACGCGGCGGCGCGCCGGCAGGAGCGGGGGTAGGGGTGCCGTCCTGCGGATGGATGAAGCCTTCGAGCACGATCTCGGCGCGCGCGGGCACCTGCAGCGTGTCGACGCCGGGCGTCAGGCACTTCGCGAGTTCCGTGCGGCTGCCGCGCAGCAGGCCGGCGAACTGGTATTCGGACAGCGAATCGGGCACGGGCGTCACCGCGCCGAGCGTCGTGGCCGGATCGGCGCCGAGCACGACCGCGACCGGATACGGCTTGCCGGGGTTCTGCAGCGCGAATTCGCGGAAGTCGAGCGCGCCGCCGCGATGCGCGAGCCAGCGCATGATCAGCTTGTTGCGGCCGATCAGCTGCTGGCGGTAGATGCCGAGGTTCTGGCGCGACTTGTTCGGCCCGCGCGTGACCGTCAGGCCCCACGTGACGAGCGGCCCCGCATCGCCGGGCCAGCAGGTCTGGATCGGCAGCTTGTTCAGGTCGACGTCGGCGCCTTCCCAGACGATCTCCTGGCATGGCGGCGACGACACCGACTTCGGCGCCATGTCCCACACGGCCTTCGCGAGCGACAGCAGCTTGCCGGCGTCCTTCAGGCTCTTCGGCGGGTCGGGTTCCTTCAGCGCGGACAGCAGGCGCCCGAGATCGCGCAGCGAACCGAGCGCGGCGTCGTCGCCCGCATCGACGCCCATCCCGAGCGCGACGCGGCGCGGCGTGCCGAACAGGTTGCCGAGCACGGGAAACGCATGGCCGGGCGGCGCGTTGAACAGCAGCGCAGGGCCGCCGGCGCGCAGCACGCGGTCGCACAGCTCGGTCATTTCGAGCACGGGCGACACGGGTTGCGTGACGCGCTGCAGTTCGCCGAGCGCTTCGAGGCGCTGGATGAAATCGCGTAAGTCTTTGTATTTCATGAAGAAGGTCCGGGCCGCCCGCAGGGCGGGCGACGGTGGGCGGGCGCAGCGGCCGGCTGCGGCCCCGAATCGACCGACGATTTTACCCGGCCCGCCGCGTGGACGCCCGGCCGAGAAAAAAGTCGACCGCGCGCAAACCCCCTACGGCACGGGGCCTCCGATCTGAAGGTCGGTTTTAAATTACTTTTTGTTATAATTTCGAGGTTTTATAGTGTTGACGATCTATAAAACCCTGCTAGAATCCGCTCACATTGGCTGCAGGGTAAAAGGCTTCGAGCCGCCAATCACCGATCTTTGACGCAGCGCGTCACCGTCCGCCGAATCCTGCACGGCGTATTCGACGGCCTTAGTCGTAGTCCCAGCCAGCGCTACCAGACGCTGGTTTTTTGCGTGGGTGCCACCGCGTATGCCCGTCTCGCCCACTGTGCGAAGGCGCCGGCCCTCTTACACCGTGGCCTCGAACGGTACTTATACCGTTTCCCCGATGCTTGCACGTCCCAACCAAGGCGTGCGGCATCGTGATTCCGCGGCACGTTTTCTGTCTCGCCATCGAGCTGAGCGAGCCGCACGAGTCATGTTCATGGGAGATGATCTGAATGAACGCTTGGTTATCGTGGCGTCCCACTGAGCAGCATGCGCAAATCGTGCGCAACATGCTGCGTCGCGGGACGCGTGTCAGTCACCATCTATTCAGCGTTGTCGGCTGTCTCGCTGTCGCGGTTGCACTTGCACTGTGGCTGCTGCCAACCGTACGCGGCACGCTTGCCGCGAAGCTGATGCCGGTCGTATCCGCGGCCGTGCAGGCCGGGCCGGCCCGTCTGCTGTCCGGTCATCCGCTGCCGAACTTTGCGCCTGCAGGCGTGCAGCCGCAGCAGCAGGAAGAGAGCCCGGAAACGGACGCGCTTGCGGTCGGCCTCGACGTCGCACCGGAAGCCGCCGCGCAGGGCGATGCGTCCGATCCGGCCCGCAACGGCCCGTCGCCGGTCGCGCTGGCCAAGCTGATTCCGACCCAGCGGGTGGCGGCCGATGCGCGCGACGACCGTGCGCTCGCGTCGAACCGCGAACAGGCGCTCGTCGCGACCTATCTGTCGCGCCGCTACCGTGTCGCCCAGGAGCCGGTCGGCCAGCTCGTGAAGGCCGCGTTCCAGACCGGTCGTGACGTCGGCCTCGATCCGCTGCTGCTGCTGTCCGTGATGGCGATCGAGTCGGGCTTCAACCCGTACGCCGAAAGCGGCGTCGGCGCGAAGGGCCTGATGCAGGTCATGTCGAAGGTCCATTCCGACAAGTTCGAGTATTTCGGCGGCACCGATACCGCACTGCAGCCGCTCGCGAACCTCCAGGTCGGCGCGCTCGTGCTGAAGGACTGCATCGCCCGCGGCGGCTCGCTGGCGAACGGCCTGCGTCTGTACAACGGCTCGACGAACCCCGACGACACCGCATACGGTTCGAAGGTGATGGCCGAGCGCGGCCGGCTGCGCGACGTGTCGCACGGCCGCAGCGTGCCGGTCAATGCGCCGCAGGCGAAGCCGATCGTCACGGCCGCAGCCGTGACGGCGGCGGCAGGCGGTGCGAAGCGCGTGCATGCGACGCTCGAAACCGCGACGTCGGCGAAGACGGCCGCGCCGAAGGAAACGTCGCCGCAGGACGACGCAAGCGTCGATACCGCGAAGCAATCGCACGGCGGCCATTCGGAGCTCGGCGCGTAACGTAGCGCGCGGTTCCGGCCGGCAATGAAAAAGGCACCCGATCGGGTGCCTTTTTTTCTTGCGGTGCGCGGAACGGCCGGTGTGCGGGCCGCGACGTCAGTGCTGCCCGAACAGCGTCGCGAGCCGATCGACTGCCTCTTCGAGCCGCGAGTAGGCCGTTGCATAGGACAGACGGATGTAGTCTCGCGGCGCATGGACGCCGAAATCCATGCCGGGCACCAGCACGACGCCCGCGTCGTGCAGCATCGCCTGCGTGAGCGCGGCGCTGTCGCCGGCCGCCGGGTGCGCGACGCCGCCGCAATGCGCATAGACATAGAACGCGCCGTCGGGCATCACCGGAACCGTGAAGCCGAGCCGTTCGAGCGCCGGTGCGATGAAATCGCGGCGGCGCTTGAATTCGAGCCGGCGCGCTTCGTAGATGTCGAGCGTGGCCGGTTCGAAGCACGCGAGCGCCGCGTGCTGCGCGAGTGCGGACGGGCAGATGAACAGGTTCTGCGAAAGCTTCTCGAACGTACCGACCAGCGCGGGCGGCACGACGAGCCAGCCGAGCCGCCAGCCGGTCATGCTGAAATACTTCGAGAAGCTGTTCACCGTGATGACATCGTCGCCGAACGACAGCGCCGACACGGGCGCCGCGTCGTAGCTGAGCCCCTGGTAGATCTCGTCGACGATCGTGAAGCCGCCGCGTGCGCGCACGGCTTCGACGATTCGCTTCAGTTCGTCGGGCTCGAGCGACGTGCCGGTCGGGTTCGACGGCGACGCGAGCAGCACGCCGCGCGTGCGGTCGCTCCAGCGCGTGCGGACGTCTTCCTCGGTGAGCTGGAAGCGCGCGTCCGGGCCGCTCGGCACGAGCACCGCGCGGCCTTCGGCCGCCGCGACGAAGTGCCGGTTGCACGGATACGACGGGTCGGGCATCAGCACCTCGTCGTCGCGGCCGACGAGCGCGAGGCACGCGAGCAGCAGCGCGGCCGATGCGCCGGCCGTCACGACGATCCGCTCGGGGCTGATCGTGAGGCCGTACGCGCGCGCGTAGTGCGCGGCGATCGCCTCGCGCAGCGGCGCAATGCCGAGCGCGCTCGTGTACTGCGTGACGCCGCGGCGCAGCGCGGCCGTGGCCGCTTCGATGACAGGCTCCGGCGCGGTGAAATCCGGTTCGCCGATGCCCATGTGGATAACATCGCGTCCGGAGGACTCGAGCCGCTGTGCCTCCTTCATCAGTTCCATCACGTAGAAGGGCTGGATCGCGTCGACGCGTGCGGCGAGCGTGACGAGCGAATCGGCGGTGGTATTCATCGGTCGGGCGGGGCGGAGGAGGGAGAATGAAAAACGGGCGCTTGCGCGCCCGTGGACAAACAAACGGTATCAGCCGTTGCGGCGCGCCTGCGTTTCGGCGGGGCGCAGCTTTGCGGCGAGCTTGTCGAGTACGCCGTTCACGTACTTGTAGCCGTCGGAGCCGCCGAACGTCTTCGCGAGTTCGACAGCTTCGTTGATGATCACGCGATACGGCGTTTCGACGTGGTGCGTGAGCTCGAACGTCGCGATCAGCAGCACCGCGCGTTCGACCGGCGACAACTGTTCGATCGGGCGGTCGAGCGACGGCGTCAGCGCTTCGACGAGCGTCGCATGCTCGCGGATCACGCCGTGCAGGATGGCTTCGAGCAGTTCCTTGTCAGCCTTGTCGTAACCGAGCGCGCCGCGCAGCTGCGCGTCGATCTCGCCGGAGGCCGCGTTCGACAGCAGCCACTGATACAGGCCCTGCGTCGCCAGCTCGCGCGATTGTCGGCGGGCGCTCTTCTTCATGCGCGCTCCTCTTCGTCGTCTTCGTCTTCTTCTTCGTCCTCGTCGTCGTCGCCGAGCTGGTCGAGCGCCATCGTCAGGTTGGCCATCTCGACGGCGACGCGCGCGGCGTCACGACCCTTTTCGGTCATGCGCGCGACAGCCTGCTCGTCGTTTTCGGTCGTCAGGACCGCGTTCGCGATCGGCAGGTTGAAGTCGAGGCCGATGCGGGTGATGCCCGCGCCGCTCTCGTTCGACACGAGTTCGAAGTGGTAGGTCTCGCCGCGGATCACCGCGCCGAGCGCGATCAGCGCGTCGAACTGGCCGCTTTCCGCGAGCTTCTGCAGTGCGAGCGGGATTTCCAGCGCGCCGGGCACCGACACGAGCAGCACGTCTTCACCGGTGACGCCGAGGCGCTCCAGTTCTTCGACGCACGCGTCGGCGAGGCCGTTGCACACGGGCTCGTTGAAGCGCGATTGCACGATGCCGATACGCAGGCCGTCGCCTTCGAGATTCGGTTGGTATTGTCCGATTTCCATGATCTTGTCCGTGGTGTGGATGAACGGTTATAGGGCGAAAGCGCCGTAGCGGGTTACGCGTGGGACGCCGGGCAGGACTTGGCTTCGCCGCCGGGCATCGGAATGAAGCCCGTGACTTCGAGGCCGTAGCCGGACATGCTGCCCAGCTTGCGCGGATTCGACAGCACCTGCATCTTGCCGACGCCGACATCGCGCAGGATCTGCGCGCCGATGCCGAACGTCTTGAAATCGACCGGCCGGCGCTTCAGCGCAGCGGCCTTTTCTTCCTCGTCGAACGCCTTGAAGACGTCGATCAGGTGTTCCTTCGTGTCGCCGCAGTTGAGCAGCACGATCACGCCGAGGTCGCGTTCCGCGATGTCGCGCATCGCGGCGTCGAGCGTCCACGAGTGCGTCGACACGCCGGTTTCGAGCAGGTCGAGCACCGACAGCGGCTCGTGCACGCGCACCGGCGTATCGACGTCCGGCGACGGCGCGCCGCGCACCAGCGCGATGTGCGGCGAACCGCTCGGCTGGTCGCGGTACAGCACCGCGCGGAACGTGCCGTGCGCGGTCTGCATCGTGCGCTCGGCGATCCTCTCGATGATCGATTCGGTGCGGCTGCGGTACTGGATCAGGTCGGCGATCGTGCCGATCTTCAGGCCGTGTTCCTTTGCGAATTCGATCAGGTCGGGCAGGCGCGCCATCGTGCCGTCGTCCTTGATGATCTCGCAGATCACCGCGGCCGGCGTGAGGCCCGCGAGCGCGGTGAAGTCGCAGCCGGCCTCGGTGTGGCCCGCGCGCACGAGCACGCCGCCCGGCTGCGCCATGATCGGGAACACGTGGCCCGGCTGCACGATGTGCTCGGGACGCACGTCGTGCGCGACCGCCGTGGCGATCGTGTGCGCACGGTCGGCGGCCGAGATGCCGGTCGTCACGCCTTCGGCCGCTTCGATGCTGACCGTGAACGCGGTGCCGTACTGCGTGCCGTTGCGGTAGGTCATCAGCGGCAGGTGCAGCTGCTTGCAGCGTTCCTGCGTCAACGTCAGGCAAACCAGGCCGCGGCCGTACCTGGCCATGAAGTTGATCGCTTCCGGCGTGACGAATTCGGCGGCGATCACGAGGTCGCCCTCGTTTTCGCGGTCTTCTTCGTCGACCAGGATCACCATCCGGCCGGCTTTCAGCTCGGCGATGATGTCGAGCGTGGAGGCGAGCGTCATAAGGGGGCGAGAAAGAGGAAAGTGCGTATTTTACGCCAGCCGGACGGCGTTTCGGCTGGCGCGGGTTGCGCCCGGTCGGCAAGCGCTCTGGAAGGCGGTGCGGCCGGCCTGCGCGGCAGGCTCGGCCGGGCCGCCGCGCGTTGCCTGCACGCGGTTGCGAGCGGTTGCGAGCCGGGCTTTGCCCGGCCGCGCGTCACGCGTGCTCGTCGCGCCCGCCGAGGTAGTCGAGCTTGCCGAGTTCGACGCCGCTGTGGCGCAGGATGTCGTACGCGGTCGTCACGTGGAAGAAGAAATTGGGCAGCACGAAGTTCAGCAGGTACGACTGGCCGGTGAACTCGATCGGGCCGACGCGCATCTTCAGCACGATCTGGCGCGCCTCGCTGCCGTCGATCTGCGCGGCGTCGAAGCTTTTCAGGTAGTCGATCGTCTTCTGAATGCGCGCGTGCAGTTCGTCGAAGGTCTGCTCGACGTCCGGGTAGCTCGGGATCTCGGCGCCGGCGAGCCGCGCCGCGCAGCCCTTGGCCGTGTCGGTCGCGATGTAGACCTGGCGGACGAGCGGCAGCATGTCCGGGTAGAGGCGCGCGCCGACGAACACCGCCGGGTCGATCTGCTTCTCGGCCGCGTGCGCCTGCGCCTTGCCGAGGATGTGCTGCAGGTTG
Source organism: Burkholderia pyrrocinia (assembly GCF_001028665.1). Lineage (NCBI taxonomy): Bacteria > Pseudomonadati > Pseudomonadota > Betaproteobacteria > Burkholderiales > Burkholderiaceae > Burkholderia > Burkholderia pyrrocinia. Next base: position 2,251,675 of record NZ_CP011503.1, read on the forward strand.
GTCAGGCCGCGGATCAGGACGGGCAGCGAAGCCTGGTACATCGAGATGGACATGGGAACGACTCCTGTGGGAAGAGGGCGGCGCGGTACGCGGCGCGTCGTGCGTTGCGGCGTTGAAACCGCTGTCGACGCATCTTAGCGCGACAGGATGACCCGTGCGCGTCGTTGGCCGTTCGGCCAGCTCCCGTTAGAGCGACCGGCCGGCGAACGCCATGCAGCCACGCTGATTGCGCCGGAATACCGGAGCGCATCGGCATCGCGCGTCGATCCGCAAAACGTCGTATCATGAAACACGAAACACGAAATATGAAGTGACGGAGACTCACATGATCGAACTCGACGGCGCCGCGTCGGCCGTACTTGCCCGGCTGGCGTCCTTCGGCCAGGAAAACGATGCGCGGATGGCCGACCGCAGCCGCAAGATGCTGAACCTCGAGCCGCCCACGGCCGAACTGCTGTATCTCCTCGTCACCGGCGCGCGGCGCCGGCGCGTGCTGGAGATCGGCACCTCCAACGGCTACAGCGCGATCTGGCTCGCCCATGCGCTGCGCGAAACGGACGGGCAGCCGCTCGTCACCGTCGAGTTTTCGCCCGACAAGGCCGAGCAGGCGAGGGCCAACCTGCGCGCGGCGGCGCTGCAGGACTGGGCACAGGTGATCGAAGGCGATGCGACGCGGGTCTGCGCGGCCGTGACCGGCCCGTTCGACTGCGTGTTCTTCGATGCCGACCGCGTGAGCGCGCCGCAGCAACTCGCGCACCTGTTGCCGAAGCTGACGCCCGACGCGCTGCTCGTCGCGGACAACGCGCTGTCCCATCCGGACGAGATCGCCGGCTATCTCGCCGCGGTCGATGCGCTGCGGCAGTTCGACACGACGGTCGTGCCGGTCGGCAAGGGGCTCCATATCGCACGTCGCCGGAGGCCGGCATGACGCGCGCGACGCTCGAGCGCACGACACTGGGGCGCGACGCATACGGGGCGATCAGGGAGATGCTGGTCGACGAAGCGCGCTTCGCGGCGGGCGAGAAGATCAGCATCGAAGCGCTGTCGCGTGATCTCGGCATCAGCCGCTCGCCGGTGTGGGCGGCGGTATCGCGCCTCGAAGCCGAGGGGCTGCTGCAGGTCGTGCCGCGCCAGGGCGTTTTCGTGATCGCCTTCGACCGCGCGCGGATCGTGGCCATCTTCGAGGCGCGGGAGGCGCTCGAGGGTATGGCCGCGCGCCTGGCGGCGCTGCGCATGACACTCGACGATCACGCGGCGCTGGACGAAGCGTTGACGCGGCAGGCGCGCGCGGTCGCCACGCGCGACGGCGACGCATACCGCATCGCCAACCTCGACTTCCACCACGGGCTGCTCGCGACGGCGCGCAACGCGACGATCGAGACGTCGCTCAGGGCGCTGTATGCGCAGGTGCAGACGATGTGTGCGGGCGGCGCGAGTCCGATGGACGACTGGGAGCGATTGGGCGGGAATGTCGCCGAACACCGGCAGGTGTTCGACATGATCGCGAAGCGCGACGCGGATGCCGCCGAGCGTGCGGCGCGCGAGCATGTCCGGCAGTTGCTCGACACGATTCTGGCGCGGGCAGGCGGAGAGGGCGCGGATGCCTGATCGCCTGCGGAACGCCGGCGGGCGACGGCAACGAGGATAAAGGAAAGCGGCGGCAGTCCGGGCTCGGGTCGTTGGCCTCCGCGTCGGGGATCGCGAGTGCGATCAGTCCTGGTGTACGCCCTGCGACGTCGACAGCATCCGCTCGACATACCGCGCGATCATGTCGACTTCGAGGTTGACCTTGTCGCCGGTCTTCACGTGGCGCAACGTCGTGACTTCGACCGTATGCGGAATCAGGTTGATCGAGAATTCGCAGCCGTCCGCGCGATCGTCGATCGTGTTGACGGTCAGGCTCACGCCATTGACCGTGATCGACCCCTTGTACGCGAGATAACGACCGAGCTCGCGCGGCGCGACGATCCGCAGCTCGTGCGACTCGCCGACCGGCGCGAAGCGCGTCACGGTACCGAGGCCGTCGACGTGGCCCGACACGATGTGACCGCCGAGGCGGTCGTGCGCGCGCAGCGCCTTCTCGAGGTTCACTTCGCCGGGCTGACCGAGGCCGACCGTGCGGTTCAGGCTTTCGCGCGACACGTCGACGTCGAACGCGGCATCGGTCTTTTCGATCACCGTCATGCACGCGCCCTGGATCGCGATGCTGTCGCCGAGCGCCACATCGGCGAGGTCGAGCCCGCCGGCCAGCACGGTCAGGCGCACGCCCGCATCGGCCGACGTGCCGAGCGGATCGATCGATTCGATGCGGCCGACGGCCGCGACAATTCCGGTAAACATCGTGACGATCCCGTTCAGTGAGTGGCGTCGGGCGGCGCGACCCGCGCCAGGATCCGCAGATCGTCGCCGATCCGCTCGATACCGTGGAACGACAGTCGCGTGCGTGCGTCGAGACTCGCCGGCGCGGCGAGGTCGAACATGCCGGCCGCGTCGGCGCCCAGCAGGCTCGGCGCGAGATAGACGAGCAATTCGTCGACGCATTGCTCGCGCAGCAGCGAGCCGTTCAGCTTGTGGCCGGCCTCGACGTGCAGCTCGTTGACGCCGCGCGCGCCGAGCGCCGCCAGCATTGCGGGCAGGTCGACCTTGCCGTGCGCATTCGCGAGCGGCACGATTTCCGCGCCGCGCGCCTTCAACACGTTCGCGCGCATTTCGCCGCTCGCGTCGAGCCGGCCGCAGAAGATCAGCAGCGGTGCGCCTTCGAGCAGCCGCGCGTCGAGCGGCAGGTCGAGGCGGCTGTCGACCAGTACACGCTGCGGCTGGCGCGGCGTGTCGATGCCGCGCACGGTCAGCAGCGGATTGTCCTCGCGCACGGTGCCGATGCCGGTGAGGATCGCGCAGGCGCGCGCACGCCACGCGTGCCCGTCGAGGCGCGCGGCGTCGCCGGTGATCCACTGGCTTTCGCCGGACGGCAGCGCGGTGCGGCCGTCGAGCGACGCGGCGGTCTTCATCCGCACCCACGGGCGGCCGCGCGTCATCCGCGACACGAAGCCGATGTTCAGCTCGCCGGCTTCATGCGCGAGCAGCCCGCAGCGCACGTCGATGCCCGCGTCGCGCAGCATCCCGAGGCCGCGCCCCGACACCTGCGGGTTCGGGTCTTCCATCGCCGCGACGACCTTCGCGACGCGCGCTTCGATCAGCGCGTTCGCGCACGGCGGCGTGCGGCCGAAATGGCTGCACGGCTCGAGCGTCACGTAGACGGTCGAGCCCGAGACGTCGTGGCCGCGCGAGCGCGCGTCCTTCAGCGCCTGCACTTCCGCGTGGTCCTGGCCGGCCGGCTGCGTGAAGCCTTCGCCGATCACGTCGCCGTCCTTGACGATCACGCAGCCGACGCGCGGATTCGGCGCGGTCGTATACATGCCGCGCGCCGCGAGCGCGAGCGCGCGCTCCATGTGGGCGAAATCGGTATCCGAGAACATGCGCGCGACCCCGCGTCAGGCGGCGAGTGCCGCGAACGCGCGGCGCGCGGCCGCGAGCGTCGCGTCGATCACCGCGTCGTCGTGCGTGCTCGACACGAAACCTGCCTCGTACGCGGACGGCGCGAAGTACACGCCCTCGTCGAGCATCAGGTGGAAGAAGCGGTTGAAGCGCTCGGTATCGCTCTTCGTGACTTCCGCGAAGCTGGTCGGCACGCGCTCCGCGAAGTAGAGGCCGAACATCGCGCCGATCGAGTCGGCCGCGAACGGCACGCCGGCTGCGCGCGCTTCGGCCGCGAGGCCGTCGGCGAGGCGCTTCGTCTGTGCGGTAAGTGCATCGTAGAAGCCGGGCGCCTGGATCAGTTGCAGCGTCTTCAGGCCCGCGGCGACCGCGATCGGGTTGCCCGACAGCGTGCCGGCCTGGTACACGCCGCCGAGCGGCGCGAGGTGGGCCATGATGTCGCGGCGGCCACCGAACGCGGCGGCCGGCATCCCGCCGCCGATCACCTTGCCGAGGCAGGTGAGGTCGGCCGTGATCCCGTAGTACGCCTGCGCGCCGCCGAGCGCGACGCGGAACCCGCACATCACCTCGTCGAAGATCAGCACGGCGCCGTGCTTCGTGCACAGCGCGCGCAGCGCGTTCAGGAATTCGGGCGTGCCGCGCACGAGGTTCATGTTGCCCGCGACGGGCTCGACGATCACCGCGGCGATCTCGTCGCCGAACGCGCCGAATGCTTCTTCGAGCGCGGCGACGTTGTTGTATTCGAGGACGGTCGTGTGCTTCGCGATGTCGGCAGGCACGCCGGCCGACGTCGGGTTGCCGAACGTCAGCAGGCCCGAGCCGGCCTTCACGAGCAGGCTGTCCGCGTGGCCGTGGTAGCAGCCCTCGAACTTGACGATGCGGCTGCGGCCCGTGAAGCCGCGCGCGAGACGCAGCGCGCTCATCGTGGCCTCGGTGCCGCTCGACACCATTCGCACCTGCTCGATCGACGGCACGAGCTTGCAGATTTCCTCGGCGATCTCGATCTCGGCCTCTGTCGGTGCGCCGAACGAGAAGCCGTCGGCCAGCACGTTCTGCACGGCCGACAGCACTTCAGGATGGACGTGGCCGACGATCATCGGGCCCCACGAGCCGATGTAGTCGATGTACTGCTTGCCGTCGGCGTCCCAGAAATACGGGCCTTGCGCGCGCGCGACGAAACGCGGCGTGCCGCCGACCGAACGGAATGCGCGCACCGGCGAGTTGACGCCGCCGGGAATGGTCTTCTGGGCGCGTTCGAAGAGAATCTGATTGTTGGACATGGGCGAAACCTGCAGAGAAGGGCGCGGGGGCCTGTGCACGGGCCGCGGCGCCTGGGCGGAACGATCGTCTGATTGTACCGGAGACGCGCGCGGCGGGCCCGTCGGCCGGTCCGCGGCCTTTCGGCACGTGGGCAGATGCACGGGGGACCGGAAACGAGGGCCCGATTCGACCCGCCATCCATCCGGCTATCGCGGCGGCTTGCGCTTGCCGGTCAGCTCGGCCCAGCGTTTCTCGAGCGGGCCTTCGACCATCGGCTTGATCGACGTGCCGGAGCTCTGCGCATCCCAGGTCTGTACCGAGTACGGGTGGACGCGCAGTGCGTCGCGCGCGATCACGACGTCCTGGTGCGCGTCGACCAGCCAGTCGTACACAAAGTCGATGCACAGCCGGTAACCGCGCTTCGTCGACGGATCGGGCACCTCGTACGGCGCACGCGTCACGTAGCCGGAACCGAACACACCCTTGGGCTCCTTCGCGACGCGGTGCAGGAATACGCGGTCGCCCGGCAGGATGCCGCGCGCGAAGCCGCAGCCCCACACGTCATGCACGGCCTCGCCGGCCTTCACGCGCGCGGCGACGTCGGGCAGTTCGGGCCATGGCCATTTCTTGGGGCTCCAGATCAGCAGGAAAGCGGTCATCGGTTCGGTCGTGCGTCGAATTGATCAGACAAGAGAAGCAGGCAGCAGCAAGCTTAATCGAATCCGCGCGGGATCCCGCGATCCCGCGCGACGGGCGCCGCGCCGGTGTTTCCCGGCCTGCTGCCGCACGCGGCCCGCAGCACGCAAAAAAGTTGCGCGTACAATCATGGGCCTGAACGCGCCGTCCGCGGCGCGGCTTCCCGTCTTCACCGCCACGCGCGCCCCGATGCGCGCGGGCTCCATTCCGGATACCCATGCCTCACGTCGTCCGGCGCCGGCCCGATGCCCGGCTGATCCTGTTGCTCGGCGCGCTCGCCGCCTGCGGGCCGATCGCCACCGACATGTACCTGCCGAGCCTGCCGTCGATCGCCGCCGGCTTCTCCGTCAGCCCCGGCGCCGCGCAGCGCACGCTGACGAGCTTCATGGCCGGCTTCTCGGTCGGCATGCTGCTGTACGGGCCGCTGTCCGATACGTGGGGCCGCCGCCCCGTGCTGCTCGGCGGCATCGCGCTGTTCACGCTCGCGAGCGTCGGCTGCTTCGTCGCGGGCTCGATCGACATGCTGATCGTCGTGCGCTTCCTGCAGGCGCTCGGCGCCGGCGCCGCGTCGGTGCTGGCCCGTGCGATCGCGCGCGACGCGCACGAGCCGAGCGACGCGGCGAAGGTGCTGTCGATGGTCGCGATCGTCACCGCGGTCGGGCCGCTGCTCGCGCCGCTGATCGGCGGCCAGATCCTGCGCTTCTCGGGCTGGCGCGGCGTGTTCGTCGTGCTGGCCGTGTTCGGCGCGGTGTGCGCGGCGACTGCATACCTGCGCGTGCCCGAAACCTGGCCGAAGGAGCGGCGCAAGAGCACGGCCGTGCTCGCGTCGTTCGCGTCGTACGGGCGCATCCTGTCCGACCCCGTCGCGTGGGGGCACATGCTGTGCGGCGGGATGGCATTCGCGTCGATGTTCTCGTACATCACCGCGACGCCGTTCGTGTACATCGAGTATTTCCACGTGTCGCCGCAGCACTACGGGCTGCTGTTCGGGCTGAACGTCGTCGGGATCATGATCGGCAACTTCGCGAACACGCGGCTCGTCGGCCGCATCGGCTCGCTGCGCATCATCGCGGCCGCGTCGCTCGTGAGCTGCATCGCGTCGCTCGCGGTCGCGCTCGTCGCGCTGACCGGGTGGGGCGGGCTGTGGTCGATCGTCGTGTGCCTGTTCTTCGTCGTCGGCGTGGTCGGGATCCTGTCCGCGAACTGCACGACCGACCTCATGCATCGCTATCCGCACAACGCGGGCGCGTCGGCGGCCGTGTTCGGCGCGATGCAGCTCGCGCTCGGCGCGCTCGCGAGCGTCGCGATCGGCGCACTCGCGGACGGCACGCCGTTCGCGATGGGCGTGACGATCGGCGTCACGGGCGTGCTGTGTTTCGCCGGCCGCTACCTCGTTCTGCGCTGGCACGGGCGGCCCGTGAAAGCGGGCGCCTGAGCGGGCAGCCGGGCGGCACCATGAAAAACGCCACCGCGCGCGATGCGCCGGTGGCGTTTTTCGTTGGGGTGCAGGAAGCGGCTTGCGCCGCGCCGTGCATCAATCCCGCGCGACGTCCTTCGCCGCCGGCGACGCGCCGTGGCTCAGCCAGTCGAGCACGTCGGCCGTTTCGTCGTCGTTCGCGCGCGCCTTCGCCTGCGCGACGGCTTCGGGCAGTTCGCCGTTCGTCGACGCGCGGCGGATCGCGACGCCGACCGCGAGGATGTCGATCATCAGCAGATGCAGGATCCGCGAGATCATCGACAGCTGCGACTCGCGCATCTCGATGTGGTCGGTCTCGAGCGCGACGGTCGCGCGCTTCGCGAGCGGCGTGTTGCTCGACGTGATCGCGATCACCTTCGCGCCGGCCTGCATCGCGACGTCGAGCACGCGCAGCAGCTCGGGCGCGCGCCCCGACTTCGACACCGCGACGATCACGTCGCCCTTGCCGAGCAGCGCGGCCGACGCGGCCTGCATGTACAGGTCGCCGTACGCGATCGTCGGAATCCCGAAGCGGAAGAACTTGTAGTGCGCGTCCTGCGCGACGATGTTCGAGTTGCCGAGCCCGTAGAACTCGATGCGTCGCGCGCTGTTCAGGATCTCGATCGCGTTCTCGACATGCTCGAAGTTCAGGTGCTCGCGCAACTGCAGGATCGCCGACACCGTGTTGTCGAGCACCTTCGCGCCGAAGTCGGTGGCCGTGTCGCCGAGATGCACCTGGCTGTGGCTCATCGGGATCGTGCCGGTGAGGCCGGTGGCGAGCTTCAGCTTGAAGTCCGACAGCCCCTGGCAGCCGAGCGAGCGGCAGAAGCGGATCACGGTCGGCTGGCTCACGTCGGCCTTGCGCGCGATGTCGACGATCGGATCGTTGATGATCGAGCGCGGATGATTCAGCGCGAGATCGGCGACGCGGCGCTCGGCCGGCGTCAGCGCATCGCGCATCTGGCGGATCCGCTCGAACACGGCCGACGACGCACCGCCCGAGCGGTTCGACAGCTGCTCCGCGAGGATCGCCGACACGCCGAGGAACGCCGGGTATTCGGCGGTGATCAGGTAGGTCGGGATGTTCTCGAGATAGTGCGTGAAGCGGCCCTTCGCCTCGAAGCGCGCGCGGAACGACGAGCGCGTGAACAGTTCGCCGAGCTTCAGCGCGACGCCGCCGCCGATGTACACGCCGCCGAGCGCGCCGAGCGTCAGCGCGACGCTGCCGGCGAACGCGCCGAGAATCCCGCAGAAGCATTCGACCGTCTCGAGCGCGAGTGCGTCGCCCGCATGCGCGCGCTCGACGATCTCGACCGTGTCGACGGTCGCGGCGACGCGCTTCTTGTCGCGTGCGGCGAGCGCGCGATAGATGATCTCCATGCCGGGGCCCGCGCACACGCGCTCGAACGACACGTGCGGAAACTTCTTGCGCGCGTATTGCAGCACCAGGTCCTCGCGCTCGTCCTGCGGCGCGAACGATGCGTGGCCGCCCTCGCTGCCGAGCGCGATCCAGCGGTCGTCGGCCGGAATCAGTCCCGACACGCCGAGGCCGGTGCCGGGTCCGAGCAGCCCGATCACGCTGTTCTGGCGGCGCGCGCCGCCGCCGACCTGCACGCGCTGCGCGTCGGTCAGGCCCGGCAGCGCCATCGCGAGCGCGGTGAAATCGTTGACGACGAGCAGCGTGTCGAAGCCGAGCGCACGGCGCGTCGCCTCGATCGAGAAGCTCCAGTCGTGGTTGGTCATCGTGACCTGGTCGCCGTCGACCGGATTGGCGATCGCGATCGCCGCGTGGTTCACGCGGCTGATCTTCACGTCCTTCAGGTACTTGCGGATCGCGTCGGTGATCGTCGGGTAGTCGGCGCCGGGATATACGCGGATCTGCGTGATCTCGCCCGGGCCGGTTTCCAGCGCGAAGCGCGCGTTGGTGCCACCGACGTCCGCGAGCAGGCGCGGGCCGTCGGCATGCTGTCCCGCGACGACCGCCTTACTTTGCGCACCAGTAGACATCGAGCTGGGTCCCCTTGTCGTTGGCCAGTTGGGAAATCGCGTTCTTCTGCAGCGACGCGGCCGCGGCGTCGAGCACGTCGCGCTTGGCGGGGCCTGCGATCAGCAGGAACAGCCGGTCGACGCGCTTGAGCGCATCGAGCGAAAAGCTCACGCGCGGGTGCGGCGCGGCGCCCGGATGCACGGCGACGAAACGCTCGGGCGTCGCGATCGCGTGGTCCCATTCGGGTGCGTCGGCGAAGATCGACGCGGTGTGGCCGTCCTCGCCCATGCCGAGCACCGCGACGTTCGGCACGCGGTAGCCGGCGTTCGCGTTGAGGGCGGCGACATGCGCGTCGAGCGTGGCGCGCGTGTCGACGAGCGGCAGGAAGCGGGCAGGGGCCGCCGCGTGCTGCAGCAACGTGTCGCGCACGAGGTGCGCGTTGCTGGCCGCGTCGTCCTCCGGCACCCAGCGGTCGTCGACCAGCGTCACGTCGACGCCGGCCCAGTCGAGCGCCGCATGCGACAGCGTGTGCAGGAACGGGCGCGGGCTCGTGCCGCCGGACACCGCGAGCGTCGGGCGCGCGGGGCCGGCGAGCGCCGCGCGCAGCGCATCGCCGACGGCGCGCGCGAGCGCTTCGCTTTGCGCTTCCTGGGTGTCGAAAGCGTGGATCTCGATCACATCTCCTCCGGACTGCTTTGTCTGTTCAAATCGTATGAATCGTGGGGCACGTTGCCGGACGCGGTGACGCGCACGGCAACGTTCTGCATCAGTTTTCTTCTTCGAGCCAGCAGGTGTCGTGCTGCGCGAGCATCGCGCTCGCCGCGGCCGGCCCCCACGTGCCCGCCGCGTACGGCTTCGGCGGCTTCAGCGAGCGCGCCCATTCGTTCAGGATCGGCTCGACCCAGCGCCATGCGGCTTCCTGTTCGTCGCGACGCACGAACAGCGCGAGCCGGCCGTTGATCACGTCGAGCAGCAGGCGCTGGTACGCCTCCATCTGCCCTTCCTTGAAGAACCGGTCGAACGCGAGGTCGAGGTGCACGCTCGCGAGGTTCATCCCTTCGCCGGGCTGCTTCGCGAGGCAGTACAGGCGGATCGTCTCGTTCGGCTGCAGCCGGATCACGAGGCGGTTCGAACCGGGACGCAGCGCGGTCGGTCCGAGCGCCGAATGCGGCACCGGGCGGAAGTTGACGACGATCTCCGCGACGCGGTCGGCGAGACGCTTGCCGGTGCGCAGGAAGAACGGCACGCCGGCCCAGCGCCAGTTCTCGATCTCGACCTTCAGCGCGACGAAGGTTTCGGTCTGGCTGTCGGGCTTCACGCCCGGCTCGGTCGCGTAGGCCGGCACCTGCGCGCCCTTGATCACGCCCGCATGATACTGGCCGCGCACGGCAACCTTGCCGATGTCGCGCGGATCGACCGGTTTCAGCGCCCGCAGCACGCGCAGCTTTTCGTCGCGCACCGAGTCGGAATCCATCGAATGCGGCGGCTCCATCGCGACGATCGACAACAGTTGCAGCAGGTGGTTCTGCACCATGTCGCGCAGCGCGCCCGTATTGTCGTAGAAATCGCCGCGCGCTTCGACGCCGAGCTCCTCGGCGATCGTGATCTGGATGCTCTCGACCCATTCGCGGCGCCACAGCGGCTCGAACAGCGCATTGCCGAAGCGCAGCGCGAGCAGGTTCTGCACCGGCTCCTTGCCGAGGTAGTGGTCGATCCGGTAGATCTGGCCTTCCGCGAAGATCTCGCCGACCGCGTCGTTGATCGCATTCGACGAGCGCAGGTCGTAGCCGAGCGGCTTCTCGAGCACGATGCGCGAGCCTTCGCTCAGGCCGACCGACGCGAGCGCGTTGCAGATCGGCACGAACAGCGACGGGCCCGTCGCGAGATAGAACACGCGGATGCCGGGCAGCGATGCGATCGCGTCGCGCAGCACGGCGTAGTCTTCCGCGCGACCGAGGTCGAGCTTCACGTATTCGATGCGCTGGAGAAAGGACTTCCACGCGGTTTCGTCGAACGCCTTGCCGGCTGCCTTGACCGCATGCGGCTTCACATGCGTGTCGACCCACTCGAGATAACCCGCCTGATCCGATTCGTGCCGCGCCACCGCGACGATCCGGCCGCTCTCCGCCAGCATGTTCGCACGGTGCGCTTCGAACAGCGCAGGCAGGATCTTGCGCATCGACAGATCGCCGGTGCCGCCGAAAAGTACGAAGGTAAAGCTGGAATCGGTATGCATGTGTCTCCGCCGGGTTTGGGGGTGCTGGGAAGCAATCCGTAGTGCGATAAAAATATTTTTGACACTGAATTGTAGTTTAACTACAATCCGCCGCAAGGGGTAGCACCTGGGTGAAGAAAAAAAGAAGTGCGGTCGATGAACTGCGCGAGCTTCGCCCTCGGGAGCGCCTTGTGCCGAATGTTATCGGACATTGATGGCGCGCATCGTCCGCGCACCGTCGCCCCCGGGCTCGCGTCGCATCATCGCGGCGGGCCAGAAACACAAAGAGGAGACACGCCGTTGAATCTCGATTCACGCTTTCTGTAAGAGCCCGGCCGGTCATCGGCCCCGTACGCTGCATGCGTCCCGCGGCTCGATTTCCCCGTCGTTATCAAGAAGCCGGTTCCCGGTCAGGGAACCTCACGAGTTGATTCAGTCTGGAGGAGATAAGTAATGAAAGTTCGCTCGATCATGGGCGCGCTCTGCGCGGCAGGTCTGATGGCTGGCGCCGTGGCGGCGCAGGCAGCCGAGAATGTAACGGTGCTGCACTGGTGGACCTCGGGCGGCGAGTCGAAGGCCGTCGGCGTGCTGAAGGACGACCTGCAGAAGCAGGGCTACGTGTGGAAGGACTTCGCGGTCGCGGGCGGCGCCGGCGCCGCGGCGATGACCGCGCTGAAGACCAAGGTGATCAGCGGCGACACACCGTCGGCCGCGCAGATCAAGGGTCCGCTGATCCAGGACTGGGCCGACCAGGGCGTGCTCGTCAACATCGATTCCGCCGCCGGCGACTGGAAGCAGAACCTGCCGCCGGAAATCGACAAGATCATCAAGTACAAGGGCCACACCGTCGCCGCGCCGTTCTCGGTGCACCGCGTGAACTGGCTGTACATCAACAAGGCCGCGCTCGACAAGATCGGCGCGAAGGTGCCGACCACCTGGCCTGAATTCTTCGCGGTGGCCGACAAGCTGAAGGCCGCGGGCATCCAGCCGGTCGCGATGGGCGGCCAGCCGTGGCAGGACCTGACGCTGTGGGAAGACGTCGTGCTGTCGCAGGGCCCGGCGTTCTACAAGAAGGCGCTGGTCGACCTCGACCAGGCGACGCTGACGTCGCCGCAGATGCTGTCCGTGTTCGACACGGTGCGCAAGATCCAGGGCTACTTCGATACCGGCCGTAACGGCCGCGACTGGAACCTTGCGACCGCGATGGTCATCAACGGCAAGGCCGGCATGCAGTTCATGGGCGACTGGGCGAAGGGCGAGTTCGAGAACGCGGGCAAGAAGGCGGGCAAGGACTACATCTGCGCGGCGGTGCCGGGCACCGCGAATTCGTACACGTTCAACGTCGATTCGTTCGTGTTCTTCCAGCAGAAGGGCGAGAAGGCCGCGACGGCGGGCCAGGTCGCGCTCGCGAAGACGATCATGACGCCGGACTTCCAGGAGCAGTTCAGCCTGCTGAAGGGCTCGGTGCCCGTGCGCCTCGGCGTGAAGATGGACAAGTTCGACGACTGCGCGAAGAAGTCGTATGCCGACGAGCAGACCGCGATCAAGTCGGGCGGCTTCGTGCCGTCGCTCGCGCACGGGATGGCGCAAAGCGATGCGACCGCCGGCGCGATCACGGACGTCGTGACGAAGTTCATGAACTCGCAGCAGGATTCGAAGAGCGCGGTCGCCGCGCTCGCGAAGGCCGCGAAGGTCAAGTAACGCGCGACAGGCGCCCGGCCGGACACGCTTCATCGGCCGGGCGTTTTTGCAAGTGCAGCAAACGGGCTCGCCCGCGGGCCCGTGCCGTACCCGGCGCCGGCCCGGCCTGCGCCGCCCTCGTTCCAGGAGTCGAATCAAGTGGCTGCCCCTCTTAGCGGAAACGGATCCGGTGGTGCCGATGCACGGCGTACGTCGCCGATGTCGGCCTTCGCCGATCGCTGGATTCCGAAGCTCGTGCTCGCGCCGAGCGTCGCGATCGCCGTGGTGTTCATCTACGGCTTCATCCTGATTACCGGCTATCTGTCGCTGACCAACTCGCGGCTGTTGCCGAACTACGAATTCGACGGTTTCGGCCGTTATTCGGACCTGTTCCAGAACGACGTGTGGTGGACGTCCGCCGCGAACCTCGGCTGGTTCGGGATTCCGTTCATCGCGGTCTGCGTGTCGCTCGGGTTGTTCCTCGCGATCCTGCTCGACCAGCGGATCCGCAACGAAGGCGCGCTGCGCGCGATCTTCCTATACCCGATGGCGCTGTCGTTCATCGTCACCGGCACCGCGTGGCAGTGGATCCTGAACCCGGGCCTCGGCCTCGAGAAGGTGATGCACGACTGGGGCTGGACGAGCTTCTCGTTTGACTGGCTCGGCGATCCGGACAAGGCGATCTTCTGCGTGGTGATCGCGGCCGTATGGCAGTCGACCGGGTTTGTGATGGCGCTGTTCCTCGCGGGGCTGCGCGGCGTCGATGCCGAGATCTTCAAGGCCGCGCAGGTCGACGGCGCGACGTTGCCGACCATCTACCGCAAGATCGTGATCCCGAGCATGCGCCCGGTGTTCTTCTCGGTGCTGCTGATCCTGTGCCACATCACGATCAAGACCTTCGACCTCGTCGTCGCGCTGACGGCGGGCGGCCCGGGCACGTCGTCGTCGCTGCCGGCGATGTTCATGTATACGTTTTCGTTCAACCGCGGTCAGCTCGGGCTCGGCGCGGCGTCGTCGGTGATGATGCTCGCGACCGTGGTCGCGGTGCTGGTGCCGCTGATGTATATGGAATCGAGGAGCACCCGCAATGCAGCCTAAGATGACGATCAGCCGGGCAGTGATCTACGCGGCGCTGATCCTGTTCGCGCTGTATTTCCTGTTCCCGATCTACGTGATGCTGTCGACGTCGTTCAAGGACCTCGACCAGTTGCGCACCGGCAACCTGCTGACGCCGCCCACCAGCTGGACCGTCGATCCGTGGGTGAAGGCGTGGAGCGGTGCGTGTACCGGCGTGCGTTGCGACGGGATGAAGCCGTTCTTCCTGAACTCGCTGCAGATGGTGATCCCGGCCGTGCTGATCTCGTCGCTGATCGGTGCGTTCAACGGCTACGTGCTCACGCACTGGCGCTTTCGCGGCGCGGACGCGCTGTTCACGATGATGCTGGTCGGCTGCTTCATCCCGTTCCAGGTGATCCTGCTGCCGATGGCGCGCCTGCAGGGGATGCTCGGCCTCGCCAATACGATTCCCGGCCTCGTGTTCGTGCACGTCGTGTACGGGATCGCGTTCACGACGATGTTCTTCCGCAACTTCTACGTGAGCGTGCCGTCCGAGCTCGTGAAGGCCGCGCGCATCGACGGCGCGGGCTTCTTCACGATCTTCACGAAGATCCTGCTGCCCGTGTCGCTGCCGATCTTCATGGTGTGCCTGATCTGGCAATTCACGCAGATCTGGAACGACTTCCTGTTCGGGATCGTGTTCTCCGGCGTCGATTCGATGCCGATCACGGTGGCGCTGAACAACCTCGTCAACACGTCGACGGGCGTGAAGGAGTACAACGTCGACATGGCCGGCGCGATCATCGCCGCGCTGCCGACGCTGCTCGTGTACATCGTCGCCGGCCGCTACTTCGTGCGCGGGCTGACGGCGGGCGCGGTGAAGGGGTAGGCGCGCCTTATCCGATACGACGAACCGGCCGCGCACGTCGCGCGGCGCATCGAAACGAACCCGACGCGGCGCCGCAGCGCCGCGCGAGACGAGACTGAGGATTCACAGCATGGCAAGCCTTTCCATCCGTGACGTGTACAAGACCTACCCGAACGGGGTGCCGGTCCTGAAGGGTGTCGACATCGAGATCGAGGACGGACAGTTCCTGATCCTGGTCGGCGGTTCGGGCTGCGGGAAATCGACGCTGCTCAACATGATCGCCGGGCTCGAGACCGTGACGAGCGGCGAGATCTGCATCGACGGCAAGGTCGTCAACGACCTGTCGCCGAAGGATCGCGACATCGCGATGGTGTTCCAGTCGTACGCGCTGTATCCGTCGATGACGGTGCGCGAGAACATCTCGTTCGGCCTGAACATCCGCAAGGTGCCGAAAAGCGAGCAGCAGCAGATCGTCGACCGCGTGTCGCAGATGCTGCAGATCCAGCACCTGCTCGACCGCAAGCCGGGCCAGTTGTCGGGCGGCCAGCGCCAGCGCGTCGCGATGGGCCGCGCGCTCGCGCGCGATCCGTCGCTGTTCCTGTTCGACGAGCCGTTGTCGAACCTCGACGCGAAGCTGCGCATCGAGATGCGCGCGGAAATCAAGCTGCTGCACCAGCGCCTCGGCACGACGATCGTCTACGTGACGCACGACCAGATCGAGGCGATGACGCTCGGCGACCGGATCGCGGTGATGAAGGACGGCGTGGTCCAGCAGTTCGGCGCGCCGCAGGAGATCTACGATTCGCCGTCGAACCTGTTCGTCGCGGGCTTCATCGGCGCGCCGCCGATGAACTTCATCAACGGCAAGCTGGTCGAGCAGGGCAGCGGGATCGCGCTCGAGATCGACACGGGCCTCGCGCGCAGCGCGCTGAAGCTGCCGTTCGACGCGAAGCGGATGAACGGCCACGTCGGCCGCGAGGTGATCCTCGGCCTGCGTCCGGAGCGCATCACCGACGCACGCAACGCGCACAACGGCGAGGCGTCGAGCCTGCAGCCGATCGACGTGCGCGTCGACGTGACCGAGCCGACCGGGCCGGATACGCACGTGTTCGCGCAGGTGAACGGCAAGCGCATCGTGAGCCGCGTGCATCCGGCCGCGAACCCGCAGCCGGGACAGACGCAGTCGCTGCTGTTCGACGTGTCGAAGGCCGTGCTGTTCGATCCGGCGTCGGAAGAGCGGATCGCGTGACGTTGGCGCGCTCGCGCTGAATGAACCAGAAGGGGCCGTTTCGATAAACGGCCCCTTTTGTTTTGGCGCTGAAGTCGGCGCCGCGGCGGCAGTCAGTGCGGCAGCCGCACGTCGAACTTGAACGTCGCGAGCCGCGCGGCGAGGATGAAGCCGGTCGCGAGCAGCACGCTGTACACCGAGTCGAACTGCAGCCACACGAGCAGCAGGTAGAACCAGCAGCCGACGAACGCGCAGGTCGCGTACGGCCGAGAATCGCGCAGGATCAGCGGGATGTCGTTGCACAGCACGTCGCGCACGATTCCGCCCACCACGCCCGTGATCACGCCCATCATCACCGCGATGAAGCGCGGCATTTCGGCATCGAGCGCGATCGCCGTGCCCGAGATGCTGAAGATGCCGAGCCCGATCGCGTCGGCGACCAGCAGCAGCCGCTCGGCCGACAGTCGCGACAGCATCCGCAGCACGAACGGCGCGAACAGCGCGAGCACGAAGATCGCGATCACGTAGTCGTCGTGCACGACCCAGTAGAACGGCCGGCGCTCGAGCAGGATGTCGCGCAGCGTGCCGCCGCCGAACGCGGTGGCGAGTGCGACGACGAACGTGCCGACCGAGTCGAGGCGGTTCTTGCGCGCCTCGATGAAACCCGAAATCGCAAATGCCAGCGTGGCGATCGCCTCCAGTACGGCGATCGCGAGCGTCAGCCTAGGATGCGGCACGCGGCCCCCGGTCGGCGGGCGCCGCGAGCGGCTGCAGCAGCACGAGCACTGCGCCTGCGCCGCCGTCGTTGCCGCGCGCCTCGCAGAACGCGATCACTTCTTCCTTCTGCACGAGCCACGCGCGCACCTTGCCTTTCAGCACGGGTTCCTTGCCGATCGAGCCGAGCCCCTTGCCGTGGATCACGCGCAGGCAGCGCAGCCCCTTCTTGCCGGCGTCGCGGATGAATTCGGCAAGCGCGTCGCGTGCCTCGTCGCGGCGCATCCCGTGCAGGTCGAGCTGCGCCTGCACGATCCACGCGCCGCTCCTCAGCTTGCGCACGACGTCGCGGCTGATGCCGGGGCGGTGGTAATACAGCGAGTCGTCGCTGTCGAGCAGCGTCTCGGGATCGAATTCGTCGGACAACGTCGCGTTCAGCACGTCTTCCTCGTCGCGCTGCGTCTGTTTCGGCACCGGGTCGGGCGGCGTGCGGCCGGACTTCGCGCGCGGCGGCGCGTTCAGCGGCTGGATCGCGCCGATCTCGTTGCGGAACAGGTTCGCGTCGGCTTCCGCCTTGCGCTCGGCCTTCGCGGTTTCGATGCGCGTGCGTTCGCGGCGCTCGGCTTCGCCCTTCAGGTTCGCGCGTAGCGCGCCGAGGCCGGCGAGGCCCTGGCCGCGCAATGCGGCCGGATCGGGCGCGGGCGGCGGGGCGGCCGGCGCGGGGTTCGAGGGACGGGCGGCGATCTGCCGCTTCGCGGGATCGCTCGGATGGGGCTGGTTCTTCGCCATGATTCGGTAGCAGGGCAGGCGCGTTCGGGCGCGCGGGCAAAAAAAAGCCGCTGCGCGGCGGCAGCGGCTTTCCGGTCGAGCCCGCTTCGCGGCAGCGGACGCCATTGTAGCGCCCGGCGCGGCAAGGCTTGCGGCTTACTTCTTGTCGTGCAGGCTTTCGAGGTAGCGCTGCGCGTCGAGCGCGGCCATGCAGCCCGTGCCCGCGCTCGTGATCGCCTGGCGGTACACGTTGTCCTGCACGTCGCCCGCGGCGAACACGCCCGCGACGCTCGTCGACGTCGCGTTGCCGTGCAGGCCGCTCTTCGTCAGGATGTAGCCGTCCTTCATCTCGAGCTGGCCCTGGAACAGGTCGGTGTTCGGCTTGTGGCCGATCGCGACGAACACGCCCTGCACGTTCAGGTCTTCCGTCGCGCCGGTCTTCACGTTCTTGATGCGCAGGCCCGTGACGCCCGAATCGGCGCCCGTCACTTCGTCGAGCACGTGATCCCACTTGATCACGACGGCACCTTCCTTTTCCTTCTCCAGCAGGCGGTCGATCAGGATCGGCTCCGCGCGGAACTTGTCGCGGCGGTGGATCACCGTGACCTTCTTCGCGATGCCCGTCAGGTAGAGCGCTTCCTCGACGGCCGTGTTGCCGCCGCCGATCACCGCGACTTCCTGGCCGCGGTAGAAGAAGCCGTCGCAGGTTGCGCAGGCCGACACGCCCTTGCCCATGAACGCTTCCTCGGACGGCAGGCCGAGATACTGCGCGGACGCGCCGGTCGCGATGATCAGCGAGTCGCACGTGTATTCGCCCGAGTCGCCGATCAGGCGGATCGGCTGCTCGTGCAGTTTCGCGGTGTGGATGTGGTCGAAGACGATTTCGGTGTTGAAGCGCTCGGCGTGCTCGAGGAAGCGCGCCATCAGCTCCGGACCCTGCACGCCTTGCGCGTCTGCCGGCCAGTTTTCGACATCGGTCGTGGTCATCAGCTGGCCGCCCTGCGCGATGCCGGTGACCAGCACCGGGGACAGGTTGGCGCGTGCCGCGTAGACGGCAGCCGTGTAGCCGGCGGGGCCGGAACCGAGAATCAGGACTTTGGCGTGTTTGGGCGTGGACATGTGCGAATCCGTAAGAGACGGCCGCGGCGGGCGGGGTAAGGCTCGCCGTACGATCCGGGTTGACCGGGATGCCGTCATAGATGGGTATCAGTCGCGCATTATAAAGGCCCCGTTGCTGCGTTGCCGAACGAGAGTTTCAATCGTGCCGATAGCGTTTCGCGGTGCGCCTCCCGCGCCGGCGCGGCGGGCCGGTCGGGCGGCCGGCATGCGGCGGCGCGTTGTCGCAGGCCCGGGCACGGGCTCGGCCGTCCGTCCGGCTTGCGGTCGCTTGAGGCGCCCGGTTCGGCACCCCGTCCCTGTTATGTAACCGTCATTTACACTTGGCGGCCCGGTGCAGCGTTTACAATAAGCGGGATCGAACGACAGGCGGGCGCACGGCCCGTCCTCTTTATACGGATTCATGGCAAAAGCTCCTTATTCCGCCCAGGCACAGGCGTTGCCGCACCGGATGTCGAAGCTCCTCACGGAGATCCGCTGGATTCTCCAGGTCGCGCTCTGCGCCTTTCTGGTGATGGCCCTGCTGAGCTACAGCCGGCGCGATCCGAGCTGGACGCACGCCGCGCAGGTGGACCACATCTCGAACTGGGCCGGCCGCGTCGGCGCGTGGACGGCCGACATCATCCTGCTGCTGTTCGGCCTGTCGGCCTACTGGCTGATCGTGCCGCTCGGGCGGCGCATCGCCGTCAACTACCGCCGCATCACGCGCCACGAGGCGATTCCCGACGAACCCGAGCGGCCGATCGGCTGGCTCACCGAAATCTTCTCGTTCGTGCTCGTCGTGCTGGCGTGCGACGGCATCGAGGCGCTGCGCATGTGGTCGCTGAAGGTGCAGTTGCCGCGCGCGCCGGGCGGCGTCGTCGGCGAGGCCGTCGCGGGTGCGATGTCGCACGCGTTCGGCTTCACGGGCGGCACGCTGCTGCTGCTGATCGCGCTCTCGATCGGTCTGTCGCTGTATTTCCGCTTCTCGTGGCTGTCGGTCGCCGAGCGCGTCGGCGGCGCGATCCTGTCCGCCGTCAACGTCGCGAAGCTGCGCCGCGAGGCCGAGCGCGACCGCAAGCTCGGCGAGGCCGCGGCCGTGCGCCGCGAAGGCAAGGTCGAAGAGGAGCGCGTGCGCATCGAGGATCACGAGCCCGTGACGATCGTGCCGCCGGTCGTCACGCCGGCGAAGTCCGAGCGCGTCGAGCGCGAGCGCCAGGTGCCGCTGTTCACCGACCTGCCGGGCGATTCGACGCTGCCGCCGGTGTCGCTGCTCGATCCCGCGCCGAAGACGCAGGAAGCGATTTCGGCCGATACGCTCGAATTCACGTCGCGCCTGATCGAGAAGAAGCTGAAGGATTTCGGCGTCGAGGCGAGTGTGGTTGCCGCGTATCCGGGCCCGGTCGTCACGCGCTACGAGATCGAGCCGGCCACCGGCGTGAAGGGCAGCCAGATCGTCAACCTCGCGAAGGATCTCGCGCGCTCGCTGTCGCTCGTGTCGATCCGCGTCGTCGAGACGATCCCCGGCAAGAACTACATGGCGCTCGAGTTGCCGAACCAGCGCCGCCAGACCGTGCACCTGTCCGAGATCATCGGCTCCGAGGTGTATGCGGCCGCATCGTCGGCGCTGACGCTGAGCCTCGGCAAGGACATCGGCGGCAAGCCCGTGTGCGCGGATCTCGCGAAGATGCCGCACCTGCTCGTCGCCGGCACGACCGGTTCGGGCAAGTCGGTCGGGATCAACGCGATGATCCTGTCGCTGCTGTACAAGGCGACCGCCGAGCAGGTGCGCCTGATCCTGATCGATCCGAAGATGCTCGAAATGAGCGTCTACGAAGGCATTCCGCACCTGCTGTGCCCGGTCGTTACCGACATGCGCCAGGCCGGCCACGCGCTGAACTGGACGGTCGCGGAGATGGAACGCCGCTACAAGCTGATGAGCAAGCTCGGCGTGCGCAACCTCGCGGGCTACAACAACAAGATCGACGACGCGGCGAAGCGCGAGGAGAAGCTGCCGAACCCGTTCAGCCTGACGCCGGAAGATCCCGAGCCGCTCGGCCGCCTGCCGAACATCGTCGTCGTGATCGACGAGCTGGCCGACCTGATGATGGTCGTCGGCAAGAAGGTCGAGGAGCTGATCGCGCGGATCGCGCAGAAGGCGCGCGCGGCCGGCATCCACCTGATCCTCGCGACGCAGCGTCCGTCCGTCGACGTGATCACGGGCCTGATCAAGGCAAACGTGCCGACGCGGATCGCGTTCCAGGTGTCGTCGAAGATCGACTCGCGCACGATTCTCGACCAGATGGGCGCGGAATCGCTGCTCGGGATGGGCGACATGCTGTACCTGCCGCCCGGTAGCGGGCTGCCCGTGCGCGTGCACGGCGCGTTCGTCGGCGACGACGAAGTGCATCGCGTCGTCGAGAAGCTCAAGGAGCAGGGCGAACCGAACTACGTCGAAGGCCTGCTCGAAGGTGGCACCGCCGACGGCGACGAGGGCTCGGCCGGCGCGGGAACCGGCGAAGGCGGCGGCGAGTCTGATCCGCTGTACGACCAGGCGGTCGAGATCGTCATCAAGAACCGCCGCGCGTCGATCTCGCTCGTGCAGCGACATCTGCGGATCGGCTATAACCGCGCGGCGCGGCTGCTCGAGCAGATGGAACAGTCGGGGCTCGTGTCGGCGATGTCGTCGAGCGGCAACCGCGAAATTCTTGTGCCGGCGCGCGACGCGGAATGAGTCCGCGGCGCCCGCAGCGCCGGCCACCCAGGGAGAAAACCGCATCATGCAGCAACTTTCGTTCGTCCCTTCCCTTCGTTCGACGCGGCGCTGGCTCGGCGCGGCGTTCGCCGGCGCATCGCTGATGCTCGCGGCGACGCACGCGTTCGCGGGCGGCACCGAACAACTGAAGGCCTTCGTGTCGCAGGTGCGCTCGGCGAAGGGTGACTTCACGCAGCAGATCGTCAAGGCGCCGGCCAAGGGCGCGAGCGCCGTGCAGGCCGCGCCGAAGCCCACCGACAATTCGAGCGGCACGTTCGTGTTCGCGCGGCCGGGCAAGTTCATCTGGACGTACCAGAAGCCGTACCAGCAGGTGCTGCAGGCCGATGGCGACAAGCTCTACGTATACGACCGCGACCTGAACCAGGTCACCGAGCGCAAGCTGAACGGCGCGCTGGGCGCGAGCCCTGCCGCGATCCTGTTCGGCAGCAACGATCTCGACAAGAACTACACGCTGCGCGATGCCGGCGAGAAGGGCGGCATCGAGTGGCTCGAGATGCTGCCGAAGGCGCAGGACACGCAGTTCCAGCGGATCGGCATCGGCTTCAAGAACGGCACGCTCGCCGCGATGGAGCTGCATGACGTGTTCGGCAACGTCACGCTGCTGACGTTCACGAACATCCAGACGAATCCGCCGCTGAAGGGCGATACGTTCAAGTTCGTCGTGCCGAAGGGCGCCGACGTGATTACCGGCTGACCGGCGCTGCGCGCCGCTTTTCCACAACGGGCCTGCCGGAGACGGCAGGCCCGTGTCGTTTCAGGGCGCGGGCACCGGGCGCGGGCGCCAGGCGCGGCGGCGCCGTCGCGCGGCTGTCATAATGTCGGGTCCGGCGGCCGGTTCGGCCGCCATCGTTTGATGTGGAGCGAGGGTTCATGTCCGACCTGTTTCAAGTCGAGCCGCGCCGGCCGCTCGCCGAGGCGCTGCGGCCGAAGACGCTCGCCGAGGTGATCGGCCAGACGCATTTGCTGGGCGAAGGCAAGCCGCTGCGGCTCGCGTTCGAATCGGGCAAGCCGCATTCGATGATCCTGTGGGGGCCGCCCGGCGTCGGCAAGACGACGCTCGCGCGGCTCACCGCGCTCGCGTTCGACTGCGAATTCATTGCGCTGTCCGCGGTGCTCGGCGGCGTGAAGGACATCCGCGAGTCGATGGAGCAGGCGAAGGACACGCTGAACCGCACCGGTCGCCACACGATCCTGTTCGTCGACGAGATCCACCGCTTCAACAAGGGGCAGCAGGATGCATTGCTGCCGTTCGTCGAGTCGGGGCTCGTGACCTTCATCGGCGCGACGACCGAGAATCCGAGCTTCGAGGTCAACTCGGCCTTGCTGTCGCGTGCACAGGTGTACGTGCTGAAGTCGCTGGACGACGACGAGCTGCGCCAGCTGCTGAAGCGCGCGCAGGAAATCGCGCTCGACGGCCTCGCGTTCGACGACAAGGCGATCGATACGCTGGTCGGCTATGCGGACGGCGACGCGCGGCGCTTCCTGAACCTGCTCGAACAGGCGCAGACGGCGGCATCGTCGGCCGGCGTCGCGACGATCGACGCCGAATTCGTCAGCAGTGCGATGACGCTGAACGCGCGGCGCTTCGACAAGGGCGGCGACAACTTCTACGACCAGATCTCGGCGCTGCACAAGTCAGTGCGCGGGTCGAGCCCCGACGGCGCGTTGTACTGGTTCTGCCGGATGATCGACGGCGGCGCGGATCCGAAATATCTCGCGCGGCGGATCGTGCGGATGGCGTGGGAAGACATCGGCCTTGCCGATCCGCGCGCTTTGCAGATGGCGAACGACGCGGCTGAAACCTACGAGCGGCTCGGCTCGCCGGAAGGCGAACTCGCGCTCGGGCAGGCGGTGATCTATCTCGCCTGCGCGGCGAAGAGCAACGCGGGCTACAACGCGTTCAACCAGGCGATGGCGTTCGTGAAGCAGGACAAGTCGCGCGAGGTGCCCGTGCATCTGCGCAACGCACCGACCAAGCTGATGAAGGAGCTCGGCTACGGCCACGCGTACCGTTACGCGCACGACGAGCCGAACGCGTATGCGGCCGGCGAGACGTACCTGCCGGACGGGGTGCGCGAGCCGTACTGGTACAAGCCGGTGCCGCGCGGGCTCGAATCGAAGATCGCCGACAAGCTCGCATGGCTGCGCGAGCTCGACCGCGAGGCCGGCAAGAAGGACTGACGGGCAGTGTGCGGCCCGGCCGGCGCCGTTCCGAATGCGTCAGCGCTTGCGGCCCGGCTGTTTCTTCCAGTATTCGAACGGCTCTTCGTGGCAGTCGATGTCGAGCTCGGCGACCCGCGCATGCAGGCGTTCCTGCGCGTCGGCGATCGCGAGGTTGTAGATCGCGGGCGCGATCTCCTCGACGAAGAAATGCAGCAGCGCGCCGGCCTGGATGTTGCCGATCGGCTCGTCCATGTTTTCTGTGAAATAACGTTGCAGCGACGCGATTGCGCGGTCGCGTACATCCTTGTCCAGTTCGATGGCCATCGGGTTCCTTGAAGGGCGGTGAGGTGATGCTGGGCGGCGTGCGACGCGTTACGTGCGGCCGATGCACGCGTTTCGCCGCCAGCAACGGTTTGGCACAATGCGATGCTCCGGCCGCCGACGCGAGCCGGCATGGCGATACTGCCACGACCGGCCGTTTTCGGGCATCGTCCGTCAGGCTGGTGCCGTGGCGGCCGCGCGGTGCGTTAGAATTCCCGTCTCATACAACGATTTTCCAAGTCCTCCCATGCTCGACATCCAGTTGCTGCGCAAAGACCTCGACGGCGTCGCCAAGCGCCTCGCCGATCGCGGCTACACCCTCGACATCGCCGCGTTCTCCGCACTCGAAGCGGAACGCCGCGCGATCCAGACCCGTACCGAAGAGCTCCAGGCGCGCCGCAACAGCCTGTCGAAGCAGATCGGCGCGATGAAGGGGAAGGGCGAGGACACGTCGGCCGTGATGGCCGAGGTCGGCGGGATCGGCGACGAGATGAAGGCGGGAGAAGCCAAGCTCGGCGACATCCAGGCGCGCCTGTCCGACCTGATGCTGGGCATGCCGAACGTCGCGCACGAAAGCGTGCCGGTCGGCAACGACGAAGCCGACAACGTCGAGGCGCGCCGCTGGGGCACGCCGCGCCAGTTCGACTTCGAGGTGAAGGATCACGTCGATGTCGGCACGCCGCTCGGCCTCGATTTCGAGACGGGCGCGAAGCTCGCCGGCGCGCGCTTCACGATGCTGCGCGGCCCGATCGCGCGCCTGCACCGCGCACTCGCGCAGTTCATGATCGACACGCACACGCAGCAGCACGGCTACACCGAAACGTACACGCCGTACATCGTGAATCCGGAGATCCTCTACGGCACGGGCCAGTTGCCGAAGTTCGCGGACGACATGTTCCGGGTCGAGAAGGGCGGTGCGGAGAACACGGTCACGCAATACCTGATCTCCACGTCCGAGATCTCGCTGACGAACACCGTGCGCGAGTCGATCGTCGACGCGTCCGCGCTGCCGATCAAGCTGACCGCGCATTCCCCGTGCTTCCGCTCGGAAGCCGGTTCGTACGGCCGCGACACGCGCGGGATGATCCGCCAGCACCAGTTCGACA
Source organism: Burkholderia pyrrocinia (assembly GCF_001028665.1). Lineage (NCBI taxonomy): Bacteria > Pseudomonadati > Pseudomonadota > Betaproteobacteria > Burkholderiales > Burkholderiaceae > Burkholderia > Burkholderia pyrrocinia. The sequence goes on from NZ_CP011503.1 coordinate 2,276,559, forward strand.
AGGTCGAGATGGTGCAGGTCGTCGCGCCGGAAGCGTCGTACGCGGCGCTCGACGAGATGGTCGGCCATGCGGAGGCGATCCTGCAGAATCTCGGCCTGCCGTACCGCGTGATCACGCTGTGCACGGGCGACATGGGCTTCTCGGCCGCGAAGACGTTCGACCTCGAGGTGTGGCTGCCCGCGCAGAACACCTATCGCGAGATCTCGAGCTGCTCGAACACCGAGGCGTTCCAGGCACGCCGGATGCAGGCGCGTTTCCGCAACGCGCAGGGCAAGCCCGAGCTCGTGCATACGCTGAACGGTTCGGGTCTCGCGGTTGGCCGTACGCTCGTCGCGGTGCTGGAGAACTACCAGAACGCGGACGGCTCGGTCACGGTGCCGGAAGTGCTGCGTCCGTACATGGGCGGCATGGAGCGGATCGACGCGCCGACACGGGCGTCGTGACGCAGGCTTCCAGGCCCTTGCAAAAAAATTTGCGGAAGGGGCTTGTCAGCTCAGAAAAGATCGTTTTATAATCTTTTCTTTCCCGGACATGACCAACCGGGAAATGCAGTAAAACGGAGAGGTGGCAGAGTGGTCGAATGTACCTGACTCGAAATCAGGCGTACGGTTTCCCCGTACCGTGGGTTCGAATCCCACCCTCTCCGCCAGAATACGAAACCCCTTGATCCGAAAGGATCAAGGGGTTTTTCGTTTTGGGTCTGCGGCGCGTGCATCGATTGCCGTACCGTTCTTCCTCGCGTTCATGCGGCGGCATGACGACCTCGCCGAATTCATCACGCGGTTCGCTTCGCACTGCTTGTCGTGGTCTTCGTCTCGACACCGTTTCCGTCACAAAGCGCAGTCGTTCATTTCGGCATTGCCGATCCGTACGCGGCGTCGACCGTGTCCCGCGACGGCGCTGCTGCGCCACCCGTCTTCGTCGCTTTCCTCAGTTTTAAGCCTTCTCGTCCCGCGCCGTTAACACGGTGCGGCGGCCGGCACCCATGCCGAGCCGCATCGTCCCCGTCGATTGAAGGTCCCATGAAGCTGAGCTACAAGATTCCCCTCGCATTCGCCGTCGCGTTGCTGCTGATGTTCTGCGGCGCGCTGTACGGCATCCACATCCTCAACCGGTCGATCGATACGTTCGCCGAAGACGTGCAGACGAACGTCGGCAACGAACGGCTCGTGTCGGCCACGCTCGTGCAGTTCAAGCTGCAGGTGCAGGAATGGAAGGACACGCTGCTGCGCGGCAAGCAGCCCGACAAACTCGACAGGTACTGGCAGGCATTCCAGACGCGCGAGCGCGCGGTCGATTCGCTCGCTGCTCAGCTCGTCCGTCAGTTGCCGCCCGGCGAGAGCCGCTCGCTCGTCGAGCAATTCGTGCGTGCGCACACGACAATGGGCGACGGCTACGGGCGCGGCTTCGACGCGTTCAAGGCGGCCGGCTTCGAGCCGTCGGCCGGCGATGCCGCCGTCGCGGGCGTCGACCGCGAACCGGCGGCGCTGCTGGAGCGGGCCGCGAAGTCGATCGCCGACGAGAGCGCTGCCGTGTCGGCGCAGGCGAGCCGCGACGCGCAGCACGCGACCACCGCGAGCCTCGTGCTGATGCTGGTCGTGCTCGGCGTCGCGATGGTCGGCGCGTTCCTGTTCAGCCGCGCGATCCTGCGTCCGCTCGACCGTGCCGTGGCGTGCGCGCAGGCCGTCGCCGGCGGCGACCTGACGCGCAACGTCGACGCGACCGGCCGCGACGAGATCGCCGATCTGCTGCGTGCGTTGCAGACGATGCAGACGAGCCTGTCGGGCGTCGTGCTCGAAGTGCGGACGCATGCCGAAGCCGTCGCGACGGCGAGCGCGCAGATCGCGTCGGGCAATCACGATCTGTCGTCGCGCACCGAATCGCAGGCCGCGTCGCTCGAGGAGACGGCGGCCAGCATGACCGAGCTGACGGGCATCGTGCGCCAGTCGGCCGAGCACGCGCAGCACGCGGCGCAGCTTGCGCGCGACGCGTCGAATATCGCGTCCGCGGGCGGCGGCGTGATGACGGACGCCGTGCACACGATGAACGGCATCGCCGACAGCGCGGCAAAGGTCGGCGAAATCATCGCGGTGATCGACGGCATCGCGTTCCAGACCAACATCCTCGCGCTGAACGCGGCCGTCGAGGCGGCCCGTGCGGGCGAGCAGGGGCGCGGCTTCGCGGTCGTCGCGGCCGAGGTGCGCACGCTCGCGCAGCGCAGCGCGTCGGCTGCGAAGGAGATCAAGGGGCTCATCGAGCAATCGACGCAGCGGGTCGACGAGGGTGCCGTGCTGATCGGTCGCGCGGGCGAATCGATTCACGAGATCGTCGGCGCGGTGCAGCGCGTCACGACGATCGTCGGCGAGATCTCGTCGGCGTCGCAGGAGCAGAGCGGCGGCATCCAGCAGGTGAACGTCGCGGTCACGCAGATGGACGAAGCGACGCAGCGCAATGCGGCGCTCGTCGAGCAGGCCACGGCCGCGACGCAGGCGCTGGCCGAGCAGGCGAGCGCGCTGCGGCACGCGGTGGCTGTGTTCAGGCTGCCGGAAATGGCGTGACGGCGTGGCCGTCGCGCCGGGTTCCGAAGGAACCGGATGCCGGCGCGGCGGCGGCTTTCAGCGGCGCGCGACGTGGCGAGCGCGCACCGACTCCCGCCGGTCGGTCATCCGCAATCACGCCGCGGCCGGATACTGCGCGAGCACCCTGGCACGAATCGACGGCTTGATGTTCGATTGCGCCATGTCGCCGCCATAGTGCGCGACGACGCGCGGATTCATCACGCGATACCAGAGCGGCGGCACGTACGCGAACAGGATCATCGTCGCGTAGCCGGCCGGCAGTTGCGGCGCATCGTCGAAGTGGCGCAGCGCCTGGTACGAGCGCGTCGGATTCGCGTGGTGGTCGGCGTGCCGCTGCAACTGGTACAGGAACAGGTTGGTGACGACGTGATTGCTGTTCCACGAATGCTGCGGCGTGCAGCGCTCGTAGCGGCCGCTCGGCAGCTTGCGGCGGCCGAGCCCGTAATGCTCGACGTAGTTCACGACTTCGAGCAGCGACGCGCCGTAGACGGCCTGGATCACGAGGAACGGGATCGCGACCTTGCCGGCCATCGCGATCGCGATGCCCCACACGACGACGGTCATCGCCCATGCGTGCAGCACCTCGTTGCGCCAGGTCCACGGCGAATGCCCGAGCCGCTCGAGGCGAGCTTTTTCGAGCCGCCATGCCGAGCGGATGCTGCCGGTCACGGTGCGCGGCAGGAACGCCCAGAACGACTCGCCGTAGCGTGCGCTCGCCGGATCCTCGGCCGTTGCGACGCGCACGTGGTGGCCGCGGTTGTGCTCGACGTAGAAGTGGCCGTACGCGACCGGCGCGAGCGTGATCTTCGCGAGCCAGCGTTCGAAGCGGTTCGTCTTGTGCCCGAGCTCGTGCGCGGTATTGATCGAGATGCCCGTCGCGGCGCCGAGCGACAGCGCGAAGCCGACGTAGTCGTACCACGCGAGTGTGTGCGTGCCGACGATCCACACGCACGTGAAGAACGCGACATATTCGACGAGCGTCGCGAGATAGACGATGAAACGGTAATAGCGCTCCCGTTCGAGGTGCGGCACGACGGCCTCGGGCGGATTGTCGCGATCGTCGCCGATCAGCGTGTCGAGGATCGGGATCACGCCGAACGCGAAAAGCGGACCGAACCACCAGAACACGTGAAGGCCGGTCGACAGCGCGAGCTGGGCGGAGAGGATCGGCAACGTGATCGTCAGCGCGCCGAGCAGCCACAGGTAACGCTTGCCATCCGACCAGCCCGAAGCCGATCCGTCGGTCATTGCCATTGTCTCCCTCCAGTCGGCCGGCCCGAGGGCGGCCGCATGCACGGTTGTTCGAATCGTCGTTGGTCCGCGACGCGCGCGGCGGCACCGAATCGTCGTCCGGTTCTGCCTGTTATACGACCCGTGCGCACGCTTTCCAATCCCCGGTGCTAGGCGCGACGCTCCAAACGGAGGGCCGCATGCGGCGCATGCCGGGAAGGGCCGGTGCGCGCTGATTGAAACATGCGCGCGAGGCCGGATCAGCCCGCGCGACACGCATGTTTGTCAGACGAATGGTGCGACTTGACGATAGCCGGCGCCGACTCCGCAGCTTCGCAACAAATGGTGCATTGCAATAGATAAAGTGGCGCGGGTACCAACGGAGGCGCTTTTCTGGTTGCGTATATTACGTAGCATTACGGCAT